>JAXDLE010000073.1:0-6820 GCA_034666725.1 Chloroflexota bacterium
GTCAACCAGACCGCTCTCCCCGGCCGACTTCCCGGCTCGCCGACCCCGACCGACCTGCTCCAGCGCGCACCGGTGGTCGACCTGCTGGTGGGCAGCGCGCTCTTCCGCGATTCCTTTGTGAGCGGCGGTCGCGGCCATGTCGACCTGCCGCGACTGAACGCCGTGGGTGTCAACGTCGTCGGACTGACGGTCGCCACTCGCTGGCCCAACCTGCGCGGCACATTGAGCGGCTGGCATTTCCGTTCGCTGGGCATGCCGGCGCGCGTGACCCGCAGCGATATGGCCATGGTGGAGTGGCTGATCGGCCGAATCGACGGCTGGTGCGATAGATCGGACGGGGCAATGTCGGTCATCCGTTCGCGGGCCGATCTCGAGCGTTGCCTGGCTCCGGGCGGCCCAGTCGGGATCGTCATCGGCGTCCAGGGCGGTCAAGTGATCGAGGGTGATCTCGCAAACCTCGCGCGACTGCGCACAGCCGGCTTAAGGATGTTCGCGCCCGCGCACGTAATGGACAACAGACTCGTCGGGTCCGGCACGGGCCGACTGGCGGGTGGGCCGACGGACTACGGGCGGGAGGTGATCGCTGAACTGGAGGCGCAGTCGATCGTCGTGGATCTCGCGCACATGTCGGCGGCCGGAGTCGAGGGAGCGCTGCCACTGTTGAAGCGGCCGTTCGCCCTTAGCCACACGGGGCTGAGCGACGTCGCCGGGGGCGGGTCGCGCTGGCGCAGGTTCAGTCCAAGGACGCGCAACATCTCAGCCGCGCTGGCAGCTCAGGTTGCTGCTGCGGGCGGGGTCGTGGGCATCACTCTCTCGACCCAATTGCTGGGTGGCTCCACGATGGCCGACGCGGTCCGGACCTTCCGCGCCGCGATAGATGCCGCGGGCGCCGAGCACGTCGCGCTCGGCTCGGACATGGACGGTGCGCTGCGCATGCTCATCGACGTCGAGGGATTGCCGGCGCTGACCAATGCGCTGCTCGAATCCGGCCTGGGCGAGACCGACGCGTCCAACGTCATTGGCGGAAACGCGGTGCGCCTGCTGCGGGACGTGCTTCCGGACTAGCGCCAGAACGCCAGCTGCGACGCATCCGGGCCGCGCGTCCGCGGGCGGCGGATTAGCGGCAGCTGGATCACATCCACATCCGCGAACGCGCCGGCCCACTGGTCGTCGCCCCAGCGGACCCAGATCGCGTCCATCCCGGCCGCCATCACGTGACGCAGCTTGTCGACAGACCACGGCTTATCCGCGCTGTCGATCTCGATGGCCAGGTCGGGCGATGCCGGCTGGCGGAGGACGATCACGTCCAAGAAACCCAACCGCGCGTCCGCGCCCACGCCCAGGCGCGCCTCCGTGCGCGTAGCCCAGCCGCGCCGCGCTGCCCATTCAACGACCGCGCGCGTTATCCGCCTCGTCACGGCCGCTGTGGTGAGCGTGCTCGTGTCCAGCCTGAATAGGGCGCCGGCGAGCTCGTCGGTGTCGGTCATATCGGCAACCTAACGGTGCGGCGTGACAGGTTGCGTGGCGTCAGCTCAGATTTGGTGGCGAAGGCGTCGCTGCGCAGGCGCAGTGGACAAAGCTCGCGAGGATCATGATTGCCATCAAGAACAGCGCGTAGGCCGCGGCGACCAGGAACAAGAGGACGATCCCGACCTGGATGGCCCGCGTCATCTGCATCACCTCCGCCCAACTCCGTGGCGGAGAGGGAGGGATTCGAACCCCCGGAACTTTCGTTCAACGGTTTTCAAGACCGCCGCCATAAACCGCTCGGCCACCTCTCCGGTGAACGAAGCATAAGTCGCAAGCCCTGCCGCGCGCAGCACGGGCGCAGCTCGCCGCGTAGGAAAAGCTTCAGAGCCCTGCTGACGTGGTGGTGGGTGACGCCTCCCGCTGAGGGCCGACGAGACGCGCCATAACGGCCGACCCCGCGATGGTCAGCACGACGGCGCCGAGGGTGGCCGCGAACCACTGTGCCGGCACTACTCCGGCGGCTACACCGACCGAGACGATGACGAACGAGAACTCACCGACCTGGCCCAGGCCGACGGCCAGCTGCAACGGCCGCGGCAGCTTTCCGCCGCGCGCCAGAACGTAGCTCACTCCGACCTTCGCGACGACCACCAGCGCGATCACGAGCGCGAGCGCCGGTAGCGCCGTCACGAGCGCGTCAGGTTCTATGAGCGAGCCAATGGCGACGAAGAACAGCACGGCGAACAGGTCGCGGAACGGCAACAGGCGGCGACGTGCCTCGCTCGTCGTTGGGCCCTCGCTGATGGCGAGTCCGGCCACGAACGCCGCCAGTGCAAGCGGCACACCGAAGACGTAGTCGCCCAGCGCGGCCACGGCGAGCGCCACCGCCACCGAGACGAGCAGGAACAGGTCCGACTCGCCGCGCAACGCGGTCAACACGCGCGGCAGCAGCCACGCGACAGCGGCGGCGACGACCACAAATGCCCCGAACTCGACGAGCGCCAGCACCGGGTCCCGGCCGTTGATGCCGATGAGGCCCAGGACCACCACCGATATGACCACGACGACGATGTCCTGGACGACGCTCCAGCCCAGCATCGCCCGCTCGGTCGGCGGGTCGGTCGTGCGCCGCTTGCTGCGCGTGATGTTGACGATGACGACGCTCGACGATGACGCGATGCCGAGCCCCACAAGGCCGGCCGCGGCGGGAGTGAGGCCCGCCCACATCAATGCCACTATCGATGCCGTCAGCGTGATCACGACCTGCACTGGGGCCGCCAGCAGCAAGGCGCGGTGCTCGGTGCGCAATCGGTCGATGTCGATCTCGATGCCCACCTCGAACAGCAACAACGCGACGCCGACGTCCGCGAGGAGGTGGATCTGATCGCGATCGGCGACGTAACCCGGGGTGAACGGCGAGATGACCAGGCCCACACCCAGATAGCCGACCACCGCGGGCAGGCCGATCCGGCGCGCCAGCCAGCCGCCGCCGGCGGCGGCGAGCAGCACGAGGCCGATATCGAGGATGAGCGGGGCCGTCACCGGCGGAGGTTAAGGGGCAAGCATGTGGTCGGCAAACCGTGCCGGTTGGCCCCCACGACACGACGAACGGCCCATCCCGTTCAGCCCACGCCGGGCGAACCTACGCTCATGACAAGACACCCGATCGAGTACCGCTGCGAACTGTGCCGGCGGTGCGTGGAGAACGATCTGCGCTCCCGCGCCCGGCGCGGTTGGGAAGCATTGATCATCTGCGACTCGTGCCTGCGTCAGGCCGGGTCCATCGATGAGCGGCGCATCCCGGTTCTGGCTGCGGCAGCCAGCTAGTCGCGCACCTCACTCTCGGCCGTCCGGAGGCGCCGGGCGACTAGATCCTTGCGCCCAAAGTGGCCGCGGTACATGCCGCCCTCATGCATAAAAGTCGTCAGCGAAGCAATAGCTGTCACTGATCACGCCCGTCGCCTGTCCGTTGGCCTTCATTTCGCGATACCACTCCAGCCTGTAGCGCACGCTGCCGGACGACGCGTTCGTGGTTGCGTTGCGCCATTGGATCTCAGTCCAGACGTAGTACTCGACGTTCGAGAGAATGCCGCCGGTCGGCGCTGTCCACACAACTGGGCTGAATGAGGTCGCCCAGGCGCCGCTCGGCTTGATCTGCGTTTGCCAGGAACTGGTGTAAATCAGGGTGTCCGAAGGTGGCCAATCGATCTTGCGGATCATGAACCTCCAGCGCAACTTCGTTCCGGCCGCTTGTGATTGGACGTGTGGTGGCCAAATCTTCATGGTCAGCAACTTGTATTCCCACCCGCTGATCACCTTGTAGTAGCACCGATGCGACGGCTGGGACATGGTGTCGTTCTGCCACCAATTGCCTGGGTTCGACGAACTCACAATTACCGTCGCGGATGCGGGCGCCGCCCCGAGCAAGACGCTCAGCAACGTGCCGCACAAGACCGAGAGCATGACGTTTCGTCGTCCTGCTCGGGGCGCTGGAACGATCGACTTGAACATCCATCTATCTCCTGCTATGCCTGGCGGCGGGCGGCCCTACCAGTCGGGATAAGCCTCGTTAACGGCACTGTTGGTGATGTTGAACTTGTTTGTCCCGCTTGGATCCGTAATCCACAAGTCGGCGTCCAAGCTGGTCTGGGTGTAGTGGACATACGCGATCCAGTTGCCATCTGGTGACCAGACTGGGTCCGTTTCGAAGCCGCCACCCTGCGTAACCTGGACAGCGTTCGTGCCGTTCGAGTTCATAACGTAGATATGCCCGTAGTCCTTCCGAAAGGCGATGCGGGTGCCATCCGGCGACCAGCTTGGCTCATATTCATCACCGGAAGAATTTGTGATGTTGACCTGATTCGCGCCGTTCGCGTCCATTACGAAGATGTCGACCCCACTGGTTCCAGGGCTACCGGCATGAGTCGCGCTGAAGGCTATACGCGTGCCGTCGGGCGACCAAACCGGTTGCTCGTTTACGGGGTCGGCATTTGTAAGTTGCTGCTGGTTCGCGCCGTTCGCGTCCATGACAAATATCTCCCAGTTGCCATCGCGGACTGACCGGAAGGCAATCTTGGTGCCGTCGGGCGACCAAGCCGGTTCGATGTCGTCGGCGCCGCTGTTCGTGACGTTATGTGGGTTTGTCCCGTCGGCATTCATGACGTAGATCTCGCCGTTGCCATCACGCGCGGTGTCGAAGGCGATCTGGGTGCCATCGGGGGACCAGACGGGGTTGCTGTCAAAACTGCCAGCCGTCGTCAGCTGCGTGACGTTGCTGCCATCGGCGTCCATCGTGTAGATGGCCGTGTTGATGTCGTGGCCCGAGACGAAGACTATGCGACCCGTCGGACGCAGCGGATCCTCGACGCAGCTTTGGTTGTTCTCTCTATTGGTGTCTTCGGGGTATTCGAAGCTCGCGCAATTGGACACGACAGTCGTTCCCTCAGGCCAATCACGTTCGCTGGCCAATTGCACGCCGAGCACAAGCGGAGGCGCGCTTTCGCCACCGCTCAGATCCCGAAGGAACGTGCACGTCACGAGGCCAGAGGAGTCGACCGTGCAGTCCCAATTGTCCCCGTTCCAGCTGTCGAGGCTTGCACCGGGCGGCAGCTGATCGTGGACGATGATGGGCGCAACTGCGGTGCCGGCGCCCGCGTTGGCGACGTTGATGGTGTATCTGACGAGCGCCCCGTACTCGAACTTGCCTTCCGAGCGCTTTTCTACTCCCAGGTCAACGCTCGTCGGCCGGTCGGTTGCTCGGGGTGACTCCGAGGGCGAGGCCTCGGGCGACGGCGACGCTCCAGGGGTGACGCTGGTCGTGGGGCTCGGCGGGGGCGCCGAAGGCCTGGGTGTCTCGCGTGGGTTGCCGAAAATCAGCGGGTTGCCGCAGGCGCAGCGCGCACCGACGGTGCCGTCGGGCTTCATCAAGACAGCGGTACCGGCCTCGAGCAACATTTGCCAGGGCAGCGCTTTGCCGTCCTTGAAGCCATGGTTGGTGACCAGCGTGTCGACCGTGAGCACGGTTGGCGTCAGCGATCTGATGAAGTCCGGGATTGACGCGACGGGAATGCCAACGACGTCTGCCCAGGCCTGACCTTTGGCGGGATGTGAGGTCAGGAATGAGATCAGCAGCTCGGGATCACACGTCTCAGAAAGCGATCCGCCGTACAGACCGGTTCCTGGCTGGATTGTCGCTGGAGGGGCTGATGCCTCGACCCGCTCGCGGTCGGACATGAACGGGTAGGGACCCACGTCATCCCGCGGCTCGAAGAGCATCAGCGACGCGTTCGAGACGTTCGCCGCGTCGACGATGGACAGTGTCTGACAGCAGCGCCCGGCGGTGAACATGAGGATGATCAGAACCAGCGTCACGATGGTCCCGGCCAGTAGCGCCAGGACAAGGCGCGGATGTCGAATGATCGGGCCAGTGATCTGTGCGGCGCTCACAGCATTACCCCCGCTTCCATGCAGCGCATCACCAGGAGGAGCAGGATCACCAGGGCAAGCACCAGGGCGACGGCGAGCCCGCCAAGGAGCCATCGCTCGAAACCTCTGTCAGATGGCGTCGCTATTGCGACGCCGCTTGGCAGGCCATTACCTTCGGAATTCATTGCTGGCTCCTCTTACGAAACTGCCGGGCAGCGGCCTGTCCTTAGGCCCGAGTGCTTGTCGCGGCTGCGTCACTCGTACCAGTAGTCAGGACACTTTCCGGGCTGCGCGGTCTGTGGGGGCGACTGGCTGCCGGTCTTGAATGAGTTGTAGTGGCCTACGCGGTGCATGGCTGTGCCCTGAATTGAGCCGTCGCTGTTATGCCAGATCAGCTTCATGACGATCCGGTACTCGGCATAAACATCCTGCTGATCGGGGCCGAACGGAACGGTCACCGTGATCGAGGGATTTGCACCGAAGTACGCGTTCGCCGTGTCGCTGGTCATTGCCGTGTGCTCGGCGCTTGTGAACTTGTCCGTCCAGACGTTGTTGCTGTAGATGCTTCCTGACCTGCGCTGAACGATTACCCGGTAGCCGACGAGCTGGGAAGACTTGCCGGCAACAGCCTTGACTCTGGGTGATCGAGCGACCATGGACTTCAGCTTGTTGACGTCATACGCCGCCAGGTGCTGATAGGCGCATTGGCCCCCGGGAAGGGCCGTCGTGTCGAGGAGGGAATGGGCACCCACCGTTCCGGTATGGCCAAGCTCGGTGTCAGCCAGGACCGGCTGGATGCCGATGAGCAAACCGAACAGCACCGCTATCACCGGTACACCAAGTCGCAAACGCTTGAACCCACGCACGGACCGATACCCTCCTGATTGCTTCCTGAGGCGAATGTGATTTGTCACGAGTGCGGCCG
>JAXDLE010000074.1:0-24437 GCA_034666725.1 Chloroflexota bacterium
CCCGGCCTGGGCGATCAACCAGCGCGGGCCGAATGTGACCTACACGCCGTGGCACCTGCTCGAGCACCTGCGCCTCACCCAGTGGGACATGCTGCGCTACATCGAGGACCCAACCGGGCACGTTTCACCCGACTGGCCGGTCGGCTACTGGCCCGACCCGGCAGCCGAGACCGACGAAGCGGGCTTCGCCAAGTCGGTGGCCGGCTTCAAGGCCGACCTGCGAGCGCTGGAGAATATCTGCCTGGACGAGAGCCGCGATCTGACTGCCGTGCTCGAGGGAACGCCTGGCCATACCCCGTTGCGCGGCCTGATGATCATCGGCAACCACAATTCCTACCACCTGGGCGAGTTCGCGAGCCTGCGCCAGGTGGTCGGCTCTTGGCCGGAAAAGCGCGGATAGCCCGATTTGGTGCCGTTTGCAACGCCAAATCCCACTGCCCGTCCGGAACCATTGCCGGTAAACTGCCCTCGTAACGGGGGAGAGAGCATTTGACTGAGCCGGGTTCCACAACCGTGAGCACTTCTGCCGTCGCGTCCGCCGCTTCGACGCGCCATCCGAGCAGGATCCGCTCGCGCGTGAACCTGGCGCTTGCACTGTGCGTGGCCCTGGCTGCGCTCGCGGCGGCACCGGCTTATGCGCAGGCCGGCTCGAACGTCCTCCTTGGCCGGTGGGTCGTGAATTTCACGCCCTCTTCGTTCAACGGCAAGGGCATCAACATCCGCCGGCCCGCGCAGCTGATCGACGGCAAGGTGATCGCGCCAGGCGCCCAGTTCAACTTCGTCAAGTTGACCGGTCCCTACACCGTGGCCAACGGCTACGTCACGGGCGCCGCCATCGTGCGCGGTGAGATCAAGCCCGACGGCGTGCTGGGCGGTGGCCTGTGCTCGGCGGCCACGACCCTGTTCAACTCCGCGGTGAGGGCTGGGCTGCAGATCGACAAGCGCGTCAACCACCACTTCTACATCAGCCGCTACCCGGTCGGCCTGGACGCGACGATCTGGACGTCGGGCGGCAAGGCCGTCGCGAACGTTGTGTTCACGAACGACACGGGCAATCCGGTCACAATCCGGGGCTACGGCCTGAAGCGCAAGGTCATCTTCGAGGTCTGGGGCATCAATGACGGCCGCAGTGTGACCTGGGCCGACCCGGTCATCAGCGACTTCAGGCCCGCCAACACGAACATCGTCTACTCGGATGACGTCGCGGCCGGCACACAGAAGCAAAAGGTCGACACCTACGACGGCTTCGACGTGACAGTGGGGCGGACAGTCACCGACGCTGCGGGCTTTGTCATCCACTCGGATGTCTTCAAGTCCGACTACGCCAAGGGCACTGGCATCATCTTGCGCGGGCGCTACCCGGGCGACCCCGCCGCAGGCACGGTCTACGCGGTCATCACGCCAAAGCCCACGACGACCCCACCGCCGACGCCCACGCCAACAGTCTCGCCGTCGCACACGGCGAGCCCAACGCCGGCACCGACCGCCACGCCCTCGCCGACGCCGACAGCAACGCCGACGGATACGCCCATTCCCCTGCCGACGGACTCGCCGGAACCGACTGGCGATCCGACGCCCTAGCGGCGGCCGTCCCGTCGGCTAGCATCGCAAGCGACGGGCGGACGGCTGCCGCAGGCAGCAAGCCGACCGCTTCGTGCGCAGCAGCGGCCCGCGGGCCGACTGCGGAGGAGAGGAAGTTCCGGTGCCCAGCGTCCTTCCGCGCGCCACCCCGCTGACCGAGCTGCACACCCATCTTGGTGGCGCGGTCGCGCCGGCAATCATGTGGGGCATCGCCCACTCCCAGGGCATCCGCTTGCCGACCAAGGACTACTGGGAGTTCCGCAAGCTCATCACTGTTTCAGCGCGGCGCGGCCGCTCGTTCAACGGCTACCTCGCGCTTTTTCATTGGACCGAGCTGATCCAGTCGTCGCCGCTCGCGGTGGAGCGAAGCGTGTACGAGGTCATCGGCGGCGCGTACCGCAAGAACAACATCACCACGATCGAGCTGCGCTTCAACCCCATGAAGCGCAACCGTGGCGGGGAGCAGGACCTCGACCACATCATCAGCGCGGCGATCCGGGGAATGGATCGCGCCGTCCTGGAGTATCCCGTCGCGCCCGGGCTTATCTTCTGTCTCGACCGCGGCTTCCCGTACAACCTCAACGAGATCATTGCCGAGAAGGCGATCGCCTACCGGGGCAGGGGAGTGGTCGGCGTCGACATTGCCGGCCCTGAATCGGCCGACTTCCACCCGGCCGACTATCGGAAGCTCTTCGACCGCGTTCGTGGCAACGGGCTGGGCGTCACAGTCCACACGGGCGAGGCCGGCGCGGTCTCTGAGATCGCTGAAGTCATCGAGCAGCTCGAGCCGTCGCGCATCGGCCACGGTGTCAAGTCGGCGCAGGACAAGCGCACCATGGACATGATTCGCGAGCGCGGCATCGTGCTCGAGGTGTGCCCCACCTCGAACCTCAACACACGCGTTGTGTCCGGGTGGGACGAGTTCCGCGAGATCTTCGCCAAGTTCCGCAAGCACGGTGTGCGCTACACGATCAACACTGACGGACCGGAGATGCTGCGCACGTACATGCGCGACGAATTGGCCACGCTCGGCCGGCTGGGCATCCTGAGCGTCGAGGAGCAGCAGCAGGTCGTGGCGTGGGCCAAGGAAGCGTCCTTCGTGCCGCACAACGGCGACGGTCCAGCGCCATCGCACACGCCCGCCGCCCGCAAGCGCATAGAGCGCGAAGAGGCTTGACCCGCCTACAGGCGGGGTCGCCGTCCGACGATCGCGTACGTAACGCGCTTCAGGTATCGACGTCTGTACCGCGCGGGGTTGTGCTGTAGGGCGCCAGCGACTCTACTGGTGCCACCACACGTCACTGGAGGTATCGATGCCCAGCCGCTCAGCGCGTGGCTTCTCACGAACGCGGACGGTTGCCGCAGGAGTGCTGGCCCTTTCGCTCATTCTCGTTGCGGCTGCCGGTCCAGTTGCCGCCGACACGGGGCCGTACCTCGTGAAGGACATCAACACGAGCGGCTCGTCCTCGCCGCGCGAATTGACCGAGCTGAACGGCAAGGTCTACTTCAGCGCCTCAGGTGGCGCCAAGGGCCGTGAGTTGTGGGTGAGCGACGGAACTGCAAATGGCACGCGGCGGGTCAAAGACATACGGCCGGGTTCGCAGGGCTCGCAGCCGTTCGGTCTGATTGCATCCAATGGGCTCATGTACTTCAACGCCAACGACGGCACTACGGGCCAGGAGCTGTGGGTCACCGATGGGACGACTACAGGCACGCGCCTAGTGAAGGACATTGGACCGGGCGTGGCAAGCGGGAACCCGCTTTTCTTCACGCCTGTGAACGGCACTGTGTTCTTTTCTGCGGACGATGGCGTCAAAGGCCGCGAGCTGTGGCGGACGGATGGCAGCGAGGCAGGCACGCAACTGGTGAAGGACATTGTGCCGGGTATGCAAGGCTCGACACCGTGGGAATTGACAGAGTTCGCGGATAAGCTCGTGTTCAGGGCCACGCGCTGTCCCACGGCAACCTGCGTTACTACGCTCTTCAAGTCCAACGGCACAGCAGCCGGCACCAAGCCGTTCAAGGACCGGGATGGACACCTGGTCACTGGCGATATCCACGATCTCCGCGTCGTCGGATCGCAGCTGTACTTCTACAAGGACGAGGGCGAGATCTGGCGCAGCAAGGGCGATTCGTCCACCCTGCGCAGCCTGGGCGACTTCGATCCATCGACCCCGATCGTGGACTCTGGAAATCGAGCCTTCTTCACGGTTGGGTTTGAGCTCTGGAAGAGCAATGGCACTCCTGGCGGCACTGTGAAGGTCACCCAGGTCGACACGGATTGGCCTGAGGATCTGTTTGATCTAGACGGCACGCTGTTTTTCTGGGCCGGCGCGCTCTACCGGAGCGACGGGACCGCCGAAGGAACCGTGCAAGTCGGTCCAGACCATCAATCGCTCTATCTCGAGGCCGACCAGATGGCCGCACTCGACGGATTCTTGTACTACGCCGGACTATCGGTGCACCAGGGGAGCTGCCTCGAAGGGGACCGGACCCTGTGGCGCAGCGACGGGACACCGTCAGGAACCTTGGAGGTGAGCCCGACACCGGAGGCCTGCAACCTGGGTTACCTCACTCCGCTCGACGGCGCGCTCTTCTTCGCAGCGGGTGACGGCGTGTCAAATGTCGAGCTCTGGCGCTACGTCCCCTAGCTACTCGCGGACCTCGTCCCCGCTGACCTCGATTGGCAGCGTCGGCATGCCGTAGATGATCACGTCGCCGTGTGTCTTGGGATGCATCAGCGGCGGCTCGAATGGCGGCTTCTCGCCCAGCCCAAGCCGCACGGCAAGGTCGGCGGCGTTCAGTTTCTCGTCGGGCCAATGGACGAGGCCGTCGATGTTGTAGCGACCGATGTTGATCTCAGTGACGTACAGGGCGCCGTCGGCATCGGTGACCATGTCCACGCCGAAGTTGCCGTGCGGCGATTCCGAGATCGCTCGTACCGCCGCCGTGCCGGTCTCGTCGGCCGCGGGCGGCGTGCCCCACTGGTTAACGCCCGGCACGCCTGTGATGCGCGACATCGTCAGGTAGTCGAAACCCTGCACGAGCTGTGTCCGGCCCTGCACTGCGATCAGCGCGCCGTGAGCCCAGACCGACTCCCAGCTCAGCCGGGCGCCGCCTTTGATCCAGCGCGCCGCGGAGAAGAGACCCCAGCCATCGTGGATGTCCAGCCAGGCTTGCGCCTTGCGCAGGCTGTCGGTGCCGATTGCCTGTCGGCCGCCGGCTCCCCTGATTGCCCGCAGCCACACCTCGCCGCCGAATCGGTCAAAGGCCGCTCTCAGGTCCGTGCGGCTGCGGACCATCGTCGTTTCGGGGACGCGCACGCCACAGGCTTGGAAGCGCAGGTATGACCGCCACTTGTCGCGGCATACCTCGATTTCCGCCAGGTCAGGCAGAAACGTGGCCGCGCCAAGCCGGTCGCGATCGCGGACGAAAGCAAGTATGTCCGAGTCATGGCCGGGCCAGACGAAGTCGACCTGCCTTTGTTGCACGAGATCGGTGATCGCGGTCAGGAACGTCTCGCCGCTGCTCGCGCGCGGGACGCGGTGGCGCTCGTCGCCCTCAGCACGCTGAAACGAGAACCGGTCGGCGTCGGTCGCGATGACGTAGTAGGGCGTTGAGGCTGCCCTGAGCGAGCGCGCGACCCCCAGCCCGTAAGCGCCGCCCGCGCACGTGAGAAGCACCCTGGTCGCGCCGGAGTTCCGAGACTCACCCAAGGCGCGCAAGGCTACAACCCCAGGTTCGCAGTGGGTGGCGCAGGCTTCGTGCGGGTCGCAAACGGCCCCCTCGGCTAGACTGACGATCCGTGGATTTCGACCTTTCCCCCGAGCATGAGCTGCTGCGCAAGACGATCCGCGACTACCTCGCTCGGGAGGTCCTCGACAAGGTCGATGAGCACGAGCGAGACGGCAATTTCCCCGCCGACATCGTGGCCGAGCTGGGCCAGATGGGCCTCTTGGGCATCCCGTTTCCCGAGGACGAGGGCGGCGCCGGTCTTGACACGCTTGCCTACGCCATCGCGATCGAGGAGCTGAGCCGCGTCTGGGGGTCGCTCGGCATCATCGTCGCCGCGCACACGAGCCTCGGCTGCAACCCGATCCATCTGGCCGGCACGGACGCACAGAAGCAGCGCTTTCTCGTTCCTATGGCCTCTGGCAGGACGCTCGGCGCCTTCGGGTTGACCGAGCCTGAGGCGGGCTCCGATTCTGGCGGGACGCGGACGACTGCGCGCTTCGAGCAGTCCAAGCGCGGCAACGGCGGCCACTGGATCATCAACGGCCGCAAGCGTTTCATCACCAACGCCGGCCAGGCCGGCACCTACATCGTCACGGCGCGCACTGGCGAGCGGCCCGACGGCACGGCAGAGATAAGCGCCTTCATCGTCGAAGCAGGCACGCCGGGCTTCCTGGTGGGGCGGCTCGAGGAGAAGCTCGGCCTGCACGCGAGCGCCACCGGCGAGCTGCTGTTTGAGGATTGCCAGGTCCCGGCCGACCAGCTGCTCGGCAGCCAGGGCGAGGGCTGGAAGATCTTCCTCAAGACCCTCGACGGCGGGCGCATCTCGATCGGCGCGATGGCCGTGGGTCTGTCGCAGGCCGCTCTCGATGCCAGCGTGACCTACGCGCGGGAGCGCAAGCAGTTCGGCAAGCCGATCGGCTCTTTCCAGGGCGTGGCCTTCATGATCGCGGACATGGCCACTGAGGTCGAAGCGGCGCGCGCCATGGTGTGGCGCTCAGCGTGGCTCAAGGACCAGGGCAAGGACTACTCGCTGGCCGCGGCGCAGGGCAAGTTGTTCGCATCTGAAGTCTCACAGCGCGTCACCAACTGGGGCGTGCAAGTTCACGGTGGCTACGGTTACGTCGAGGAATACAAGGTCGAGCGCTTCCTGCGCGACGCCAAGCTGACCGAGATCGGCGAAGGCACAAGTCAGATCCAGCGGCTGGTCATCGGCCGCCAGGTGCTCGGCCTAAGGGTCGAATAGAGCCCCGTCTCGCGGAGTCGGGCTGCAAGGAGGTCCTCAAATGTCAGTCGCTCGTGTGACCGAGATCAGCTCCACGTCGGACAAGTCCTTCGAGGACGCGATCAAGCAAGGCATCAGCCGCGCCAGCCAGACGTTGCGCAACGTCAAGGGCGCGTGGATCAAGGAGCAGCAGATCGACATCGAAGGCGAGTCGATCACGCGCTACCGGGTGAACATGCTCGTGACCTTCGTGCTTGATGACGCATCGGCCAACGAGGTCGCCTGACCCCGCGGGCTAGCCGCGGCGCTGGCGCAGCGCCTCGTAAAACAGCACCGCAGCTGTAGCGCTTACGTTCAGCGAGTCGGCCACGCCGTGCATCGGCACATGGACGGACTCGCGCGCCAAGGCGGCCCACGCGTCTGACAGGCCGCGCGCCTCGCTACCCAACGCGATCGCCACCGCGCCGCGATAGTCCGCGGCCGCGTAGTCGACAGAGCCGTTAACGCGCGCCGCGATGATCGCGATGCCGCGCTCCTGCAGCCAGGCCAGCACATCGCCTGAAGACGCCACGACCACGGGCACCGCGAAGACGGTGCCCAGGCTGGCGCGAATGATGTTCGGGTTGAACAGGTCGGTCGCGCTCTCAGCGACGATCACTGCGTCCACCCCCGCACCGTCCGCGGTGCGCAGCACTGCGCCCAGGTTGCCCGGCTTCTCGACGCCTTCGATGATGCCGATAAGCGGCTCTGGCGGCAGGACGAGGCCAGCCAGCGTGCGCAGCGGCGTCTCGGCGACACAGATCACTCCGTCGAGTCGGTCGCCGTAGGCCAGTCGGGCGAAGGCATCACGGCTGAGCTCGAGCACTGGCACGGACTCCTCGCCCAGGCGCTCCAGCAGCGCCTTTGCCTCGGGCTCGACCAGAAGCTCCGGCTCGATGAAGGCCTCGCGCAGCACGGCGCCGCCCTGCAGCGCACGCAGTGTCTCGCGCACACCGTCGATGAGCGTCAGGCCGGTCTTGTCGCGTTCCCGCCGGCCCCTCAGGCGTGCGGCAGCCTTGACGCGCGGGTTGGCGGTGCTGGTGATCCGCTTGGCAGGCACCGTCCGATCGTACCTCCGCGCAGAGTGGCGGCGTGCCGGATCCAGCTCGCATGTGGGTCCGCCCGTGTCTGATCGGCGGTTCTGAGAACAAAAGAAAACGGGGCGAGCACCCTTCGGCAGCCCGCCCCGCGGTTCGCGTTTTTCAGCCGCGAACGTCCATGGTTCCTAGTGGATCACGTTCACGATCACGCCCATGATGACCAGGCCGACCAGCCAGTAGCCGGCCGTGATCGCCCACCACATCCACGTGCGGCCCTGGAAGAAGATCGCGCCAGCGCTGACCGGTGCGACGAAGTACAGCCACACCAGGACACCCGAAATAGCGCCGTTAGTCACGCTGCTGCCGGAGAACCACAGCGCCATGCCGACGGCGGCGAGGAGCGCTGAGACAACCATGTACGCGATTGTCATGGGCGGCGGCGCGCCCGTCGGCAGCGGGTTGCCGCCCGCCGCTTCCCAGCGCTTGCCGAAGACCATCGGCATGTACCAGAGATAACCCAGGACGATGTGAGCGACCGCGGCGACGATGACCGCGATCCAGCTCACGTGACTGTAATCAGGCAATTTGCGACTCCCTCTCTTCGCGTCTTCCCTTGGCGGGTCGGCGCATCCTCGTCGATTATCCGCCCGCCCCGGACGCCGCGAGAGGCAATTCAGCGACGCAGTCAGTCGCCGCCGAAAAGGATGACCAGCGTCGATTCGCCCGAGGAGACGGCAAGGTCAGCCCGACCGTCGGCGTTGAAATCTGCGACGGCTGCTCCGCGCACATCCGGATCATTCAGGTGGATGCCCTCAGTGACGGCGAAGCTGCCGCTGCCATCGCCGAGCCAAGCGTGAAGGAACGTATCGTTCCCGCTCAACACGTCCTGATCGCCGTCTCCGTCGATGTCAGATATTGCGATGTAGTGCGTGTTGCCCGCCGCCATAACCACGGGCTCGCCAAAGGTTCCGTCGCCAGCGCCGAGCATGACGCTGACCGTAAAATCATGGTCGTTGCCTATGAACAGGTCGAGATGCCCGTCGCCGTTCAGATCGTCGGCAACTATGGCCGCGCTGCGTCCGCCGGTGGCGAACCGCGTGCCGGTCGTCAGCGTTCCATCGCCGTTTCCGTGCCAGAACGCGGCCCCGTAATTGACCCGCGCGGTGACGGCATCGGTGGCGCCGTCCTCGTCGAAGTCGCCCATCACGACATCGACACAGGAGGCGCAGTCGTAGTAGACCGCCGGCTCGAACCCTGCGGCGCCGTCGTTGATGAAAACCGCGAGGTGCCCCGGGGCACTCAATGGCGCTCCGATGGCCCCGTAATAGGCGATCGTGATATCGCGGTCGCCATCGCCGTCGAGATCACCGGCATCGATCCCGTTCGCATTGCCGGTGGCAGGGTTGAGATCACTGGCCGTCGGGTAGAGATCGGGCGGCTGCAGGAAGTTGCCATCGCCCATGCCTATATAGACAGCCAGGTTGTCGTCTGCGGCCAAGGCCAGATCGACCTTGCCGTCGCCGGTGAAGTCGGTCGCCACCAGAATTTCGGCGCCGACGTCCATATGGACTGGGTCGGCGAAATTCCCGTTGCCGTCGTTGAGCAGGATTGAAACTCCTTCGCCGGGGAGCGCCACGTCAATGTCGCCGTCGCCATCGAGATCGGCCGCGGCGGGAACCGCGTTGCCTCCGAGGACAACGATCTCGGCGGAGATTGTGAACGCGGGCGCCGGGAGTGGGGCCAGTGAAGCCGTCGGCGGAGCGGTGGCCGGCACTGCAGAAGCCGTGGGCGAAGCCGTGGCGGGAGCCGTCGGGGAAGTGGTGGCCGGCGCTGGTGACGGAGTCGAGGGAGCGGTGGTCGGGGTTGGCCCTGGCGTCGCGCTCGGCGCGGGTGCTGTCGAGCAGCCAGCGGCCAGGCTAATCACCAGGACAGCGGCGCCGATCGCTCGGCGCGCGCGAAGCATCTCGCGGACCATACACCCCGGTTCGGCGTGGCCGATCAGGCGCGCCGGGCGGCCTCGCGAACCGATTCGACGGCCAGTGGGTTGTCGAGCGCGGACAGGTCGCCCGGGTCCGTGCCCAGGTAGGCGGCGCGCGCCACGCGGCGCATGATCTTGCCGCTCCTTGTTCGCGGCAGATCGCTGACCACGTGGATCGCCTCCGGCCGCAGCGCCTTGCCCATCTCTTCCACGACCTTGTCGCTCACCGACTTGCGCAGATCCGGGTCGTCGGTTTCGCCGGGCCGGAGGCGCACGAAGACCACGATCACCTCACCCTTGATGTCATGCGGCACGCCCACGGCCGCGGCCTCGAGGACGGCAGGGTGGGCCACCGCAGCGCTCTCGACCTCGGCCGGGCCGACGCGCTTGCCGGCGACCTTGAGCGTGTCATCGGATCGGCCCTGGATGAACCAGTAGCCGTCGGGGTCGACGACGGCCCAGTCGCCGTGGACCCATGTGCCCGGGATGCGCGACCAATACGTCTCGAGGTAGCGCTCGCGGTCCCTCCAGAAACCGCGCGTCATGCCCGGCAGCGGCTGACGCAAAACGAGCTCGCCGACTTCCCCGCGCACCGAGTTGCCTGCCAGATCCACAACGTCCGCGGCCGCGCCCACGTTCGGGCCGCCGAACGATGTCGGCTTGATGGGCGTCATCAGGTTGCACGCCACGATCCCGCCGCTCACCTCGGTCCCGCCGCTGTAGTTGACGAGCGGCAGGCGGCCACCGCCGATCTCGCGGAAAAACCACCACCACGACTCCGGATTCCAGGGCTCGCCAGTGGAGCCGAGCACACGCAGCGACGACAGGTCGTGCGCACGGATCGGATCGGTGCCGTGCGCCATCAGCGCGCGGATGACGGTCGGCGAGAGCCCGAGATGGGTCACGCCGTGGCGCGCCACCAGTGCCCAGAGGCGATCGGGGGAGGGAAAGTCGGGCGCCCCTTCGTAAAGCACCAGCTCGGCACCGAGCAGCAGCGCGCCGCTGATCGCCCACGGGCCCATCATCCAGCCGAGATCGGTGAACCAGAACAGCCGATCTCCCGGGCCGAGGTCAAAGCCGTGCGCGAGGTCCTGCGCGCCCTTGATCGGGAACCCGCCGTGAACGTGGACCGCGCCCTTGGGCCGGCCGGTCGTGCCCGACGTGTAGATGATCATGTACGGCGTTTCCGGGTCCGTTTCCGGCGTCGTCGTCACTGGCTGGAGCGTCGGGTCGGCCATCTCCGACTGCCACCACCGATCCCGGCCTTCGTTCCAGCCTTCGGCCGGCGGAAATGGGCTCAGCCGGCCGACTACCAGCACCGTCTTCACGGTCGGGCTCTGGGCGACTGCTGCGTCCGCAGTCTCCTTCAGGTTCACCGTGCTGCCGCGGCGGAGCGTCCCATCGGCGGTGACAAGCAAGGTGGCACCCGCGTCGTTGAGCCTGCTCGCAACCGCCGGGGCCGCGTAGCCGGAGAAGATCGGGATGTAGATCGCTTTCAACTTCCCAAGCGCCAGCACGGTCACGACCGTTTCTGGCAATAGGGGCAGGAAGATGCCCGCGCGGTCGCCTTCCTTGACTCCCAGCCGCGCCAACATCGCCGCGGCGCGATCGACCTCTGCCTTCAGCTCCGCGTTAGTGAAACGGCGGACGGTCCCGCCCTCGCCCTCCCAGGTGAGTGCTCGTCCGTTGGGATCGCGCTGGGCTCGGCCGTCGATCGCGGCGGACGCGTAGTTGAACCCGCCGCCGGTCCACCAGCGCGACCATTCGACGCCGCCACTGAGGTCAAGGGTCTGCGTCGGGCGACGCTGCCAATCGAGGGCGAGGTCATCTGCCGCGGCGCCCCAAAACCAGGCCGCGTCACGCTCGGCGTGGCGCTGGAGTGACTCGAGATCTGGTTCGCCGGTCGCGCGCACGAAGCGTCCCAGGCGCGTGGCCGTCGCGGCATCCGCGGCCGGTCGCCAGGCAGCGTCAGGGACGTCGCGCCCAAATGTCGGCCAGTTCCCGCTCACGGCCCGCATCGTAGCCGCGTTCGCAACGCCCAGCGGTCACCCGAGAATGGACGAACACGCCTCGATCCGTCTGAATCGCAGTGCGTCGCATACAGAGGTGTGGAGTGGACCGTTTCTTCGGGCGTGTGGCCAAGTCGATCGCACGCGCAACAGGTCACCCGATTGCTTTTATCCTGGCTTTGGTCGTGGTCGTAGGCTGGGCGGTCAGTGGGCCGCTGTTCGGGTTCTCCGACACCTGGCAGCTCGTGATCAATACCAGCACGACGATCGCCACCTTTCTGATGGTGTTCCTGATCCAGAACACGCAGAACCGGGACACGGCGGCACTCCAGCTCAAGCTCGACGAGTTGGTCCGGGTCACCAAGGGGGCGCACCTCGCCCTGCTTGATCTCGAGGAGCTGACCGAGAGTGAGCTGGAGCGCGTCCGCGCCAACTACGGCAAGTTGGCCAGGCAAGCCCGCGCCGACCTCAAGAAGGGCAAGGCGGACACCGGCTCACCGGATGTAGAGGGTCCCTTCTAGGGGGCAGGGCTGGAGCTCATCCCGCCGCCGGAAGCGCTGAGCGCGTTCTCGATGATCGTGCGCAGCTGCGGTGTCCAGCCCAGCCCGTAGGCACGCCAGGGATAGGCGTCGACCTCGGTCACGATGCCCCCGGGGTTGCTCGCCCTGACCTCGTCGAGACACTCTGCGAAATCGCTCGCCGCCGCGTCAAAGCGGGCCTGGTTCTTCCAGTTCAGCACGTAGACCTCGTGCGACGCGCTCTGGGCACCGATCACCACCGTCGCATGGACCGCGTTGTCATGCAGCGTTGGCGTCGTGCAGCCGGCGTCGCCACTCGTAAGGTGGAGCACCGTCACGTCCTGGAGCACGATGTTGGCGATGACGTCGTCCATGGTGCCCGGCGTGGGCCCCGGTCCGCTATCGCCATAGCAGCCGACCACCAGCGCACCGGTCAGCACCAACGCCACGAATGCCCTCATGGACGGATTGTCGCGGGCGCGCCGATCAACCGCCGCGGCGGCGCTGCTTGGCTTCGCGCAGGCGAGCGATGGTGTCGCTCGAGGCGGATCCTTCAGTCGGGGGTGGGGGCTCTGAAGTGGGCTCTGGTTTCGTCTCCGACTTGGCTGCTGCCCCGGGCGCCGGCTTGAGCTGTGAAGCAGGAGTCGGGGAGATCGTTTCGGTCGGTGCCTCGTCCTTTGGCCGGAGCAGTGCCGCGCGCGCAGAGGCGCCACCGGCGCGGCTCTTCGTGGCGAGCATGTCGCCCACCTGCTGCGTCCGTCGCGCGGGGCCGCGCCAGGAGCGCCAGCGTGCGCCCGTCCAGGCACGTGCCACGCCGAGGTCGCCGCGCGACACGCTGACCCGGCGGATGCCCACGTCGAGTGGCCACAGGAGCAGTGCCAGCAGCAGCAGCCACGGCACCAGGTCGGTCGCCGCGGTTGTCGTGCCCAGGTCGTGCGTCCAGGGATCGGCCGGATCGAGGATCTCGCGCCCGCCGGTCGCGCTGCGCAGGGCGGCCAGCAGCCGCTCGTTCGTGCCGAGCAGCCGGTACTCGGCGGGCGTCGGCGCGACGAGCATCACCGTCCGCGCGAGCGGCGTCTCGCCGGGCTTCGTCTGGACGAAGCGCAGCGCGTACGCGCCGGGCTTGAGCGCCCCCAGATCAACCTCGTACACGCCGGGCGCGGTCTGGATGAGCTTCAGCCCCTCGAGCAGCGACAGGTCGGGGTCGGTGATGTTGACCGCGGTGTCGAAGAAGTTGCGCGGCGAGCCATCGGTCTCGACGCTCTGCAGGCGCAGCGTCGTCTGGTCGCCGTTCTGGACGAACTCGGCTTCCATGCCGCCCGACTCCTCGCCGGGGAACGTCCACGACACCATCTGCGAGAAGAACTTGTTGAAGCCGGTCCAGCCGACCCAGTTGGCCGCCCAGCGCCCCTGGGCATCGCTCGTCCAGGCGACTGCCCGGCCAAGGCCGTACTGCCACTGCGCCAGCACCGGGTCGTCGCGCGACGAGACGAGCACCGTCTGCGCGGCGGCCTTGGCCGTCGTGCCGTTGTAGCCGCGCAGCTGCGGCAGGCCGTCCTCGAGGCCGCGCAGGATGGGCGAGGACGAGGTCAGGATAGGGAAGAACTCCTCCTCGACGATCTGCTGGCCGCTGACCTGCTGGGTCTCCTTGAGGAAGATGTCAGGAATGCTCGCCGGGTCGACCGCGGCGTAATACCGCCCGCCACCGCGCTCGGCGAGGCCGGAGAGAAAGTCGCCTGCCCCGCCGCCGCCTGCCCCGACCGTCGAAAGCGTGATCCCGGCGGCGGTCATGCGCCGCAGCAGCTCGTCGTACTCACCGGAGCTCGACCAGCCGTCGGTGAAGAGGACGATGTGGCGGCGCGTGGCGTCGACGGTCTCGAGCTCGTCCACGGCGGCGGAGAGCCCGGCGAAGATGTTGGTCTGGCCTTCGGGATGGATCGTGCCGATCTGCTCTTCGATATCGCCTGCGGTGCCGAGCGGCTGGGTGTGGACGACCCAGTTGGCGTTCTCGTTGAACGCGACCACGCCGAACTCGTCGCGCTCGGTCAGGGCGCTGACGGCGCGCAGGATGGCCTCCTTGCCGATGTCCACCTTGGGCACGCCGTTGATGGCGACGCCGTTGTCCCGATTGGACGTATTGCAGTGGCACGCGTCCATGGAGCCCGACTTGTCGATGACCACAACCAGCGCGATATCCGGCTGGCGCTGGCGATCACGCACGTCCATGTCGACGGGCAGCGCCTCTTCGAGAGGCGTGCGCTTGTAGCCGCCCGCGCCGTAGGAGTTGGGACCGCCGATCATCACGAGGCCGCGGCCAAGGTCGCGCGTGAAGACCTGCAGGGCGATCATGCGGTTGAGTCCGAGACGGGTCTGGGGCACGTCGGCGAGGACCACCGAGTCATAGGAGGCATAGCCGGTCAGCTCAGTCGGCGCCTGCTCGGGGGTGACGACATCGACGTCCTGGTTCTCTGCCTCGAGCGCCGCGGCAAGGTTGGCCGCGGCCTCTGCCGAGCCGGCGATGATCAGAATCCGCGGATCGCCCTTCACGATCGTGTTCGAGTCGCCGCGGTTGTTGGCGCCGAACGTGTCGTGTTCGGCCTCGACCACGGCACGGAAGGTGTGGAAGCCCGCTTCAGTGGCGCTCGTCGTGAAGGTCACGCGGTTGATGCCGGGCACCAGGTTGACCTGCTGCTGGCCGATCTGCGTGCCGTCGCCGAACAGCCGCACCGACGCTGGCTGGGCGACGGTCGAGGAGATCGTCACCTCGACCTCGATGTCCTCGCCGACGCGCGCGGTGGCGGGCGAGTGCACGTTCTGGACGATGACCTCATCAGCCGCGCCGAGGCCGACGACGTAGGTCTGGATCTGGACACCGCGCGCGGCGGCCAGCGCGGCCTCACTCTGGCCGCCTCCCGTCGTGTCGTTGCCATCGCTGACAAGCACGATGCGTTTCTGCGTCTCATCGGGGAACAGCGCAGCCGCCAGGCGGAGAGCGCCACCGATGTCGGTCGCGGACGTGGCTGGCACGGACGCGAAGCTGTCGAGGTCGGTCAGCTCGGCGGGCAGCCGCTCAACAAGGGCCTCGCCGCCGAACGCGACGATTGCCGCCTGGTCGTTGCCGCGGCGCTCCTCGAGCGAGTCTCTTACGAAAGCGAGTGCGGATTCGCGGCCGGCAGTGCCGACCGAATCGGACAGGTCCACCACGTACACCGTGGTCAGCCGATCGACCGGCCAGACGATGGCGAATCCCGACAGTGCCAGGACGAGACTCGCCAGCATCACCGAGCGAATCAACAGTGACGCGCGGCGCCGCCCCTTGGAGAGGTGATGGCGCGCGGCAAACGACAGGCCCAGGGTGATCGCGAAGAGGACCACGCCCAGGAGCAGCATTTCCGGGCGGCTGATGCTGAACGGCAAGCTCATGCCGTCCGCCTTCGCAAGGGATTCATGCCGCGCAGGCCGTTGAGCACGCGGCGCGCGCCGTCGCGCTCATACACGAGCCACTCGATGATCAGGAAGAGCAGCGTGAGCGCCGCGAGGAGAGGCCAGAACTCGTCATGCGCCGTCCCCACGTTCGCGGGATCAAGCGGCACATCCGCTCCCAGCGCAGTCAGGCGCGCGCCGTCGCCCGGGCGGATGTTCGACTCATCGGTGCTGAAGAGATCCACAGCGAAGAGCAGCGGCTCGTCCTGTGTGCCGACCTGGCCGCCCGGACTCGCCGACGGGTCCGGTGTTGGCGATGGAGAAGCGGTCGCACCGGGCGAGCCACTGGGTGCGGGTGCCGGGATGACCTCGGCGCGATACACGCCCAGCTGGCGCGTCGTGACGAAGGTGACGCTCGATGCACCGGTCGCGCCGGGCGGCAGGTTCTCGACTGTGCCATCAGGCAAGGTCACGCGGACGCCCTGCGAGTTGGGCGTGATCGGGATGTCGATGGGCGACGACGGCGCGAGCGGGTCGAGCGCCTGGGCGTTCAGCCCCAGGAGCTCACCGGCCAGGTTCGAAACCATGATCGGCCATGCCACCTGGAGCGGCAGGTCGGACTCGCGGATATCGAATGCGAAGACGGCCGTCGGCAGCGTGTCGCGCACGCCGGCGTAGAGCAGTGGCCCGTCGGAGCCGGGCAGCACGGCGCGCGCCCAGGCGGGCAGCTCCATTTGCTGCATCTTGCCTATGTGCAGCCGCGTCAGGTCGACGCCGCGCAGCAACGGATCGTTGACTGCCGGCTGGCCCATGCCGAACTCGGTGAGCGTGCCGATCACAACGCCAAGCGCACTGGTCTGTGGCGGCGCGAACGCGAGGATCGGCTTGTTCGGCAGGTCGGGTGGAACGAAGCCATCGAAGACGATGAGGTCGAACTGGTCCTTGCCCGTCGTCGTCGGCCATTGCGCTGCGGTGGCGCCGTAGAGCTCGACGTTGGGCAATAGCGCGAACGCGTTCTGGATGTAGACGTTGCCCGGCCCGACGAGCAGCACGCGGCGCAGATGGTCGGGCGGCACGATCGCCCAGGCGGCATCGTCGAGTGGCAGGTAGTCCGGCGGGCCGGCGGGCTCGTCGCCATCTGTCGCCGGGGATAGCCGCGCCTCGACGACCGACGAGCCGGGCGGCAGCTCGTCGATGACAACATCTGCCCTGGTGAGTGGATCGAGATACAGATCGCGCGCGGTGACCGGCACGCCGTCGGCCAGGATCTGCAGGCTCCGGCCGACCGTTGAGGCCGAGTAGTTGGCCACGCTGACGAAGAGCGTCCTTTTCAAACCGGATGGATCGGCGCGCACCGCGAGCGCCGCGATGGCCTGGTTGTCGCGCTCGCGGCCGACGGTCAGGACCCTGAGCGGCACCTCGAGGGTGACGTCCGGTGAAACCGAGAAGGCGTCGTCCGTCACGACGAGCACCTCGGCACCGTGGGCCCGCTTGGCAAGCGAGTTGGCCAGTTTGAGCGCGTCGGTCAGATCGGAGGCTGATGTCGAAGCCTGGACCGATTCGATTGCCTGGCTGATCCGGCCCCGATCGGTCGCCTCGTTGGCCACCACGCGAGCTGTGTCGCCGGCGGCGATGATGCTGACGCGACCGTCCGATGGGACCTGGGCCAGCTGCTCCTGGGCGATGCGCTTGGCGGCGGTCAGTCGGTCGGGGAAGACATCCGTGGCGCTCATCGATGCGGACGCGTCGATGACCAGGACGAGATCCCGTGCCAAGCCCGCGGGGTGCTCGCTGAACGGCCGCGCAACAACGAACGCGAGCAGCAGGGCAAGCAGGAGCTGCAACACCAGAAGCAGCGAGCGGCGCAGCTTCTGCCAGGGCGCGTTCGCCTCGACGTCCCTGACCAGCTGCTGCCAAAGGAAGGTGCTGCTGACGCGCTGTTCCGGCCGGCGCAGCCGCAGCATGTAGAAGGCGACGATGATCGGGATCGCGATGAGGCCGATCAGTGCCAGGGGGGCAAGCAATCCCATGGTGGTTAGGTCCGAGCCTCTGCGCCTGAGTCCAATCGCGCCATCAGGCGGCGACGACGTTGCGCCGGCGCAGCTCGGCGAAGACCAGATCCGCGAGAGGGAGCGTCGTGGGCACCGGCATGTAGGCCACGCGGCGCTTGGCGCTGACCTCCTCGAGGCGCGCCTGCCAGGCCGCGAGCCGGCTCTTGTAGGCATCGATCGTGTACAGATCGGCGGTGACGTTGACGCCGTCACCCGTCTCCCGATCAACGAGGCGCAGGTCGCCTTCGAGCGGCGGGTCGAGCTCGTCGGTCGAGAGCGTGTGCAGAATGGCCACGTCGCAGCGGCTGGCCGCGAGCTCGGCGATTGCCTTCTCAGCGTTCTCGTCGAAGAGGTCGCTGATCAGCAGCAGCGGGCCGCGCTGCGTGATCTGCGCTGCGTAATGGCGGCACGCTGCGACGAGATCCGTTGGGCCGGGCGCCGGGCGCACGCCAGAGAGATCGGCCAGCACCTGGAACACGCGGCCGGTGCCGCGGACCGGCGGGAAGCGTCGTGCGACTCGGCCCTGCAGGACGGCCATGCTGACCCGGTCGTAGGACGCTAGGCCAACATATGCCAGCGCCGCGGCGGCGCGCTTCGCGAACTGGAGCTTGTCCGGCGCGCCGCCCTCCATGGATGCCGACGCGTCGACCAGGACGTGGACGTTGACGTCCTCTTCCTCGATGAAGAGCTTGATGAAGAGCTTCTCGAGCCGCGCGTAAAGGTTCCAGTCGAGCGAACGCAGGTCGTCGCCGAGCGAGTAGTCGCGATAGTCGGTGAACTCGACGCTCTGCCCGCGCTTGACGCTGCGCCGGACACCCTTCATGCCGCCGCGCACGGCCTTGCGCGTGACCAGCATCAGCCGCTCGAGCTGGCGCAGAAATGCCTCGTCGAAAACGGTCGGGTCCACGGCCGACGGCAACAGATCCCTGTTCATCGCGCGGCACCACGAGGTGCGCCGGTTTTTCCGCCGCGCCAGATAACCGCCGTAACCCCACCATGCTTAAGAAGTGGCTCCGTGGTTGTCTGGCGGTCGCGCGACGGCCCGAAATGGCTCGCTGCCCGGGGATCGTGGCCCGCTGACCACCGGTCGCGGCCGGCTGGCCGCCCGCGTGCCCACAGTGGGGTTGCGCGGCGGGGTAGAGGCCGGCTTGGGGCACCGCCGCGCGGCTCAGAGCGGGCGCCTAGCCATAGTGCGGGTACGCGGCGCGTGAGTGGCCGGGGCAGTCCGTTATTCATGCCGAGCGGCCTGGTTAGTCGACCGAGGGCGGCGGAACTGCGTCGAGCACCGAGCGAACGATCGCGTCGCTGGTGATGCCCTCGGCCTCTCCCTCGAAGTTGCGGATCACGCGGTGGCGCAGCGCAGGCAATGCGACTGCGCGGATGTCGTCGACCGAGACGTTGTAGCGGCCCTCGAGCAGCGCGTGGATCTTGCCGGTCAGCACGAGCGCCTGCGCGCCACGAGGCGAACCGCCGTAGCGCACGTACTCCTTGACCAATCCCGGGGCGCGCGGTGAGTCCGGATGCGTCGCCGAGAGGACTGAGACCGCGTAGGCGGTCACATGCGGGGCGATCGGGACGCTACGCGCGAGGCGCTGCATTTGGACGACCTCGGCAGCGTTGGCTGCGGCCTTCGCCCGGGGCGTCTTTGAGCCGGTGGTTCGCTCGATGATCTCGGCCAGGTCCTCTTCATTCGGGAAGGGCACCCAGAGCTTGAACAGGAAGCGGTCGAGCTGCGCTTCGGGCAGCGGGTACGTGCCTTCCATCTCGAGCGGGTTCTGCGTCGCAAGGACGAAGAAGGGCGGCTCGAGCTGGTGGCGCTCGCGCGCGACCGAGACCTGCTGCTCCTGCATCGCTTCGAGCAGGGCGCTCTGCGTCTTCGGGGTTGCGCGGTTGATCTCGTCGGCGAGCAGCAGGTTGGCAAACACCGGGCCCGGCTGGAAGCGGAACTGGCGCTGGCCACCTTCCTCGACCAGGATGTTCGTGCCGACGATGTCAGCCGGCATCAGGTCGGGCGTGAACTGGATGCGGTTGAAGTTGCAGTCGATGACGTCGGCGATGGTCTTGACGAGCATCGTCTTGCCCAGTCCGGGCACGCCCTCGAGCAGCGCGTGGCCGTTCGCGATGAGGCAGATCAGGGTCTGGCGGACGAGGTCGTCCTGGCCCACGATGACCGACTTGACCTCGGTCTCGATGGCCCGGGCGCGGTCGGCGAATTGCTCCACCGACAACTCGGCTGGCTGCCCCGATTTGGCCTCGAGCGTCTGCTGCGTCATGGACGCCCTCCTACTGGCCCGTCGACGGGTTGAGTGAGCTGAAGTAGTCGCGCACGTAGTCCTTGACATCGAGCGGGACGTACGACCGATCGAGACTGGTGATCGCGAAGTCGTAGAAGTCCTGGAAGACGCTGGTGTAGGGGACAACCGACTGGTTATCGGTGCCCTGGCCCTGGCCCTGGCCCTGCTGGATCTGGCCGTCGCCACCTACGCCCGGGATGTAAGACGGGTCGCCGGGGCGGCCGAGCCGATCGAAGTCGGCATAGATGTCATCGAGGTCACCGGTGCCGAACTGGTGGTTACCGGCGGTCGGGCCCTGGAAGCCGGAGTTGCCGCCGTTGCCGCTGCCCAGGTAGCGCGCGTTCGAGCCGCCGCCACCGAGCGAGCCCTGACCTTGGCCCTGGCCCTGGCCCTGACCTTGACCTTGACCCTGGCCCTGACCTTGCCCTTGACCCTGGCCCTGGCCCTGGCCCTGGCCCTGGCCCTGACCTTGGCCTTGACCTTGGCCTTGACCTTGGCCCTGGCCCTGGCCCTGGCCCTGACCTTGGCCTTGACCCTGACCTGTGCCGGGGCTCTCGCCGGGCTGCTGGCCTTGACCCTGGCCCGTGCCGGGACTCTGGCCGGGCTGCTGGCCCTGGCCCTGACCCTGCTGGCCAGGCTGACCGGGCTGACCGGCGTCGGCCAGGTCGCGCCGGGCCTGCTGCAGATCGGACGCGGCGCGGGCGATATCGCGGTTCACATCAACTTGCTCCTGGCCGTTTGATAGCGCGTCACCGAGTCGGTTGAGCGCATCGGCCGCGGCCTGCTGATCGCCGCTCTGGATTGCACGGACGGCATCGGCGAGCGCGGCCTGGGCGTTGCCGCCCGCCTGGCGCGCCGTCGCATCCTGCTGTGAAAGGTCGCGCGCCAGCTCCTGGCGCTCTTCATCAGTCATGTCGCCGAGGTGATCGGCAAGATCTGCGAGATCGCGCTGAGTCTGCTGCGGATCGCCCTGCTGGTTGCTGTCGGTGCCGCTGGCACTGCGGCTGAGCGAGCGGGAGAGCGAAGTTATCGCCGCCGCGCGCTGCTCGTTGGCGGGATCGATGCGTGATCGCAGAGCGTCCTCGAGCGAGCCCAAGCGGGCGAGGTTGGCCTGGAGATCCTCGGGGTTGTTGCGTAACTGCTCAGCGAGCTCGCGCAGCTCCTGGGCGATGTCGACGCGCGGATCCGGCGCGGTGCGGCCCTCGTTGAGCCGATCGGCCGCCTCTTCCAGCTGCTGTGCCTGGTTCTGTGCGGCGGCACGCTGCTGCTCACGCAGGTTGAGGATGTCGTTCTGGCCGTTTGGCAGCAGCAGCGCCGGCACCAGCAGCAGAGCGGCCACGATGCTGGTCGCGCTCTGCCGGCGCGGCAGCGGGATGCGCAGGCCGCGCGGGTCGGCGGCTGTCAGGGAGGCGAGCGCGTCACGGCGCTGCAGGCGGACCAGGCGCGCAAACGTGGCCGGCTCCGAAGCGGTGGCCTCGTCGGTAATTGGCTCATCGGACGCCAGGTCCGGGGATGTGGTCGCCAGCGAAAGTGCAGTAGAGACCCGATCGGCCAGTCCGTCCTCAGAGTCGACCGCGAGGGCGGCCTCGCTCAGGGTGGGTCGGACGCGCACCGCGTCGATGAGCAACGCCACAACGCCGAGCGCGATGACTGCGGCCGCCGAGACGGCGTGCCACTCGAACGGCATGAGTCGTGCGAGGACGGCGAGGCCGAGCTCGGCGACGACGACCGTGGCGACGATCAGGCTGCCGTCGCGGACGATGCGGCGCAGCCACACGCGGCGACGGAAGCGGGCGAGTGAGCGGCGCAGCTCGAGCAGTTGCGGGTCGAGTTTCATGACGCGTTCTCCACGGCGGCTGGCGAGTCAGGTTCGATGGCTTTGGGTGGCTGCGGGCGCCGGAATTTCGGGCGCGAGAAACGTAGACGCCGCGTAGGGGAAACAAGTTGCGCGGCCAGCAAAGTCAGGACCAGGCCCAGCCCGACGAACGCGGCCGCGCTCTTGGGCCAGAAGGTGTCGCGCGGGAAGCCGAAAGACATCGCCTGCTTTACGCCCGTGTCCGCTGGCGCGCCGCAGCGCGCATTGGGCGGGCAATCGATCGCGACGTTGGCCACAGGCTGGGCGCTTTCGGGGGCGATGCCTACACCTCCGACGTCGTCGATGACGACGCCGCCGCCGATCACACCGCCACCGCCGCCGGGCTGCGGCATGGGCAACACGCCGCCGCGGAAGATGGGCGGCGTCGAGCTGCCGTTTGTCGGCGAGCCGAAATACGGCCGGCCCGTGATGCTGCTGATGTAGGCGCAGGACTCGTGATAGGTGTCCGGCGCGGTCGCGCAAACCATGTCGAGGTCCGACACGAATGGGTTGAACCAGAGCAGTGCCTCGGGCGCGCGACCCGAGCGAGATGTCAGCAAAAGGCCGCTCGACCCCGTCGTCGAACGTGCCGCGACCTGCCAGAACTGGTGCGCCGCCGCGGTACCGATTGAAAGCACCAGCACCAGCACAAACGTGATCACGGTTGCTGTCTGGGTGCGCTTGACCACGGCCGAGACGAACAGTCCGAGCGCGCCCATGCCGAACGCGAGCGCGAACAGGAATACGTACGCCCGCACCAGGTCATCCGGCCCCACGGCACCGAAGACGAAGACCAGGCTGGCCAGCGGGATCGAGGCGATGATCAATAGGAAGACGTAGACCAGCGCGCTGAAGAGCTTGCCGATGACCATGCCCAGTGTCGAGAGGGGCGTGGTCACAAGCAGGTCGAGCGTCTGCTTCTCGCGCTCAAGCGAGATCGCCCCCGTGGTAAAGGCCGGTGCAAGCACGAGGACGAGCAGCGTCTCGAGGAAGAGCAGTCCGCCGAAGATGCCATGACCGATCCCGGCGGAAAGCGCCGTTCCGTTGCTGAGCGTCTGGCCGGTCGGCCAGCCGGGGAAGCCCGTGTCCGGCGGGAAGAAGCCGCCTGAGTTGTTGAGCGTCGCGGTCGCGGCCTGCTGCTTGAGATACACGTAGATCGCGAACGCAAAGAGGCCCAGCAGCATCAGGTAGATCGTCAGCACCACGAACGCGCGCCGGCCGCGCATGCGGCCGCGCAGCTCCTTGATCGACACCGCGCTGATGCCCGACCAGAAACGGCCGAGGACGTGGCCGATGCGTCCGCCAATGCGGCCGCCTCGTTGCGCGATGCCGGTGGCGAGCGCGGTCATGCCGACACCTCCGTGGATTTCTTGGTGTCACCGGAGAGATCGGTGATCTGCAGGAAGAGCTCCTCGAGATCGCTCGCCGCCGGCGCGAAGCTCGATAGCTTGACGCCGCCGCGGATTGCCGCGGACAGGACGGTCGCGGCCGTGTTCTCATCACCGCGCAGTGCCAGCTCGAGCAGGCCGCCGGGGCGGCGCACCACGGAGACGACGTCGCTCAGCCCGGCGAACACCCCTTCGGCGTGGCCGACCTTCTCGTCGCTGCCCAGGACGGTCGCGCGATAAACGCCTCCGACGCGGAAGCGATCAGCGATGTCCTCGACGCGGCCCGAGGCGAGGACGCGGCCGTGGTCGATGATCGCGACCGAGGTGCACAGCTCCTCGAGCTCGGGCAGGATGTGGCTGCTGATAAGGATTGTCTTGCCGAGCGCACGCAGCTCGCGCAGCAACTCGCGCAGCTCCACCCGGGCGCGCGGGTCGAGGCCCGACGCGGGCTCATCGAGCAGCAGCACCTGCGGGTCGTGGACAAGCGCGTGGGCGAGGCAGAGGCGCTGCTGCATGCCGCGCGACAGGTGTTGCACGTACTCGCCCTTCTTATCGGCGAGGTCCACCAGCTCGAGCAGGTCGCCGATCATCTGGCGCCGACGACCGGCGCTCATGCCGTAGCACCGGCCGAAGAAATCGAGGTACTCCCAGACGCGCATGTCGTCGTAGACCCCGAAGGTGTCGGGCATGTAGCCGATCACGCCACGCACGCCGTCCGGGTCGCGCCGCACCGAATGGCCGCCGACCTCGGCGTCACCGGCGGTCGGTGGAAGCAGCGTGGCGAGCATCTTGAGCGTTGTCGTCTTGCCCGCGCCATTGGGCCCGACCAGGCCGAAGATCTCGCCTGCGTCGACATCGAGCTGCACGCCGGCAACGGCGGTGCTCCGGCCGAAGCGCTTGGTCAGGCCGTCGGTGTGAACCGCGGTGCTCATTCGATCGTTCCTTCGATCCGCGTGGAGAGCTGGAAGTAGAGCTGCTCCTCGCCGAACTGGCCGGCCTCGGCGCGGTTGACGAAGCGCATCAGCACGCTGCCGCCATTGTCGACATAGCGCTCGGGATTCGAAATGCGCTGCGCCCGCGAAGGGTTGAACGCCGGAAATTCGACCCACAGCTGGCTGACTCGATCAAAGAGCTGGAACGCCGGCAGCCCGAAGGGCATGGGCTGATCGCCGGGCTTGATCGGCGGAGGTGGGGCGGGGGTAGCGTTGGGATCAGGCGTTGCGTTCGGATCGGGCGTTGGTGTCGGCTCGGCGGAGGTGCCCTCGACCGGGTCGTCCTGGTCGGGCTGCTCGTCCGCGGGGAGC
>JAXDLE010000075.1:0-6710 GCA_034666725.1 Chloroflexota bacterium
TACGGACTCGACTTCGTGCCGTTCCTGTTCCTGCTCGCAGTGATCATGGTCACGCGCGGGACGAGGCTGACGCGCTACCAGGTGGTGCTGATCGGGGCATCTGTGCTGATCAACCTATGGGGCGTGCTGTGGATTCTGAAGTTCGCCCAGGCCCCGGGTGGCCTGAATGGCTGGACCTGGGTCAGCTACTAGAGATCTAGCTGACCGGCCCCCAGAAGCCGGTGCCATAGCCGACCAACAGCGCGACGAAGGTCACCACGGCGAGAACAACCCAGAACGCGACAGCCATGCGCGTGCTGGTCGGGGCGAGCTCGGGGTTCGTCAGCGCGGCCGGCTTCCAGCGACGCGACCCAAGGCGGCTGCGCCAGGTACGCTGCTCGACCGGGCTCGGCTCGAGGCCGTTCGGTGTTGGGCGGTAAAGCTTCAGGCTCATGCGCTTGTTCCGGGACTACCCGGCCCGGGCCGCGGCAGGCGTGGTTTCATCGGAGCCGGCCCCGCCCCGAAGCGACTCATCGTCCGAATCGGGCCTGGGAGTCTCCTCGTCCCACAGGATCATCTCCTGGACGAGTGACATGTCGCTGCTGAAGAGCGCGCCAACCGACTCGCCGCGATGGATGCGCCGGATCGCCTCGCCGATCAGCGGTGCGACGCTCAGCACCTTGATCAGCGGCAGCTGCTTGGCCGCCGGCAGCGGCACCGTGTCGGTGATGACGACCTCGGTGATCTCGGATGTCCGCAGGCGATCGGTCGCTGGGTCGGACAGCACGCCGTGGGTGGCACAGGCGTAGATGTCGGTAACGCCCTCACGGATAAGCGCGCGCTCGATCTCCATCAGCGTGCTCGCGGTGTCGATCTCGTCGTCGACGATGATCGCGCGCTTGCCCTTCACCTCGCCGATGACATTGAGCAGCTCCGCCGTGCCGCGGTTGTCTGGGCGGCGCTTCTCGATGACCGCCAGGGGCGCGTTGAGGATCTCCGCGAATGCCCGCGCGCGCTTGGCGAAGCCCAGATCGGTGACAACGACGAGGTCCTCGAGGTTCAGCTTCTTGAAATGGCTCGACAGCATGTGCACCGCCGTCAGCTCATCGACGGGGATCGAGAAGAAGCCCTGGATCTGGCCCTGATGAAGATCCATCGTCAGCACCCGGTCGGCGCCGGCGACGCTGATCATGTCGGCGACGAGGCGCGCGGTGATGGGCACACGGGGTTGGTCCTTCTTGTCCGAGCGGCCATACGCGTAGTACGGGATGACCGCCGTGATCCGCCCGGCGCTGGCGCGCTTGAAGGCGTCGATCATGATCAGCAGCTCCATGATCGACTTCTGGACCGGGCTGTTAGTCGACTGGACGATGAACACGTCGCGGTCGCGCGCGTTGTCCTCGATCTTGACGAAGATGTTCTCGTTGGGGAACTCGAACACCTGAGCGTGACCCAGGTCCCGACCCAGGTAGCGCGCGATCTTGCGCGCGAGCTCAGGGTTGGAGTTGCCTGTGTAGAGGTCGTACTGGTCGCTGAACACGGTCGTCGCACGGCCGCCGAATGCGCTCACAAAGACCCTCCCGCCGGGTCGTCATTGTCGGGTATCGGCTCGCCATCCGCCAGCCCCGGAGCGACTGTTTCACGAGCATCTGCGTGGAACACAGCGATCCCGGCTACGACGTCGCCATCGTTGAGGCGCATCACAATCACCCCGCGCGCCTGCGAGCCGTAGCGGTTGACGCTCTGGACGTCGGTCCGCACGACCTGGCCCTCGCGGCTGATGAGGAGCAGCTCCTCGGCGGTCTCGTCGACCAGCCCCACGGCTGCGACCTTGCCCGTCTTCGCGCCTTCGAGGGCGATCAGCCGCACTCCCTGGCTGCCGCGGTGCATGCGCCGGAACTCGGTCTGGGCCACGCGCTTGCCGTAGCCGGTCTCGGTCAGGACGAGGATGTCGTTGGTGGGCTTGAGGATGCCCATACCGACGACGAGGTCGTCCTTGTTGGCGAGGCGAATGCCGATGACGCCCGCGGCGTCGCGACCCATCGCCCGCACTTCCTTCTCGTTGAACCGGCCGATGCGGCCCAGCGCGGACGCCAGGATGACGTCGTCATTGCCCGACGAGACACCAACCCACGCGAGCTCGTCCTTGTCGGCCACGGTGATGGCGCGGATGCCCGTCGAGCGGACGCGCTCGAACTGCTCGATGGGCGTCTTCTTGATCATGCCGCGGCGGGTCGCCATGACCATGTTGTCGCCGCGCTCGAAGTTGGGGATCGTGACGATGGCAAGGACGCGCTCATTCGGTGGCTCGAGCTGGACGCCCTCGAGGTTCACGACCGGCATGCCCTTGGAAGTGCGCTCGGTCGGCGCCGGGATGGCGTGGACCTTGGAGCTGAACACGCGGCCCTGGTTGGTGAAGAACAGCACCCAGTCGTGGGTTCCGGCGACAAGCAGGTGCTCGACCGCGTCCTCTTCGACGGTGCGCGCGCCGATGATGCCCTTGCCGCCCCGGATCTGGCGGCGGTACGTGGCCAGCGGCTGGCGCTTGATGTAGCCGCGCGTCGAGACCGTCACGACGACGTCCTCGTCGGCGATCAGGTCCTCGTCGGTCAGCTCGCGACTGGAGTCTTCCTGGACGCGCGTCTTCCGCTCGCCCGAGTATTTCGCCGACATCTCGCGCAGCTCGTCCTTGATGATCGCCAGGACGCGCCCCGGATTTGACAGGATGTCTTCGAGCTCGGCGATCAGCTTGATCGTCGCGAGATATTCGTCCTCGATCTTCTTGCGCTCGAGCGCGGCCAGGCGGCGCAGCTGCATCTCGAGGATGGCATTGGCCTGGATCTCGGACAGCTCGAAGCGGCTCATCAGGTTGGCGCGCGCCATGTCGACATCAGCCGACTCGCGGATCGTTTTGATAACCGCGTCGAGATGGTCGAGGGCGATCTTGAGGCCCTCGAGGATGTGCGCCCGATCGCGTGCCCGGCCCAGATCGAACTCGGTCCGTCGGCGGACGACCTCGCGGCGCCAGTCGATGTGGTGCTGGATGACTGCCTTAAGCGGCAGCGTCTGCGGCTGGCCATCGACGAGCGCCAGCATGTTCATGTTGTAGGCGAGCTTCAGCGGGGTGTGCTTGAACAGGTTGTTGAGAACCTTGCGCGGCGCCGCATCGCGCTTGCACTCGATGACCAGGCGCATGCCGTCGCGATCCGATTCATCGCGGATGTCGGCGATGCCCTCGATCTTCTTCCCCTGGACCAGGTCGGCGATCTTCTCGGCCAGCGTCGCCTTGTTGACCTGGAACGGCAGCTCGGTGACGACGATCGCCATGCGCTGCTGGCGCGTCTCCTCGAACGAGACGGTGGCCTGCATCACGACCCGGCCGCGACCGTGCGCGTACATCTCGCGGATGGCGTCGAACTCCTCGACCTGGCCGGTGAGGGCGTTGCGCCGCGTGTCGCGCCGGAAGATCGTCGCGCCGGTCGGGAAGTCGGGCCCCTTGACGTAGCCGCACAGCTCGTCATTGGTCAGCGACGGGTTGTCGATCAGCGCGATCGTCGCTTCGGCGACCTCGCCAAGGTTGTGCGGCGGGATGTTGGTCGCCATGCCCACGGCGATTCCGGTGGAACCGTTGACCAGCAGGTTGGGCAGCTTGGCCGGCAGGACCGACGGCTGCTGGCGCGTGCCGTCGTAGTTCTCTACGAATTCGACGGTCTGCTTGTCGATATCCGCGAGCACCTCGGCGGCGATCGCCGTCATCCGCGCCTCGGTGTACCTCATGGCCGCGGGCGGGTCGCCATCGACCGAGCCGAAGTTGCCCTGCCCGTCGATCAGCGGATAGCGCAGGGAGAAGGTCTGGGCCATGCGTACGAGCGCGTCGTAGAGCGCGACGTCGCCGTGCGGGTGGTACTTGCCCATTACCTCGCCGACGATCGCGGCGCATTTGCGGTAGCTCGCTGCCGAGGTGAGTCCCATCTCGTGCATCGAGTAGAGGATCCGGCGATGGACTGGCTTGAGGCCGTCGCGCACGTCGGGCAGGGCACGGCTGACGATGACGCTCATCGCGTAGTCGAGGTACGAGACGCGCAGCTCGTCCTCGATGCGGATACCGATTACTCGCCCGGTGGCTTCTTCGGTCATCGCTGGCGTATGCCTTGCTGTTCCAGGGCTTCGTCGGCGAGGCGCTCATAGCCGACGAAGCCGCGTGCCGTCTCGGACGCTTGACTTGTTGAAGGCTTGCGGCCGTCGCGGCGCACGCCCTCGAGCCGGGCGCGGATCTCAGCCGCAAAGCCGGCGTCAACCTGGGGTGACGTCAGTGCGTCGCGCAACACCCACGCCCTGTGGCCGTCGTTTGTGCGCAGCGCGTCCTCAGTCTCGGCGCGGATCAGTTGGCGCACGCCGTTGGGATCGACTTCGAGCCACGAGCGCAGCGCCCACGAGAGCGCCTTCTGCACGTCTGGCTCGGCGTCGCCAATCAGCGCCTGAATGAGCTTCAACCCGGGCGAGCCCGCGAGTCGCGCGCGGTCGGAGCGCGCTATCTCGTGCGGCAGCTGGGCGACGGTGGCACCGACCAGCCGGCGCTCCCACTTGCTCGCGGCGTAGACCAGCTGCTCCAGCTCGGCCCAGCGGTAGTACTCGCGCATGATGCCGGCGGCGTACAGGACGGCGAGCGAGTCGACGCTGATCCACTCGTGCGCAGCGTGGGCCAGCTTGCGCATCAGCTGCCACGTCCTCTCGGGATCGCTGGGCAGAGAGCGCATCAGGCAGGTATGGGCGAGGATCGTGAACTCGCGTTCTGGCTCGATCACGAGACGCTCCGCAAGCCAGAGCGCGCTCGCGTCGGAGCCCTGATTCAGAGAGGCCCTGAGCTGGCGCGCGATGGCCGCGAGCAATGGGTTGCGGACTCCGAAGATGGCGCCCTGGCCTGGTGTGACGCGGTCCTGTTCGGTGGCGTATGCCGAATCGGCGAGTGCCGTCAGGCCCTCGCGCGCGACCGCGACGAACTCCTCGGGCTGATCGACGAGCTCGCCCAACGTCTCGCCCAGACCGCGCGCCTGGGGCAGACGTTCGGCAACCAGCGCCTGCGCGCGCAGGCTGGTTTCAGACGTCAACTGCCTTGCTCCGCAGCTGCCGCTGCTGCGCGCGAACCGTTCGCGTCCCAGCGTTCCGCTGATCTTCGAACGTCGCTTGCTCCGCCTTGCTCCGCAGCTGCCGCTGCTGCGCGCGAAGCGCTTGCTCCGCCTCTACACATCGAGGTTTTGCACTTGCCGGGCTCTCGCTTTGATGAAGTCGCGGCGCGGCTCGACCTTCTCGCCCATCAGCGTGCTGAAGATGCGATCCGCTTCCGCGGCGTCCTCGATGTCAGCCCGCAGCAGCGTGCGTGACTGTGGGCTCATGGTCGTCTCCCACAGCTGATCGGCGTTCATCTCGCCCAGGCCCTTAAAGCGCTGGATGGAGAGGTTCTTTGCCTTGAATTCCTTGACGACGCGCTCCCGGTCCGCCTCGTCCTTCGCGTAACGCGTCACCTTGCCCGTGCTGACGCGGAACAGCGGCGGCTGGGCGAAGTAGAGGTGGCCGTTTTCGATGACCTGGGGCATGTGTCGGTAGAAGAACGTCATCAGCAGCGTCCGGATGTGCGCGCCGTCCACGTCGGCATCGGCCAGCAGGATGACCTTGTGGTAGCGCAGCTTCGCAAGATCGAACGTCTCGCCGATGCCCGCGCCCAGGGCAATGATCAGCGGCCGGATCTTCTCGCTCGAAAGCACCTTGTCGATGCGCGCCTTCTCGACGTTGAGCATCTTGCCGAACATCGGCAGCACGGCCTGAAAGTGACGGTCGCGGCCCTGCTTGGCCGAGCCACCGGCCGAGTCGCCCTCCACGATGAAGAGCTCGCTCCGCGCGGGGTCGCGCTCCTGGCAGTCGGCCAGCTTGCCCGGCAGGGCACTCCCCTCCAGGGCGCTCTTGCGGATGACGAGATCGCGCGCCTTCCGGGCCGCGTCTCGTGCGCGGGCGGCGAGGAGCGACTTCTCGATGATCCGCCGCGCGTCCTGCGGGTTCTCTTCGAGGTACTGGTTGATGCCCTCGGTCACGGCCGCCTGGACCTGGCCCTTGACCTCGGCGTTGCCCAGCTTGGCCTTCGTCTGGCCTTCGAACTGGGGATCGGTCAGCTTCACGCTGATGACCGCCGTCAGGCCCTCGCGCACATCGTCGCCCGACAGGTTGGCGTCGTTGTCCTTGAGGATCGCGTTCTTGCGCGCGTAGTCGTTAAGCGAGCCGGTGAGCGCCGCGCGGAAGCCGGTCACGTGCGTGCCGCCGTCGACGGTGTTGATGTTGTTGGCGAACGCGAAGACGCTCTCGCTGTAGGCGTCGTTGTACTGGATCGCGACCTCGACCTGGGTCTTGCCGTCGCGCCGCTCGGCGTAGATGGGCCGCGGGTGGAGCACGTCGCGGCCGCGGTTGAGGTGGCGCACGAACGAAACGAGGCCGCCCTCGAAGTAGAAGCTCTTCTCGCGCGCAGGCGTGGGCCGCTCGTCGATGAACTTGATCCACAGGCCCTTGTTGAGGTACGCCGACTCGCGCAACCGCTGCTCGACCGTCTCGAAGCTCCATTCGAGCGTCTCGAACACGAGCGCGTCCGGTTTGAACGAGGTCATTGTCCCGGTCTGGCCGTTGCTCGGACCCAGGGCGTGCACCGAGTTCGTCGGCTTGCCGCGCTCGTAGTCCTGGCGCCAGAC
>JAXDLE010000076.1:0-16702 GCA_034666725.1 Chloroflexota bacterium
CTACAACCGAATCATCTGAGCGCGGCACGCAAACCCCGACCGCGCGCAACGCGGCCGCGTAGAGGTGGCTCAGCGGCAGCGACGCATCGGTCGGGCCGTTCGAGAAGTCGGGATAGGCGGCATACATGGTCCGCGTCTGGCGGGTCGCGCTTGTTTCCGCCGTCACCATGCGCCAGTCGGTGGGCGACTGGCACTGGCGGCGCAGCACGGCCAGCACCATGGGATCGACGGTCGGGGCAGGGGTGGGTCCGGGCGTAGGTGTGGCCACCACGGCGACATCGGTCGGCAGCGCCTGGGTCGGCTGAGTGGGCCCGTTCGCCCATGGCTTGAGCAGCAGCAGGCCCACGAGCAGCACCGCAATCGCGCCGAACGTGATCACCCGTGAGCCGAAAGCGCGGCCGCCGACCTTTTCGAGCCGCAACGGTTGCGGCTCCTGAGTCGGGATCTCGGGGTTAGATCTCCCCCAGGTAGACACGACGTACGTCCTCGTTCTGCGCCAGCCCGGCAGCCGTGTCCGCGAGCGACACCTTGCCGGTCTGCAGCACGTAGCCCCGGTTGGCTACTCCGAGTGCCTGGAGCGCATTCTGCTCCACCAGGAGGATTGTTGTCCCCTGGGTATTGATTTCGCGAATGATGTCGAAGATCTGCTTCACCAGGATCGGGGCGAGACCCAGCGAAGGCTCGTCGAGCAGCAGCAGGCGCGGCCGTGACATCAGCGCGCGACCGATCGCAAGCATCTGCTGCTCACCGCCCGATAGGGTGCCGCCCTTCTGGGTGAGGCGCTCCTTGAGACGCGGGAACAGCGTGATGACGCGCTCCTGATCCTCGCGCCGCTCGGCCGCAGTCCGGGTGAAGCCGCCCATCTGGAGATTCTCGTGGACGGTCAGCCGCGAGAAAATGCGCCTGCCCTCAGGCGCGTGGCCGATACCGCGCTTCACGAGAGTGTGGGCGGGCGTGTTCGAGATGTCCTCGCCATCGAATGTGACTGTGCCCTCACGCGGGTGGAGCAGGCCGGAGATCGTCTTGAGCGTCGTCGTCTTGCCCGCGCCGTTGGCGCCGATCAGCGTGACGATCTCGCCCCGGTCGACATAAAGGTCGATCCCCTGCAGGGCGCGAATGCGGCCGTAGTTCGTATGCACCCCCTTGAGCGTCAACATGGCGCCATTGGAGTGCGTCGCGGATTCGGCCGTCATGAGGCCGGCGCTCCGAGGTAGGCCTCGATGACCTTGGGATCGCGGCGCACCTCTTCGGGCGTGCCCTCGGCGATGCGCTCGCCGTGATCGAGCACCGTGATGCGATCGCTGATGCCCATGACGACATGCATGTCGTGCTCGATGAGGAGCACGGTGAGTCCGAGCTCTGAACGCAGCCGGCCGATCAGCTTGGTCATCTGGGCCGTCTCGGACGGGTTCATGCCGGCGGTCGGCTCGTCAAGCAGCAACATCACCGGCTCGCTCGCCACCGCGCGCGCCAGCTCGAGCCGGCGTTGGTCGCCGTAGGGCAGATTGCGCGCAACGACATCGCCCTTCCCGGGCAAACCGACAAGCGTGAGGAGCTCATTCGCCTTGGCGCGGGCAGTGACTTCCTCGCGCGCACGCCTCGGCGTCGAGAGCAATGCGTCGAGCAGGTTCGACTTGAGCCGCGAATGCATGCCGACGAGAACATTGTCGAGCGCAGTCATGTTCTGGAAGAGGCGGATGTTCTGGAAGGTTCGGCCGACGCCGGCCTCGACCATGTCATTGGGCCGCGCGCTGCGGAAGATGCCCAACCGTGTCAGCAGGCGGACGTACCAGACGGGCCGGACGATCGCCAAAAGCAGCGTCATCACCAACGAGAAAACGGCGAGCAGGATCGCAATCTCGATGGCCGCGGCGCCGAGCACTGAGCCCAGCACGAATCCGAGCACGAGGACGACCAGTGCCGGGATAAACCAGAAGAAGGGCTCCAGGAAGGCGCGTACCGGCCGCGCAACCATCTTCCGGCCCCGGAAGAAGATCTCGCCCGAAGTCGGATCCAGGATGCCGGCGACCATGTTGAAGAACGTCGTCTTGCCAGCGCCGTTTGGTCCGATGAGGCTCACGATCGCGCCCTTGTGGATCACCAGCTCGGCCTCGCGGACCGCTATGAGGCCGCCGAAACGCTTCGTGACAGCGTGTGCTCGAAGCAGCACGTCCGTGCTGGCCGCTTCCTTGGCCGCGACGTCCTCGCTGATGGGTTCAGGCTCGGGGATGACTGGGACACCCAGCTCATCGGGCTCAGTCGCCATGTTTGGGTCGTCGCTCATGCCAGGCCGCCCTGGGCGTCGATGCCTTCCGGGGAGGCCTCCAGTGAGTCCACACCCTCCGCCGTGTGCAGCTCGCGCGCTCTCTGGCGACTAGGGAAGAGCCCCTGCGGTCTGAGCAGCATCATCGCCACGAGGGCGATGCCGTAGAGCAGGAGGTTGTACTTGCTGAAGTCGATGTCGGACAGGATCGGGATATTCATGGGCTGCAGGAAATTGGTCAGCTGGTGGAGCAACACGGACTGGGTGAGGTAGATGATGAAGGCGCCGATCGCCACGCCCACCGCGTTGCCCATGCCGCCCAGCACGACCATCGCGAGGATCGTGAACGACACCGTGAAGCCGAACTGATCAGGGCTCACAAACACCAGCTTGGAGGCGCTGAAGACGCCGGCCAGACCAGACGTTGTGGCACCCAGCGCGAATGCCAGGAGCTTCGTCGTGACCGTGTTCACGCCGTTGCTCGCCGCGGCCAGCTCGTCCTCGCGAATGGCCTGCCAGGCACGACCGAGGCGCGAGTCCTGCAGGCGGTAAACGAGGATGAGGCTGAAGGCGATGATCACCGCCATGACGATGTAGTACATGAGCGGGAACTGCGAGCTGAATAAGAAGTTGAAGTGGAAGTCGCCGATGTTGATGGGCGGCAGGCTGGGGCGGTCGATGGCCGCGATGCCGTTGGTGCCATTGGTCAGGTTGGGCCCGCCCTGTAGGCGGAAATCGGCGTTGCGAAAGACGACCGGCACGATCTCGCCGAAGCCGAGCGTCACGATCGCCAGGTAGTCGCCGCGCAGGCGCAGCGTTGGCGCGCCGAGCAGGAGCCCGAAGACAGCGGCAACGAAAGCCCCGACGAGCAGCATTGGCCAGAATGGGATGTGCAGGTCGGTAAAGCCCGAAGCGCCGAAGGCGTACGTGTACGCGCCGATTGCAAAGAACGCGGCATAGCCCAGGTCGAGCAGGCCAGCCAGCCCGACCACGACGTTCAGGCCCAGCGCCAGCAGGACGTAGATGCCGGCCGTCGCGAATGCGTCGATCCAGACGTTCTGCGCGTTGAAGCCATTGAGTGGCGGCAGCGTCACTAGCAGCGGGAGGATGGGCGTGATGATGCTCATGCCCACGAGGATCGAGATGGAGCGGTGGCGGCCAAAGAATGCGCGCAACCGGGCGCGCGGCGACTGGCTGGGTGCCTTGCCTGCGGTCGCGGTCGTCATGCGCGCTCTCCGATGGGCTGGCCGAGCAGGCCCGACGGCCGGAACACCAGCACGATGATCAAGACGCCGAAGACCAACGCCTCGGACCAGCGCGAGATGCTGAGCTGGGCGCTGATGACCTCGATGAAGCCGATGATGAAGCCACCGAGCACGGCGCCGGTGATGTTGCCGATGCCACCGAGGACCGCCGCGGTGAAGGCCTTCAGGCCGGCCGAGAAGCCGGTGTTGAAGGCGATCGTCCCGAAGTACAGGCCGTAGACGATGCCGCCTGCGCCTGCGAGCGCGGAGCCCAGGAAGAAGGTCACGGCGATCGTTGTGTTGATGTTCACGCCCATCAGCTGCGCCGCTTCGCGGTCCTGCGCGGTCGAGCGCATCGCGCGGCCCATGCGAGTGCGTGAGACGAAGAGCTGCAGTGCCACGAGCAGGACGACCGTGATGACGAAGATCAGGATGGTGATCCAGCTGACCGATGCGCCGAAGATGTTGAAGCGCACCTGCGCGCTCAGCAGCTGCGGGAACTGCTGGGGCGACGGGCCGCGCCAGATGTAAAGGGCGTTCTCGAGGATGAACGAGACCCCGATCGCCGTCAGCAACGGCGCGAGTCTGGGCGCGTTACGCAAGGGTCGGTACGCGAACCGTTCTATCGCGACGCCGACAAGACCCAGCGTGGGCATGACGAACAGGAACGTCGCAGTGAGAACGAGGGCGAAGGTGAGCGGATCACGGATGGCGCCCGAGAAGCCGAGGAAGCTCAGGAACGTCAGTCCGAAGAATGCGCCGACGGTGAAGATGTCGCCGTGAGCGAAGTTGATGAGCTCGATGATCCCGTAGACCATCGTGTAGCCCAGGGCGATGAGGGCGTAGATGCCGCCCAGCGTGAGCGCATTGAAGAACTGCCCGGTGAGCGTCGCGATCAGTTGCTCGGACATCTTCCTCGCTCGTGACGTTTGGCGCTGATTAAAGGACAGCCGGGGAGCCCCAGATGGAACTCCCCGGCTGCCTGCAACTGACTAGGTGGTGGTTAGACCCCGAAGTCCTGCTGCTTGTCGAAGTCCCAGCCTGAGCCGTCATCGCGCGTCTTGTAGAACGAGATGAACTTCTGGCTGGAGTCGCCGTTCTCGTCGAAGTGGATCGTGCCGAGCACGGTGTCCCACTCGTCGCCGGCGAACACCGACGTGCGGACTGCATCGCGGAGAGCCGCGAGGTCGGCCGCAGTGCCGATGTTGGCGTCGATGGCCTGGAGCAGAACCTGCGTGCACGCATACGCGAGCGCGCTGTAGGCGCCAGGGGCATCGCCGTCGTAGGCCGCCGCGTAAGCGTCAGCGAACGCCTGCGGATCGGGGATGTCGTGGATGCCGGCAACCGTGCCGAAGACATTGGCACCGTTCTCCTGGCCAGCCAGCGTGAGGAACGCGCCCTCATTGCCGACGTCGCCAAGGTCCGCGATGCCGTCAGGACCGACGAGCGGGATCTCGAGCATGCCCGCTGAGCCCATGTCGCGGCGCAGCTGGCCACCACCGGTGACCTGCGTGCCACCGAAGTAGACGACGTCGAAGTTGCCCTGGTTCGCGGTCAGGATGGCCGTGAAGCTCTGGCTGACGTCGAAGTCGTTGCCTTCGCGGGCCGTGATGGTCCCGCCGAGCGTCGTGAACTCTTCACCAAAGGTGTTGGCCACGCCGACGCCGAATGCCTCGGTGTCGTCGATGATCAGCGCCTTGGTCTTGCCCAGGTCGTTGTACGCGTACTGCGCGCCTGCCGGGCCCTGGATGTCGTCCGGGGTGGCCACGCGGATGTAGTTGCGCTCGTCCTGGCCGTTGAAGCGGTAGGCCTCAGAGCCTTCCTTGGTCAGGTCAGTACCCGTGTTCGACGGGCTGCACTGAACCAGGCCGGCCTCGTTGGATACCGGAATCTCGGCGCGGGCGACGTTCGAGTTGAACGGGCCGACAACGCCGACAACCTCTGCATCAGCGACGAGGGTGCCCATGTTCGCGGCACCGGTCTGCGGGTCGTGCACGCCGTTGAGCGCGTCGTCCTGCGTGTTGTCCGAAACCGTGTAGGCGTGATCGCCTTCGTTCCACTGCGCGATCGCGAGCAGGATGCCGTTCTTAGTCGGCTCGCCGTTCGCGACCTCGCCGCCCGAAAGCGGGAGCTCGATGCCGATCTTGACTGAGCTGATGGCCGAACCACCAGGAGTCGCGGTCGCACCCGCCGTCGCGGACGGCGCAGCGCTGGCGCTCGGCGGAGCTGTTACTGCCGGTGTCGGCGATGCGCCGCCCGTGCCGCAGGCTACGGCGATCATCGCCGTGATAGCCAGCGTGCCTGAATATCGGAGCTTCATAAGCCCTAGGTTCCTCCTCAAGATTTGTTTGTCCTCCTCCGCACCTGCGGAGCCATCGTCCCTTGGCAGGTCCGGGTTGAGATTTTGCGGCCATCGAGCCCGTAATGGATTGGTTAGCGGAACCGCTCGATTGACCGCGTCTCGACCCTATGGGTGACCATACATAAGGGCGCAGACGGCTAACCCGCTGACGCGATGCCGTATCATAGCCGCAACGTCTCGTTTGCAACAGACGTTTGAATGCGCCCCGGAGCGTATCGACAGGGCCGCCGCAAGGTGGCAACCTGCACGTCCCGGAGCGGCGCGCTCGAGCGGCGGCCGGATCTACCGGTTTGATGAGACGTCCCGGGCACCCCACGCGGGGCGCCTGAGCCAGACGAGGGACCTTGGCGAGCGTGGATCTCCAGGTACGCGAAGCGCGGTTGACCGATATCGATCGGATCACCGGTCTGATCGAGCGAGCCGATTCACGCTGGACGCTCAGCCGCTTGGCTGACGCCGCTGATGTCCTGCGTCAAATGATCTACCTGCCGAACGGATCGTTGATCGTCGCGCTCGATGGCCGCATGGTCGTTGGCACGGCGGTCCTCGCGCTGCGGCCATCGGTTACTGCCGGCGGCCTGGTGGGCAGCATCGACCTCCTCGCGGTTGAGCCCGGTCACGAGCTCGATGGCGTGGTCGAGGCGCTGCTCGGCGAAGCGATCCGCACGGCGCGCAACAAAGGCTGCGTGGCACTCGAAAGCGAGCCGCCCGAAGATGCCGCCATGTTGTCGCGCTGGGAAGGGGCGGGTTTCAGTGAAACCGGTCCGCGTCTGCGCTGCCCGCTCGCACGGGCCGCGGCGCTGACCTGGTGACCGGCCGCGAAATCGCGGCCATCGCGCCTTAACCGGCGCGCAATACAACACAGGAGAACTGCGTGAGCAAGAACGTCGCCGTCTTTGTGGACGTCGCGAACATCTTCTACGCCGCCAAGGCAGCGGGAGTCGATATCGACTACGTGACGCTCCTTAAGGCGGCCACTGCGGGGCGCGATTTCGTGCGTGCCTACGCCTACACCGGGCTCGACCCGGAAAACGACAACCAGCGCCAGTTCCACTCCTTCCTGGCACGGAGTGGCTACAAGGTCATCAGCAAGGACATCCGCAAGTACGGCGACGGCCGCATCAAGGCCAACCTTGACATCGAGCTCGTCGTCGACCTGATGAAGACGGCGCGCAATCTCGATATCGCCGTGGTCGTGTCCGGTGACGGCGATTTCGCGAGCGCCATCCGCGCCGTCCAGGAGATGGGCGTGCGCGTCGAGGTCATCAGCTTCCGCGGGAACACGTCGTCCGACCTGATCGACGTGGCCGACATGTTCACCGACATTGCCCAGGTGGCGCGCGTCGAGAAGGGTTCCGTGCGCAGCGGCCGCCGTGTGGCCGCCGAGGGCGACCTGTCCATGACGGAAGTGCCCGAGAAGGAAACAGAGGGCGCGCCGCGCCGCCGCCGCGGGCGCGCGGCCGAGGAGCGCCAGCGCACGCCGGTCGCGGCTGTCGCGGCCGTTCCAGCGGCTGCCGCCGTTGAAGGCGCGGGGGCGGCCAACGTGGTTGCCATGCCCGGCGAGCGCCTCGCGCGCGGTGCCGGTGCCGGTGAAGAGGCCGAGATTGAGCCAGAGGATGCGCTCGAGGCTGGCGTCGGTGGCGACGCGGGCGACGCGGGCGACGGCCTGACCGAAGATGGGCGCCGCCGGCGCCGCCGCCGCGGAGGTCGCGGTCGCGGACGTGGCCGACAAACCAATGAGGCCGGTCAGCCGCTCGAGGCGGTGGCCGCAGGCGAGGGTGGCGAGGGCGAGGACGACGAAGAATTCGACGAGCCGCAGCCCGCGAACCTGCCCCATCACACGTTCGGCTCGGTCTGGGACAGCCAGATCGGCGTGCCGACTTCGGGCTCGCCTGCGGTCGATTCGCTGAGTGGCGAAGTCTCCGAGGATGAGGACCTGGAAGAGCCCGAGGTGCCCGAATACTTGCTTGCCGAGCGACGCCAACGCGGCGGCGCGCGGCCGGGTGGTCGGACCGGTGCCCGCCCGCCGGCACGCGGTCGCTCGACGTACCAGGCGGCACTCGACCGTGAGCGCTTCGGCACCCGCGGTGCGCCGCAGCCGTCGTTCGGTGGCACCAGCTCGCGCCCAACAGGTGGCAGTCGTGACCGTGGTCGCGGTGGCCGACCCATGGGCCAGGGCAGCGGCGGCAGCCGGCCCACGCGGGCGCCGCGAATGGACGACCGGCCGCGCTACGACGAGGCACGCTCGTCGAGCGAGCCGTGGTCCGAGGTGCCGCCCGAGCTCGAGGAGATGCTCCGGGCAGAGCTGTCGCGCAAGGGGCCCGTGGCGCCTGTCGCGGCTGCCGCGCCCGTGGCGCCTATGAGCGAGATGCCGTCGCCGGTCCCGTCATTCGGGTCCGCGGCAGCCGATTTGGCCGGTGAGGCCAAGCCGGTGCGTCGAGCCCGCACAACCAAGGCCGAGCCGGCCGAAGGCGCAAGCGCTGATGCGCCCACGGATGCCAATGCGGCACCGGCCAAGACAACGCGGGCGCGGACGACCAGGGCCGCAGCGACCAAGTCGGCAACGCCGCGCACCCGCAAGGCCGCTACGGCCGCGGATGGCGAGGCCGCGCCCAAGAAGCCGGTGACGCGGCGCAAGACGCAGGCCGACAGCGAGCCGGCAGCCGAGACGCCCTCCGAAGCGACGGAGGGCTGAGCCCAGGGACGTGGGCCTCTACCTGACCCGCGGACAGCCGGCAGCCCTGGGGCTGGTCCGGCGCGCGGTTGAGAGCGAGCGGCCACCGCACGCATTGCTGCTCGTCGGACCGACCGGCGTCGGCAAGACGACGCTCGCAATGGACCTGGCCGCGGGTCTGCTTTGCCTGCGGCCTGAGCCTGCTGATCGACCGTGCGGCGAGTGCGCCGCGTGCCACAAGGTGGCCCACGGAAATCACCCCGATCTCCATCGCCTCGCCCCGGAGGGTGCCGGCCAGCAGATCCGTGTGGCGCAGATCCAGGGTTTGACGTCTGACCTGGCGCTGCTGCCGCTCGAAGGACGCTTTCGCGTGGCGATCATCGAGAGCGCGCAGCGGATGAACATCGACGCCCAGAACGCGCTACTCAAGACGCTCGAGGAACCGCCGGCGCGGGTCACGCTCATCCTGGCGGCCGATGACTCGGCCGGCCTGCTGCCCACCGTCATCAGCCGCTGCGCCCGCGTGCGCCTGGGCCCGGTGGCAGGGGAGCCGATCGCCGAATTGCTGGCCGAGCATGGGCTGGCCGATGCGTCGCGAGCAGCGGCGCTGGCGCGACTCGCCAGTGGCCGCCCGGGTGTCGCCATGGCCCTCGCCATGCAACCTGAGGCAACCGTTGTCCAGTCGCGCCTGGCCGCCGCCCTGCTCGATCTCCTGGGCGCGGAAAGACGGCGCCGTCTGGCGGCGCCACCGGAGCTGCTCGCCGATGCCGCCGAATTGCTGCGCGCCACCGCCCGCCGCGCCACTGACGAGGAACCGCCGCCGCGCCGCGCGTCCGGGTCCGCGACAAAGGTCAGTCCCGCGGAACGCCGGGCTGCCGCAGCCCAGCTTCTGGCGGTCTGGCGCGATGTGGCGCGCGACCTCGCCGTGGCCACTCGTGGCGGTGCCCGCGAATTGCGCCAGCATGAGCTGCTCGACGAACTCGCCAGCGCAGGCACGACCGTTGATCCCGCGCAGGCCGCGGGGTTCCTTGACCGCCTGGAAGCGGTGAGCCGGGCGCTCGACGCCTATGCCAACCCTGAGCTGGCGGTCGACGCGTTGCTGCTGGCCTGGCCACGAAGCCGCCGCGCGGCGTGACCGACCGGCCGGCGGCGCAGCGACCCGAAACCCAGCGCCTGGAAGCAGTCGTCCGTGGCCATGTGCAGGGCGTCGGCTTTCGGTGGTTCGTAGTTCGTCGGGCGTCGCAGCTCGGCTTGAACGGCTGGACGGCAAATGAACCGGATGGCAGCGTCCGCGTCGTTGCCGAGGGCAACCCGCAGGCACTGGAGCAGCTTCTGAAGCACCTCAAGGCCGGTCCATCGGGCGCCAAAGTGGAGCGCGTCGAGGCCAACCATCTCCCGTCGATCGGTGACCTGCGCGGGTTCTCCATCCGTTCGGGTGGCCACAGCGGCGACTGATATCGTGCGGCCGATGTCACTGAGCACCCAGGACAAGGCCAGCGCGCTCGCTGGAGTGCCGCTCTTCGCGGGCATCAGCGCTGAGTCAATGGAGCGCCTCGCCGCGGTAACGGGCGAGCAGGAATTCACCGAGGGACAGTTCGTCGCCCGCCAGGGCCAGGTCGGGACCGGCCTGTACGTAATCCTGTCCGGCTCGGTCAAGGTGCTGCGCGGCTCGGACGAGCTGGTCCGCCTGGGTAAGGGCGAGTTCTTTGGTGAGCTGTCGGTGATCGACCAGCACCCGCGCAACGCCAGCGTCCAGGCCGCCGAGCCAACCGAGGTGCTGGCGCTCGCCTCGTGGGATCTCCTCTCGCTGCTGGAGAGCGACCCGCAGCTCAGCCTGAACATGATCAAGGGCCTGGTGACGCGCATCCGGCTCGCCGGCGAGCAGCACGGCCACTAGCCCCGAGTGAGGACGACGAAACCGTGGCGATGACCCAGCAGGAACTGGTCGACATGCTGTCGAGCCTGACGCTCTTCGCCGACCTGACGCGGCCGCAGCTGGAGCAGGTCGCCCACAAAATGACCGAGGAATCTTTCCCGGTCGGCCAGCGCATCCTGCGCCAGGGCTTCACCGGCACAGGCTTCTACGTGATTCTCGACGGCGAAGTGGCGGTCAAGATCGATGGCGAGGAGCGCGCCCGATTGGCCAAGGGCGACTTCTTCGGCGAGATGTCGATCCTGCTCGGCGAGCCGCCGGTGGCCGACATCGTGACGATGCGCCAGCTGCACGTGCTGCACCTGGGCGGGCCCGAGCTCGAGGGCTTCCTGCGCGACCACCCCCAGGTCATGTATCGGATGCTCAAGGCGGTCGCCCTGCGTCTGCGTAACGCAAGTCGATGGCGGAGCTAGACCAGCGCCCGTTCCCCCCCGGCGACTACCCGGTAGTCGTCGTCGGCAGCGGGCCGGGCGGCATCCAGGCCTCGTACTTCCTCAAGTCGCTGGGGATCGAGCACGCGGTCATCTCGGCCGATCCCTCGCCCGGTGGCATGTTCCGCCGCTTCCCGTTCTTCCAGCGGCTCCTGTCGTGGACCAAGCCATATGCGCCGGTGGCGCGCGACGACCGCTTCTACGAGTGGTACGACTGGAACTCGCTCCTGGCTGATGAGCCCGGGGCGCGGGCGATCATGCCGACGCTGATGGACGGCACCTCGTCGTTCCCGTCGCGGCCGGAGATGGAGGCCAACCTCGCCGCATTCGTCGAGCGCGCCGGATTGGCGGTCCGATACGACTGCAGCTGGGAAGGGACGCGGCGCGATGGCGAGCGCTTCGTGCTCGCGACGCCCGACGGCGAGTACCGCTGCCAGGCCGCGATCTTTGCGGTGGGCGTCGCTCAGCCCTACCTGCCCGATATACCCGGCTTCGACCTCGTCGCACACTACGTCGACACGCGCGCAGCCGAGACGTATGCCGGCAAACGCCTGTTCATCGTGGGCAAGGAGAACTCCGGCTTCGAGCTCGCAACCGGCCTGCTCCAGTGGGCTCAGCGCATCGTCCTCGCCTCGCCGCGGCCGGCCAAGCTGAGCGTCAACACTCATTCGCTGCTCGGCGTCCGGGCGCGCTACGTGTTGCCGATCGAGGACCAGAACCTGGGTGGCGGGGTGTTTCTTCTGAACGCGTCGATCGAGCGTATTGAGCGCGCACCCAGCGCCGGCTTCCGCGTCGTCTGCATCCGGTCCGAGAACGGCGCCGAGTTGAGCGTCGAGGCGGACGAGGTGATCGCCGCGACGGGCTTCACGTGTCCGCTGCGCGACCTGCCTGATCTGGGCGTCGCCGTATTTGGCCGCACCGGCCTGCCGGCCATGACCAACTACTACGAGAGCGCGACCGTGCCGGGCATCTATTTCGCTGGCAGCATCGGCCAGGGCGTGGGCGGCATGAAGAAGTACGGCCTGCCGGCTAACTCGGGCGCGGTTCATGGCGCGCGCTACAACGCCCGGACGATGGTCCGCCACCTCGCCGCCACCCACTTCGGCGTCGAGCTGCCGAAAGCCGAAGTCAAGCCAGAGGCGCTGATCGACCTGCTGCTCGCCGAGGCCACCCGCGCGCCCGAGCTGTGGAACCAGAAGTCGTACCTCGCCCGCGCGTTCTCGCTCGACACTGGAACGGGCATCCGCGACGAGGGCGTCGTGTCCCTCGCCCAGTTCGTCGACGAGGAGGGGCCGGCCGCAGTTGCGATCGCGGTCGAAACCGACGACCTCGGCGATATTCACCCGGCGGTGTACGTTCGCGACACCGGCCGGCCCGCGGTCGAGACGCTGCTCGTCTCGAACCCTTTGCACGACTTCAGGTCGGTCGAGAACCGGGCGCAGCTGTCGAGCCTGCTAAGTGGAGCGACCGCCGGCGCCGTTCGTTGATGGGGCTCGACGAGATCAATTCGATGATCGTCGAATGTCGGCGCTGCCCAAGGCTGGTCGCGTGGCGCGAGGAGGCGGCGCGCAACCCGCCGGCGCGCTATGCGGGCCAGAGCTATTGGGCGCGGCCGCTACCGGGCTTCGGCGACCCAGCCGCGCGGGTGCTCGTCGTGGGTCTGGCGCCGGCCGCGCACGGCGGCAACAGGACCGGGCGCATGTTCACAGGCGATCGCTCGGGCGATTTCCTGTTCGCGGCGCTGCATCGCGCGGGCTTTGCCAACCAGGCCACGTCCGTGGCGCGCGACGACGGCCTGCGTCTCTCCGACGCGTATATCGCCGCGGTCAACCGTTGCGCGCCGCCGGCCAACAAGCCGACCCCGACCGAGCGTGACAACTGCCTGCCTTATCTAGCCGGCCAGATCGCGGCGCTCGAGCTCCTGCGCGTGATCGTGTGCCTGGGTGCGTTCGCGTGGGACGGCGTCTTCCGCGCGCTGTCTGCGAACGGACTGGGGACGCGCCCGCGCCCACGCTTCGGCCACGGCGCGCGAGCCGAGGTCGGCCGCTATCTGCTGATCGGCTCGTTCCACCCGAGCCAGCAGAACACCTTCACTGGGCGCCTTACTCCAGAAATGCTCGACGACGTATTCGCGGCCGCCCGCGTTGAGATCAGAACGCGCGCCGGCGCGGGTTGACCGGGCCGAGCTCGGCCTCGAGCCCGTCGAGCATGCGCTGAAGCCCATACTCAAATGCCTCGCCGTCGCTCAGCTCGGCGAGGTCCGCCGCGCTCTCGAACACGGCCGGAAATCGACCGCGCGGCACGCCTTGCAGCAGGACACCCAGGCGTTGCAGCTGGTTGCCCACAGGTGGTCGGCCGACGGGGCTGTTCGGGGCCTTTCTTCGCTCGAGCATGACCTGGCCGATCGTGAAGCCGGTCAGCGCCGCATAGGCGAGGGCCCGCTGACGGCCGCCGAACCCGGCCTCAGCGAGCGCGCTCATGACGCCTTCCATGAACCGCAAACCCTCGGGCCCCACTGGCGCACGTGTTGACAGGAGGGCGGGCGCAGCCGCGTGGCGCTCAAGCACGACACGCAGCCCCAGGGCATGGGCGGCGAGCTCGGCCCGCCAGGTCACGCCCGGATCGTGGCGCATTACCGCGTTGGCCTCCTCCATCAGCCGATCGACGATGAGATCGAGCAGTGCCTCCTTGTTGGGCACGTGCCAGTAGACCGACGTCGCCCCAGAGCCGAGCTCCGCGCCCAACCGGCGCATGGACAGTCCCTCGATGCCGTCGCGATCAAGCAGGGCCATGCCGGCCTCGAGGATTCGGTCGGTGTTCAGCGAGCGTTTGCGCTGGACGCGGCTCTTTGACCACCACGGCAGCTCGCCGCGCTCGGAGGGGACCGCCAACCAAATCTCCTATATCGAACGGTGTGCCCGGCATCGTACAAAGCCACTGACATGGTCGCGAGTTATGGTTTAGTCATGGCGAGGCAACCTGGGGGCGTTGACGAGCTCCGCCAGGACCTGGTGGGCGCAATCGAGCGCGGCGAGTTCCGGCTCGAATTCCAGCCTGTCGTCCGACTGGGCGGCGGCACGGTTGTTGGTGCCGAGGCGCTCGTGCGCTGGCGCCACCCGCGCCGCGGCACTGTCGCGCCGGGTGAATTCGTGGCCGTGGCTGAGGAAGCCGGGCTGCTCGACGGCATTGGCACGTTCGTGCTCGACCAGGCGACGCGCGCCGCCGCGACCTGGCCGCGCTCAAACGATCGGCCCGGCGTGGTCAGCGTCAACGTCGCGCCCAGCCAGCTGCGCGCACCCGATGCCGCGGCGCAGATGCTCAGCCTCCTTGCCGGCTCCGGCCTCCAGCCACGCCAGCTGATGATCGAGCTGACCGGCGCCGTGGCGGCCGAGATGCCCGTCATCGGAGCGGCCCTCAACGTGCTGCGCGACGCCGGCGTCCGCCTCGTCCTCGATGACTTCGGCGTGGCCACGTCCATCGCCGACCTCAAGGCGCTGCAGGTCGACCAGGTCAAGCTCGCGCGCGAGTTCGTGGCCGCGATCGACGGGCCGGCGCAGGAACAGGCGTTCGCGCTGTCACTCATCAACCTCGCCGACGTGCGCGGTGTCGAGGTCGTCGCCAAGGGCGTCGAGTCGCGCGAGCAGGCATGGCGCCTCGCCGAGCTCGGCTGCCGCTATGGCCAGGGCTTCTTCTTCAGCAAGCCACTCGGCGCGACCGGCCTGCTGGCCGTGCTTCGACAAGGGACCCTGCGCGGCTGACGCCCCGGCTGACGCCGCGCACACGCGCGATCCGCGCCGGCGATCAACAGTGAGTGGCGCGCCCGGCGGGACTCGAACCCACGGCCTTCTGCTCCGGAGGCAGACGCTCTATCCGCTGAGCTACGGGCGCACGCCCATTGAGGTTATCAGCGCGTCCCGGGCGAGACGCGAGACCTCAGGAACCGACCAGAGGCTGGCTGCGAAGGCGCCGATGGAGAAGGGTTGAGCGCGCGTACTCGTGTACGTAAGCGAGGCCCGCGACTGCGGCAACGCACGCAGTAGGACTCTGGGAAGGCTCCGTAGATACGAAGCGACCCCGTCTATAAAGACGGGGCCGCCGCACTGTCCCGGCCGATCCAGCAACCGAAGTTCCTGGGCTCCTGCCACGCCACAAGGGCATCTATCACGCCGGCTGCACCGGCTACCCTAACCCAACCTACCCATGACCTTGCGCCTGGGGCAGCTTATGCCGCGCGAACGCGACATCGGTGTCAGTTTACCTGACCCCCTGCGGTGCCTCAAGGGGTTATGCACCCTGAATAATGAATATTCCGCAACTTGGTGTGGAAAGTTTCAGTCAGGGGCGCTGGATGGTCACGCTGCGCATGATCACTGGGTTGAGCGCGGTTCCGCCGATGCCGTTCTGCTCGTCATTGGCCGTGGGCATATTGACGATCTGGTCAACCACGTCCATGCCCTGGACCACGTTGCCGAAGATCGTGTAGCCAGGGTCCGCCTGCGCCAGAAACGGCGTGTCCTTGACGACGATGAAGAACTGTGAGCCCTGCGAGTTGGGCGCTGACGTTCGCGCCATGGCCACGATGCCGCGGTTGTATGCACCCACGATCGGCTCGTCCTGGATCCCGTAACCCGGTCCACCGCCGCCCGTACCCAGTGGATCGCCCCCCTGGATCATGAAATTGGGCACCAGCCGGTGGAAAACGACGCCGTCGTAGTAGCCAACCTGGGCCAGGTTGATGAAGTTCTGGGTGGCCACCGGGGCGGAGTCGGTGTACAGCTCGAAGACCACCGTGCCGACGTCCGTCACGATGGTTGCCGTCGTCCCATCGCCGGACGGCGTCGACGGCGGGTTGGCTAGCGGCGTCGCCGATGGCGGCGCCAGGTTGGCGAAGCTGGGCCGGGGGACCGGCGACGGTGACGGCGAGGCGCCGGGCTTGCCGATGAACCCGCCGGCGTAGGCCAGCACCACGATGACGGCGAGCACGCCGACGCCACGCAGGGCCAACCACAGCCATGACGACGAACGGCGCGAGGATGGCGGCGGCAGGTTCGAGCGGCGCGTGAAGCCGGGTCGCTCGGCGCCCTCATAGAGGCGCGACCGCTGGGTCGTGTGCTTGCGCTTAGCCATTGAGCATCACCTTTTCATGCACGACTGATTGATAGTCGATTGCTCCAGAGAGAAGGGCCTCGCCCAAAATGAGGGTGTCGATGCCGGCGGCGGTCGCGGCCTCGATCTGGGCAGGTTCGCTGATGCCGCCGGCGAGTTGAACTGAAATGTCGTGGCTCGCCTTGATGGCGGCCAGCCTAGGTAAGTCGCCAAGGGTCCAGTGCGACACGACGAGGCGCCGCACACCCTCACCGGCGAGCGTCCCGGCAAGCTCGTCCAAAGTCGGCGCGTTGCCGGGCCACGGGTACTCGCGCAGTCGCTCCTCACGGGCGTCGAGACCGACCGACAGCCAGTCGCCGGCGGCGCGTACGCACTCGCGTAACCCCTCGAGCGACTCAGCGGCAATCCATACCGGCACCACGACGCGCGTCGCGCCGGCGGCGAACGCCAGCTCGATCTGGCGCGGCCCATCGACGCCGCCCGCCACCTGCAACGGCACGCCGACGTCGCGCGCGACCGCCGCGATTGCGGCCGTATTCACCGGGACGCCCTGCTTTGCGCCATCCAGATCGACGAGGTGGATCATCGGCGCGCCAAGGGCAACAAAGGCGGTCGCGATGCGCTCCGGCCGGTCAGTCGGTGCACCCGTGCCGCTGGCGGCGCCCGGCCAAAAGACGAGACGCGAGCGA
>JAXDLE010000077.1:0-15880 GCA_034666725.1 Chloroflexota bacterium
GTTCGCAGGGCGGGTCGCAGGGCGGTTCGCAGGGCGGTTCGCAGGGCGGTTCGCAGGGCGGGTCGCAGGGCGGGTCGCAGGGCGGGTCGCAGGGCGGTTCGCAGGGCGGTTCGCAGGGCGGGTCGCAGGGCGGTTCGCAGGGCGGGTCGCAGGGCGGTTCGCAGGGCGACTGACGAGCTCAAAAAGGCGACGCCTTCGGCACACAGCCGAGGGCGTCGCTATTTCATCGGGCCGAACCCGCGGTCATTAGCGAGGCTGAATCCTGTGACAGATGATTTCGTTGGGCAACTGCTTGATCGTGACGAAAAGGTTCAGGTCGAAGCACTCGCCGTGGAGGCGCGCCTTGTGGTCACCGACCGACGGGTGGCGGTAGTCAGCCGGCCTGATCGGCCGGACCTTGATATCCCGTTCGAAGGCTTGCGCAGAATTCAGTTCGACATCGAGCGCGAGCGTCCGGCCACTCTCGTGCTCGTGCCCGAGCATCCCGATGACAAGCCACAGGTCCTGGCCATTCCACCCGAGCAATACGCGGCGGTCAGTCAGGCGCTCACCACGATCGGTCTCCGCTTGGCCGGCCATGGCGGGGACGGCGCCACAGGCTGAGGCCTGACTGACGAGAGTGGTGGGCGACACTGGACTCGAACCAGTGACCTCTTGCATGTCAAGCAAGTGCTCTAACCAGCTGAGCTAGCCGCCCGGGTCATCCATTCTAAACGGGGCCGCGTAGGATCACTGTCATGGGGTTTGTTTTTGCGCACGGTGGCTTGGGACTGCTGCCCGACCACGAGGCGATCATGTTCCTCATGCCGGCGCTGCCGGCGCTTTTTGTTGTGACAGTCGTCATTGGCGCGGCGCTCGACAAGCGGGGCACGCTTGGCGGAGTTGGCCACACCGTCGCGGTGCATACGCCGCTCGCGGTTATCGCCGCGGTCTTCAGCCTCGCGGCCGCGGGCATCCACTTCGCCGTGATCACCGAGCACCTCGAGGAAGCGGTCCTGTTCGGCGTCCTGTTCTTCGCGCTGGGCTGGTTCCAGCTGGTCTGGGCGCAGGTCTACCTCGTGTGGCCGCGCCGCTCGGTTGCGGCCCTGGCAGTCGTCGTCAACCTGGGTGCCGTCCTCGTCTGGGTGATGTCGCGAACGGTCGGGTTGCCAATCGGCCCGCAGGCCTGGGTGCCGGAGCAGCTGGGCTTCCCGGATCTCCTGGCGTCATCGTTCGAGATCGGGATCATCGGCCTGATGCTGCCCACGCTCTTTGGCGAGCGGTTCGCGCGGACGCTGACGGAGCAGATGCCCGTCCAGAAGGCCTTCGTCCTGGCCGCCTTCATGGTAGTGGCCGTTGGATTGCTGACTGCTATGGCGCTGGTGCCACCCGCATTCGATTTTCTGGCCTTCTCGTAAGGCGCGCCCGCGCAAAATCGGCCCATGTTGGTCGACGATGACCGATCGATGTTGCTGATGGCAATCCTGCCGATGATGCTGATCGGCACGATCCTCGTTGCAACCGTTCTCGACAGGCGCGGCTATCTCGGCCCGTCCTTCCGAGTTGTGGGCGTCGTATTCCCACTCGCGGCCATTGCCGCCAGCCTGGCGCTCGCGTCCGCAGCCATCTTTTTCGCACACGCGACCGAGGCGTTCGCCCGGGACCATGTGCTGGGCCTCTACACGATCGGCGCGGGCATGTTCCAGCTGATGTGGGCGCAGCTCTACTTCGCGGCTCGTGCTTCGTGGGCAGCGGTCATCGGCGCCGTCGGGACCGCAATCGCGACGATCGGCCTGCTGGCCTTCAACATTGCCGGGCAACCGGCCGTTGGCGATTCGGGCGTGTACCTCGCGGGCTTCCAGCTGGCGTTGATCCTGCTGCTCGTCCCATCGATAGCACCCGGCCTCTCGGCGCGGCTCGCTGAGCGCGAGATGCCCATGCAGCGCGCGGTTGTCCTGGGCGCATTCGGCGTCGCGACTGTCGCGCTGTTCACGTGCTACGCCGTCGTGGGCGGGGCGCTCCCCGCCGAGGCGGCCGTTCGCTAGCCGTTCGCTGCGTCGGTCGCTGGTCGCCCGCCCGAGCGCGAGCAAAGAAAAACCCGGCCCGCCTTGCGACGAGCCGGGCGTCTGGCTTGCGCCAGTTGTTTCTCTAGCCGCGGGACATTGAGCGGGACGACATCCAGCCGTACGCCGCTGCGAACGCCCATCCGGCGACGACCAGGTGGAGCAGGTTGTCACCGAGCTCCAGGTTGGTGAGGCCGAAGGTGTTCGTGGGCGCGGCGCCATTCGCGATGAAGCCGTACACGCCGAAGAACAATGCGATGATGCCGACGAGGATGACGATCCAGCGGTAGTACGGCGCCAACGCCGTGTTGAGGCCGGGCACATACACCGCTGCGAGGGCGACGATGCCCAGGGCGAGGTGTGCGTAGTTCTCGGAATTGTCCAGCCAGAAGAACGAGCCCAAGGCTGATTCCGCCGGGCTGCCCTTCAAGAAGACGAAACCGATGAGTCCGAGCACCAGCAGCACCGCGCCGCCGACCATCAGGAAGCCCTTTGGCGTAAAGAGCATTTCCCTGTAGTTCATAAAGATTGAAACCCTCCACTCCCAGTGGACGCCGACGGCCACCTCCCCCGTGACCGTGCGCCTCTGGGGCGAATAATGCGCCAGCCGAGCGCCATGTCAACGGGCGTTTATGTGATTTGCGGTGCGGTCATGCTCAGGAAGGTGCGGCACTCGGAAGAGTGGTGACTGCGGGCACCTCCGTGGGCGCGGGCTCGGGGGCGCGTTGCCAGAAGGTCACGCCTATCTCATGCCCGGTCGACGCCATGCGGTACAGCTGCACGGTCCCCTGGCCGTTTACCTGGTCGATGCGCGCCTCGATGGTCATCGTGCCACTGCCCGGGTTGCTGCTCTTCACGTCGACGAAATCGCCGTTGATCTTGCCGTCGGCGTCGATGGTGCCACGGAACGTCATGATCCATTCCTGGCCCGGATACTGGCCATCGAAGTTGGACAAACCCGACCACCAAATGCACGAGCCGAGCTGCTTGATGTAGTAGAGCCCGGTGTCGTTACCGCTCCACGCGCCGGAAAGATCGAGCGGCTGGCCGTCAGGGCCGCTCACCTGGACAGGTGGACAGCCGGCATCGCCGCTGGGCTGTGGGTCGCCACCGGAGCATGCGGCCGCCAGGGCGGCGAAGGCGGTCAGAGCGAGCGCGAGTCGAATTCGGTTCATCGCCTGAAAAGTAGCAGCCGCAAGGGAGCCGCGTCTGGGCTATTGGTCGAAGCGCGCGGCGCGATGAACGACCTGCCCATCGATCAGCGTCGCGAGCGGCCGCGTGTTGGCGAGCGCTGCCGCGTCGATTCGTTGGCCGAAACCTGCGGCGGGCACGACGAGCAGGTCCGCCCGCGCGCCCGGTGTCAGATGTCCTATGTCGGTCTGGCCGGCGACCAGCGCCGGATCGAGGCAGGCCGCACGCAGGGCGCGAGCAAGGTCGATCGCCTGCCGAGCACCGACTGGCGGGGCCGAATCATCCGCTGGATCCCTGCGCACAAGCGCGGTCGCAATTCCCGGCCAGGGATCGGGCGGCTCGACCGGCGCGTCCGTGCCAAACGGGATGAGCGCGCCGCCATCGAGCAGGCCGCGCAATGGGATCGCGTATTCGCCGCGGTCCCCCCAGCCGAGCTTGATCTGCGGTATGTCGCTGCGCAAATGAACGGGTTGGACCGACGCGGCCACGCCCAGCCGGCCGAAGCGCGGCTGGTCGATGGGGTCGACCAGCTGGGCGTGCTCCATGCGCCGCATCAGCGGCAGGCCGCCTGGCTGCGGGCGGAGCGACTCGAAGACGTCGAGCACGGCGCGCGCCGCTGCGTCGCCGATGGCGTGGATCTGCACCGCGAGGCCGTGCTCCTCGGCGTGGCGGGCGAGATCGGTCAGTTCCTCGCGTGAAGTGATGAACATGCCGCTCGGACCGCCGGTCGGCGGGTTGGTCGCCGCGTCGGTGTAGGGCGCGAGCAGCGCCGCGCTGCGCGAGCCAAGCGAGCCATCGGCGAAGAGCTTCAGCCAGCCCATCGTGTACCGGCCATCTCCCTCGCCGCTGCGCAGTCCCAGCGCGATGGCGCGCGCGAGCTGCGGGGCGCGAACGGACGCGTGAACGCGCATGGGCAGGCGGCCCTCCTCCGTCATGCGCCGATAGAACAACGGGCCGCGCACGATCTGGGTGTCCGCGCTGAGCTCGCCCGGGTCGTGACAGCCGGTCAGGCCAAGCGCCGCCAACTGCCGCGCGACGCTGGCCAGCGACTGCTCCACCACGGCGTCAGGCGGCTCCGGGATGGCCGATTCGACCAGGGCGCCCGCGGTCTCGTGCAGGATCCCCGTCGGTTGGCCGCGGGCGTCGCGCCGTACGACACCGCCGTCCGGGTCGGGCGTGCTCTGGGTGATGCCCGCGGCATGAAGCGCGGCGACGCTGAGCCAGCTCGCGTGGTGGTCGTGCGCGACAAGCTCGGCGGGTCGGCCCGGCGCCACGCGCTCGAGCATCTGCGCATCAGGCCAGCCACCCAGGGCGTGCGCCGACCAGCCGTGGCCGAACAGCCAGCCTTCGGCGTCGCCAGCGTCGAGCATCGAGCGATGGCGCGCGGCGACCGCCTCGAGCGCGTCAGGCGACGCGAGTCCGGTGAGATCGATGTGGTCCGCGGCAAGGGTGAGGGTCATCAAGTGCAGGTGCGCGTCGGTGATGCCCGGCATCACCAGCTGGTCGGCGGGCAGAACCCAGCGCTCGGTGGCAGGCCCGGCAAGGCCCTCCATGTCCGAAATAGCCCCGACCGCCAGCACCCTGCCATCAGCGATGGCGATCCCCTCCTGCCACCCGAAGCCGGAATTGCCGCTCAGCGTCGCGACGCGCCCGCTGATGAGCAGATCGGCGGGCTGGCTCACCTGGGCCACAGCAGCGCGGCAATCTCGGCCCGTTCCATGCCGGCGGCCAGGGAGAGCGCCAGGATGACGCGCGACTTCGGTCCGTCGAACACAGATGGAAGCGCACCCGCGCGCTGCCATTGCGCGCCGCCGCCGGGAAACGCGTACCAGGGCTGCACGGTGCCGTGCGGCGCGCGCGTGGTCGCGACGACGACACAGCCGTCGGCCATGAGATCTGTCGCGGCCACGAGTAGGTCCGGGCCCGTATTGCCCGTGCCCGTCGCGGCGACAACCACGCCTGCGGGGTGGAGCGGACCCAATGCGCGTAGCAGCGTGCCGTCGATGCCTGCCACGGCAGTCACCAGGTGCACGTCCTCGAGCGCCGTCTTCGGTATGCGCGGCAGGCGGACGCGCCGAGCCGGCGCGCCATCGAGCACAAGACGCGCCTCCTCGACGCGGCCAGTGGCGGCACCGTCGCGCGGCTGGAATGTGTCCATCGCGGACGTGTCCGTCTTCACGACATCGCGCGCACAGACGACAAGCCCGTTGAGCACGACCTGCACGCCTGCGCCCACCAGTTCGGGCGCCATGGCGCAGACGGCCGCGTCAGCGAGGTTCTGCGGACCATCGAAGTCGGGCGATGACCCGTCGCGCATCGCGCCGGTGACGATGAGCGGCTTGTCGGAGCGCACGAGCAGCTCGTAAGCGAGGGCGGTCTCCTCGATGGTGTCAGTGCCCTGGACCACGACCGCGCCATAGATGTCGGGCCGCGCCAGGGCCTCATCGACGACGCGGCTGATGTCGATCATTTGGGCGAAGCGCAGGTGCGAGGCGGGCACCAGGCCCCAGTCGATCGGCTCGATATCGGCGATCGCCGCGACGCCAGGTGAGCGGGCGAGGATGTCGGCGCCGCGCAGCACCGGTGTGTTGCCGCCCGCAGCGGCATTTGGCAGCGTCGAGATGGTCCCGCCGGTGAAGACCATCGCGACGCGGTTCATTTCGTGTCCAGCCCGCCCTTGTCCTCGCCGTCCTCGTAGGTCAGGTTTCGGGGAGACGTCAATGATCGGCCGGACAGGCTGACCGGATCGACGGCATCGATGAGCACGCCCTCCGAGGCGAGCGCCTCGTGCGTTGGGTGGGCGCGCATGATCGAGCCGACCGCGACGAGCAGCGTCAGGAGCGCGGCGCCCTGCACCACCACGGGCGTTCCGACTACGTCGGCGATGGGCCCGACGATGATGATCGGCAGGAACGAAGCGATGCTGACAAGCATGTTGAGCACTCCGAACACGCGGCCGCGCACGTTCTCCGGTAGCTCTTCCTGGAGCTGGGTCTGGGCGGGCACCGCGACAAAGGCGTAGGCGACGCCGAGTGCGAAGGCGACGGCAATGACAATCGACAGCAGTGGCACGGCGATCGAGAAGCGCGTCACGAGCGGCTGCGCCAGTGACAGGGCCAGCAGCATCGCGCCGAGACCGATCAAACCGCCCTCGATGCCGCGCCGGCGCGAGAACAGCCGGCCGTAGACGTTGAGCACCAGGATGCCCATCACGAGGCCAATGCCGAGCGGCAGCACGACGACCACGAAGTCGCGCTCAGACAGGCCCAGCACCTGCGTCGCAAAGCCCGGCCCGAGCACGCCCAGGACACCGATCAGCGATGCGGTCAGCGCGAGATATGCCAGCGGCCAGAAGATCTGGCGGTTGGTGCCGATGTATTTCACACCGTCGACGAGTTCGCCGAACGTCGTGCGAACCGCGGTGCCCGCTTCGCCGAGCGCTTCGACCGGATGGGACCCGCCGATGCGCGGGTTGTGCTTGGGCAACAGCAGGCACAGCGCCGCGCCAATCAGATAAGTCGCGGCCACGAGGACGAACAGCCACGATTGACCGGCGACATTGACGATCAGTGGGCCGAGCAGAGCGAAGCCGACGAAGAACGAGCCTTGGAAGGTCAGTAGATAGAGCGAGTTGGCGGCGAGCAGCTGGCCGCGCGTGACGATGACCGGGATGATCGCCGCCTCGGCTGGGCCGAAGAACGTTGTGAGCGTCGAGATCCCGACGGTCACGAGGTAGATCAGTGCGAGGTCGCTCTGGACGAGCAGCAGCACCAGGAACAGCACGCCGCGGGCGGCGTTGGTCACGACCAGGATCAGACGGCGGTCGTTGCGATCGGTGTAGACACCGGCGATCGCGCCAAAGATGACCGCCGGCACGAGGAAGGACAGGATCAGCAGGCTGACCGACGTGCTCGTCCTCGTGATCGTGAAGACCTCGACCGTCAGCCCGAACAGCACCATGTTGCTGCCGACCTGCGTGAGCACCTGGGCGATCCACAGCGCCACGAAGCGCCTGTTGCGCAGTACCGCCCGGGCCGAATCGTCGGGCGGCCCCATCGTTGGCGCTACGGCCGTCATCGCTCCACCACCTGTCCGTCGCGCTCGAGCCGGACGAGACGCCGCTCCAGCGCGCGCCGCTCGAGCAGGACGCGGTGGCCGCAGCCGTCACAGGTCAGGCCGATGTCCGCGCCCAGGCGCACGACCCGCCAGGTCGTGCTGCCGCACGGATGCGTCTTCGCCAGCGTCAGCCGATCGTCGAGCCGCACGTCGAGCACTGGGCGCTCTGCGTTCTGAGGGATCACTGCCAGCCACTCGGCGGCCGGCGGTCGCGCCGGCGGTTGTAGAGCAGGAAGCCAACGAGTGCCACGACGAAGCCGATAACGATGATCCACGTGGCAAGCGTCACGACACGAACAAGCGCGTCCACGACGGCCGGCGGCTCGTGTTGGCCCGGGCGCGGCGTGCCCGTGGGCCGCGGCGTGGGCGGCGTCTGGCCGGGCGCGAGCGTCGGACCGGGCGTCGCGCCACCAGGCGCCCAGTCGGGCGGCACGGGGCCCGGCGGCGCCGGCTGCGGGCCGAGCGGCTCGGGCACCGCCGCCTCAAGCGAGTCAAACCACGCGGCGTTGAATGCGACCGCATCACTGCCGGTCGCGGCGATGAACGCGTCGTCGTCGGTCATGCCCTGCTGGTATGAGCGCAGCAGGTCCCACAGCTTCTGATCGGTGTAGGTGCGCACGAAGAAATCGACCGCCGCTACGGCTTCGCCATAGGCGAGGTAGAACTCCTGCCCGGGCGGGAAGATGCCGGTCAGGCCGTCGAGCGGGATGAGCGAATCGGTCGCCACCGCGCCGTCGACGAAGCTTCGGTAGTAGTCGCTGTAGCCGACTGATAGATAAACCGCCGTGCCCTCGTTGAGCCACGTCGGCGGGTCGTGATACGCGTTGTGCGTCGCGGCGTCGAAGACCAGGTGGGTGAGCTCGTGGCGCACCACCTCGCCGCTGAAGCCGTTGATGTCCTCGTCGTGCGGCAGCCACACGAACATCGTCTGGATCTCGCGGTGCGCCTCGCCGGCGATGCTCTCGCGGTTGGGCGACACCGCGTCGAGCAGCTCCTGCTGCGTGTCGTAGACGAACAGGTCGACGGGTGCCTGGAGAGTCGTCCCGAGCAGCTCCGACGCGCGATCGATGGCCTGATTAGCGTAGTCGGCCGCACCGCGCGCGAAAACGTCGTCGCCGGCGTACCAGTGCACCTTGACCAGGCCCGACTCGAGCGTGCGCCAGTTGAAGCGCGTGTCCTCGACCAGACCCTGGGCCAGCGGGCCCACGGTGAGCGTCCCGTCCGCGGCGAGAACACGGAATTGGAATTCGAAGTGTGTATTGGGCGCGCTGTCGCCTTCGAACAGGCACTCGCATTGTGACGAGGTGGCGATGTCGATCGACTGGCTGACCTCCCACGTGCCGGCCGCCTGGCCGGATTGCGCGGGCAGGACAACCGTAGTCGGGTCGCCGACCAGGCGGACGAGCACCTCGACCGCGGTGATGTCATCGCCGCTGATCTGCGACGAGAAGGTGATCGGCTCGTTCATCTCGGCGGTAAACGTCGGCGTTCCGAACGACGGTGACGCGGCGAGGACGCTGCCGGGTAGCGCGGCCGCGGCCAGCACCAGGACGAGCGTGAAGGCGGCAGTGGCGCGGCGGAGATGTGTCATCGGCCCGTGCTCGGATCCCAGGCCAGGCCGGCGTAGCGGATGAAGCCGACGCCCGATTCAAGCGCCCCCAGCAGCCCCGTCCGACTCAGCGCAAACGAGCGGTCGTAGAACACCGGCACCACCGGCGCCTCGCGCGCCAGGATGTCCTGCGCCTGGCCGTAGATGAGCGCCTGCTCGTCGGGATCGGCCGTGGCCGCGGCCTGTACGAGCAGAGCGTCGTAGTCGGCATTGCTCCAGTGGCCGGTATTGCTCGTGGAGCCGGTTTGGAGGAGCAGTCCGAGGAAGTCCTGCGGGTGGGGATAGTCGGCGATCCAGGACAGCGTCCAGATCTGCGGCTTGTTGGCGTTCTCGACCTGGTCCGAGTAACCGTTGAAGTCGAGCGCCTCGATGGTCACCTTCACGCCGAGGTTGGTCTCGAGCTCGGCCGCGACGGTCGCCTCGAAGCCCACGCCATACGTCGTGAGCGTGATCGGCGGCAGGCCCTGACCGCCCGGGTAGCCGGCGGCGGCGAGGAGCGCCCGCGCGTCGCCGGGGTTGTACGGCGGCTGGTGGTCGACGTTGTCGCGGCCGGCAATGCCCTCAGGGATCATCGAGGTCGCGGGCACGCCGCCGGCGAGCGTGACCATGCGCTGCCAATCGACCGCCTCGGCAAAGGCAAGACGGACGTCGGGATCGTCGAACGGCGCAATCGTCGTGGTGAAGCCGTAGTAGTTGATCGTCAGGCCATTGGCGCTGCGCAGCTGCGGCCCGAGGTCGGGGTCGTACCTGACCCACGGCTCGTCGATTCCGGCGACACCCACGTAGTCGAGCTCGCCGTTGGTGAACATGTCGGTGCCGTTCACGCCTCCAAAGTCGGTCACGAGATCAATCTCATCGAGCGCCGGCAGCCCGGCCCAGTAACTCGGGTTGCCGGTCAGGTGGATCAGCCCTGAACCGCTCGTCTCGGGCACGTACGCGCCGGACACGACGTGGGGCGGAGACTGGTCGATCCGGCCGAACTCGGACGGCGGCACGACGCCGAGCGACGGCGACGCGGTCACGGCCAGGAAATACGTCGCGGGGCGGGCGAGGTCGACCTCTAGCGTCGCGTCACCTGTCGCACGGAGGCCCACCGCGTCCCGGCCAACGGCGCCGTCGAGGTAGTCCTGGGCGCCGGTGACGTCGGCCAGCAACGTCGCGAGTGGCGAGGGCCGCGCCGGGTTGAGCAGCTGGAGCCATGAGTCGACCACATCCTGGGCGCGCAACGAGGTCCCGTCGCTGTACACGAGGCCGGGCCGCAGCTGGAAGGTGATCTGGCGACCGTCGTCACTGACCGACCATGTCTGGGCGAGCGCGGGTTGAACGCCGCCGCTCGCGTCGAACGCGGTGAGGCCCTCGAAGACCTGTGCCAGGACACTCGCCGTGCCCGCGTCACCGGCCTGCGCCGGATCCCAGGTGAACGGGTCCGCGGACGAGATGCGCGCGTCGGTCGGGCCGTCCTGCCCCGCCTGCGGCGTGGCGCACGCGCCCACGGACAGCAGCGCCACGAGGAGCGCGGCCGCGACGGGCGCGGAAAATCGAGCGCGAAGCGACCTGATCAAGGAGACGAGAGTCTAACGGTCGCGGCCCTCACGCCGGCCCGCCCGGTCATGCCGGGCTATGGGTGGTTAGAGCTCAGCTCAGTGATGTACAGGGTTCCCGCGACGAAGTCGCCGGATGAGTAGCTGCCGACCCAGATGTCGTAGTAGCCGCTCAGCGGAGGGCTGAAATCGATCGACGGATCGTGGGTCGAGTCGGAGAAGTCATCGTTGCAGTGCCACCCGCTCACGGGATCGTTGATGATCAGCGTCGCGTCTTCGCCGGGCGTATCGGCAACGAAGTAGAAGCGCAGCAGCGTCTGCGCGCCGGCGGTGTATTGCACCTCGAAGTCCGGGTTTGGCTCGGCGTAGCCCACGCAACCATTCTCCAGGTAGGCGACGTTGATCGGGCCGCCCGAGATGATCGCGACCGAGTACGGGTCGGGCTCAAAACCTGATTCCAACGGCGGTTCAGGCGAGCCGTAGCGTGCCTCTTGGTTGGGGTCGAGCTCGGCTGCCTCGGGCGAAGACGTCGGTGGCGCGGTCACCGGAGGAGCCGTCGGCGGCGTGGTGGGCGGCGCGGTTGCCGGTGCAGTCGGTGGAGCAGTCGGCGGCGTGGTGGGCGGAAGCGTCGGTGGCGCGGTCGGTGGCAGCGTAGGTCGCGCAGTCGGTGGCGGGCTGGCGGTTGGGACCGCCGTAGGTGGCACCGTCGGGCTGGCCGTCGGGCCGAGAGTGACGCAGCCGGCCAGCGCGATCGCGGTGGCCAGAACAGGCAGTGCGCGCGCAAACCGGTGAATGGCAGTCATCAGATCCCTCCTGTATGCGCCACGTTCGGTCGCGGCGGGCGCCCAGTCAAGTAGCGCGCGCAGATTCGTGGCCGTCCGTGCGGTGCGTGACCATCCGCGCCCGCGGCTTTAACGTACATATCGACATGAAGACCTTCGATCCCGCCGAGCTGCGGGCACGGCTGACGCCCATCCAATATTCAGTCACCCAGAACGCCGACACCGAGCGACCGTTCACCGGCATGTACTGGGACAACCACGCCGAGGGCACGTACCGCTGCGTGGTCTGCCACGAGCCGCTGTTCGAGTCGGGCACCAAGTTCGACTCGGGCACTGGCTGGCCCAGCTTCTATGACATCGCCGAGCAGGGCAAGGTGAAGCAGACGACCGACCGAACGTTCGGGATGGCCCGCACAGAGGTGACCTGCGCCAACTGCGGCGCCCACCTGGGCCACCTCTTTCCCGACGGGCCACGGCCGACCGGGATGCGCTATTGCATCAACTCGGCGTCGCTCGAATTCGAGCCGAGCGAGGGCGAGCCGAGCGCCGACGCGCCCGCCTAAACTCTGCGGCCTATGCCGCGCGACCCCAACATCCCCGACGAGTTCCAGGTCTACACCCTGTGTCTGCTGCGCCGTCCCAAGGACGCGCCGCAGCTCAGGGAAGAGGGGCGCGACGAGCTGCAGTCGCAGCACCTCGCATACCGCGCGGACCTCCGGCAACGAGGCCTGCTCGTCGCCAACGGGCCGTTCCGCGAGCAAACCGACATCAGCCAGCGCGGCATGTCGATCTTCGCCTGCAGCCTCAAGGAGGCCGCGCGGCTAAATGACGGCGATCCCATGGTCAAGGCCGGTTGGCTCGGCTATGACCTCATGGAGTGGTGGGCCGGCGCCGGCACGCTCGCCTTTCCGACGTTCGACGGTCCGGTCGGCGACCGCCGGGAGATGGAGGACGACTGAGCTGGTTCAGGCGCGGTTTGTCGCCTCAGCCGGCGGGTTCGGGGGCGTAGGACAGGAGCAGCACGCCTGTGTTGGAAATGGTCGAGTCGGTCAGGCGCAATCGCCTGGTCGCGTCGACATCGCGGAAGAGTCGCTTGCCCTCGCCGAGTACAACGGGAAAGACCATCAAGCGGTATTCGTCGACGAGCTCGTTCTCCATCAGCGTCTGAGATAGATCGCCACTGCCGATGACCACGATGTCACCCTCGACCTCTGACTTGAGCTGTCGCAGCCGTGGAACAACGTCGTCGTTGATGAGCGTCGAGTTCTCCCACGACAGCGGATCGCTCAACGTCCGCGACACGACGTACTTGGGCTTGGAATTCATCGTGGCTGCGATGCGATTGTCGGCATCCTGGGTGGGCCAATAGGCCGCGAAGATGTCGTACGTCCGCCGGCCGAGGAGGTAGGCGGCGGCGTCATTCAGATGGCGGACGACGAACCTGCCAGACGCCTCGTCGGCAAAGCCCAGCTGCCAGCCGCCCTTGTCGAAGCCATTACTTGGATCCTCATCGGCGCTGCCTGGTCCCTGCATCACGCCATCGAGGGTCAGGAACTCCTGAAGAACAATCCTTGCCATGCCCTCATGTTGACCCATCTGGACACGTCCGCGCAGGCAAGGCCGCGGATCTAGACCCCCACGATCTGGATGGTCTCGTAGAACATGTCGCCCACGTTCTGCTGATCGAACGGCGTCTGGGTGTAGTTGGTGACCCACGGCCGGACAAGCGAAATCGACTCGCCGTAGCGCAGAAATAGCACTGGCGCGTCCTCGACCAGCAACTGCTCCGCCAGGTGGTAGGACTGCAGCGACGCCTCGTATGAGGCCGCGGCAGCGCCCTGATCAAGTAGTGCCTCATAGGCATTGTTGCAGTAGCCAGACTGGTTGAGGTGTCCGCCACACGTGAACAGGTTGCGGTTCTGGTTGTCCGGGTGCGGGAAGTCGGCGCCCCAACCGTCGCGCGAGACGTCGTAGACGGAGGTCCGTGGCCTCGGAGGCCTAAACCCCCCGTAGTCGGTGCAGCGGACGTCGAATTGATCGCCGGTGAAGCCGAGCACTTGCCGCCATTGCTCGGCCATGTACAGCACCTGCGGATCGTGGCCGGCGTCGCAGTTGTAGCCGAAGCGCATCGAGCCGAGCATCCTTGCCCACGCCTTGGTCTGTTGGCAGTCCACGTCGCACTCGTCAGTTGCTACCGCCACATCGGATGGGTCGGGCTCGGCCACCCCAAGCTCACCGAGAGCTGTGTTCAACTTGATGAGTGCCGCAGCTGGATCGAACGGCAGCGGCGTGTTGTCCGAGTTGAAGGTGGGGAAGCCGGGAATGCCTGCCATCGTCGGGCTGAACGCTGGCGATCCAATCCCTGCGAAGGCGACCTCGATCATGTCGGCCTTGTCGATAGCCTGCGTCAACACTTGGCGGAACTGGACGTTCTGCATTGGCGACAACCCAGCGATGCCTTCCGTCACAGCCTCATTTGGCGGGCACAGCGTGTGCATATGGGGCTCTGCCGTCTGGCAGGTGGCGAAGTCCCAGTACTCGAGCGACGAGGTGTTCGACCGACTGATCATCGAGCGGTAGTCATCTTGGCCCCACACCTGCCCGATGAGGCTGGAGGGCACCCGTACCTCGTCGAGATCGCCGCGTTCCCACGCAGCGACGGCCTCTACAGGATCGCCGCCCATGCTGATCTCGATCCGCTGCAGAGTCGGTGCGAGGCCATACCAGTTCGGGTTCGGCTGGAGCACGATCTTGCTGTTATGCGTCCATTCGGACAGAACGAAGGGGCCCGAGGAGACGATGTCACCCGCCTCCACCCATGAGGTTTGGGTCTCCGGCACGGGTGTCAGCAGCCAGGTGGCGGTGATGTCGGGCCAGAACGAGGTCGGTTGATAGAGCTGGAAGATGACCGTGTGGTCGTCTGGCGCGGTCACGCCCAGCTGGTCTAGCAATCCCTCGATCGTGTCGTCGTCAAAGGTGCCTGCCTCCGGATCCGCATAGGGGGTTTCTCCGTCCGCACAGCCGAAGTCCCTGCCCAACAGCTCGTACGCGCCCCGGACGAAGCACATCTCGTAGCCGTAGTCGAAGGCGTTGCGCGGGTCGGCCAGATCACGCGCTGCGCGAACGATGTCTTCGGCCACTATCGGTGTGCCGTCGCTGTAGCTGGCGTCGCGGCGGAGGCTGTAGGTGTACGTCAGGCCGTCAGCGCTGACAGTCGGCAGACTCGTCGCCAGCGATGGGACGAGGCGGCCCTCACCGTCGCGGTACAGGAGACCGCGCTGAAGGCCATTGAGGATCGATTGCTCGTCTGAACCTGAAGCGGCCTGCGGCCGCAGCGAGCGCGGGTCCGTGGCGCAGCAGTAAAGGCGCAGGATCTGAGAACGAGAAGGCTCTACCGGGGTTGCGGTCGGCGTTGGGGTCGTGGTGGGCCGAGAGGTCGCGCTCGGCATCGGGGCGGTGGCGGAGGTCGGAGACGGCGGGATGGTCGGGCTCGTGCACGCGGCGACCAACGCGAGCACAACGAGCGCGGCGGCGGAGCGTTTCCAGTCACTCACTGCTGAATCGATGCCGCACGTGCCAATTGGGTTGGCCTACGGCGTGAACAGCTTCCAGTGCCCTTCCGAGACGACCTCGACGACGCCGTCGACGACCTTTATGGCGGTCGCTTCGTCGATCGCGTAGGTCGGTGCTGGTATGTGCGCGGCCCATCTTTCGGCGTTCACGTCAGTGACCTCGCCGTGCTCCGGGTTCAAGTAGTGCGGGATGATCGCGAAGTCGACCAGCCCTATCCCGTGCGCCGTCACCAGGTTGGCACTGGTCACCCCGTCCGCGCCCTCCCAGGCGATCGTTTCCGACTTCAGAACCTCACCGTCGCGCTTGGGAGGGTCGCCGTAGGTCTCGCAGAAGGTGCGCGCCGTCACGATCGCCCCAGCGCTGACGCCAACGTAGACGGCGTCCTTCATCGACGGCAACAGATCTGCCAGGCCGGATAGGCGCAACCAGTGCGCCAGGTACACAGGGTCGCCGCCCCAGACCAGGATCGCGTCCGTTTCGAGAACGCCTGGTTCCCACGTTGAGCGATCGATGCTCGGCAGAGCCGTAGGCTCGAGCAGCCCAAGTGACTTCCAGCCCAGTGCAGCCATCTTGTTCTGGGCCGCGCCCCCAAGCGCCCGATAAGCCCCGGCCGGGCCGCTGGCAAACGGATGCATTCCGGTCACGATGAAGAGTGCGCTCGACTCTTCGATGGGCTTTCCCAGAAGGTCAACCAAAGCATCGCGAATGCTGGCGTTGGTGACGCCCGACGACATCAGCAGAACCTTCATGACACCCTTCGGACGGTCGCCCAGGCGCCTACGCGGCGGCGCTTCGTTCGATCTCGTTGCGGACATCGCGACACAGAACCATGAAGTCCGGATCGTATCCCTGGTTCTGAGTGACCCAGTAAGCGTCGTCGTTCTTCACAACGTATGCGAGCTGCGACTTGATCGATTCAATGGACTTCGCACCGTTCGGCCCGAAGTAGCCCTGGCGCGCCGCCTGATACGCCGTCTGCAGCGGATTCAAGTACACCAGCAGGAAGAGCCTCATCTTCTGAAACGC
>JAXDLE010000078.1:0-15035 GCA_034666725.1 Chloroflexota bacterium
AATCCTGATCGCGCTTGTTCTCGCCCCGATCGCGACCGAGCTGCCCGAAAAGTTCAACAGCCTGATCTGGGTGCGCAACGGCAAGGACACCCTCGCCATGGGCAACATCACCGGCGCCATGGTCTTCCAGTCGTGCATCCCGACGATCATCGGCATCCTCCTCGCGGCGGATGCCTGGTCGCTCGCCGGAGCGTCAACCGAGACGCTGATCAGCTTTGCTTCCGCGGGGATCGCGTTCGTCTCGACACTGCTGATCTTCTGGCCCATGGTGCGGCGCGGCACGCTCAGCGGCGGCCATCTGCTGATCGGCGGGTTGTTCTACGTGATCTTCGTGGGCATCGTGATCGCCCGCCTCATCGGGGTGCTGTAAGGCGTTTGGTCCGAAACGATGGGTGCCAAGGGCTCACCTGATGCACCCGGGGCAGGGGTATACTCCGCGCCGATGCTGACCCAGAAACCAGCGAGGTCGCCACTACCGGCGACCGGCGCCCGGCCAGCCGACGAATCGGTCGTCGCGTACTTCCAGGGCAAGTTCGTACCTCTGTCTGAGGCGCGCCTGCCCGTGATGACGCACGGCTTCCTGTATGGCACGGCCACGTTCGAGGGCATCCGCGCCTACTGGAACGACGAGCAGGAGCAGCTCTACGGGCTCAAGCTGCTCGAGCACTACAAGCGCATGGCGCGCTCGGCCAAGGTGCTGCTGATGAAACTGCCCATGCCGCCCGAAGAGCTGGTCGACCTGACGGTCGAGCTGCTGCGCAAGAACGGCTTCCGCCAGGATGCCTACATCCGGCCGACTCTCTACAAGAGCAGCGAGATCATCGGTGTCCGCCTGCACAACCTCGATCAGGATCTGCTGATCTTTGCGGTCCCGTTTGGTGAGTACATCGCCATCGATCGCGGCATCAGCGCCCAGGTCGTCTCGTGGCGCCGCAACAGCGACCAGTCGCTGCCTGCGCGGGCCAAGATAACCGGCGCCTACGCGAACAGCGCGTTCTCCAAGACCGAGGCCGTGCTCAACGGCTACGACGAGGCCATCGTGCTGACCATCGACGGGGCGGTCTCCGAGGGGTCCGCCGAGAACCTCTTCATCGTGCGCGACGGCAAGCTGATCACGCCGGCCGCCAGCGACGACATCCTGGAGGGCATCACCCGAGCCGGGCTCATGCAGCTGGCGCGCGAGGAGATGGGCCTCGAAACGGTCGTCCGGACCGTCGATCGGAGCGAGCTCTACTCGTGCGACGAGGCCTTCCTGTGCGGTACCGGCGCCCAGCTCTCGCCGATTGTCGACATTGACCACCGCGAAGTTGGCAACGGCGAGGTCGGGCCGATTACGCGCCAGCTGACGAAGCTGTACTTCGATGTTGTCCGCGGCAAGATGCCCGCCTACAGCGACTGGGTCACACCGATCTACTAGAGCTCCGGCATACGCCGGGCAGGACTGCGGAGATGGCCGGCTTGCGGTTGGGACTTCTTCGTGCGGCAGCAGCGTCCGTGGTCGTTCTGGGTTGCAGCCTGATCGCCGAACCTCAGCAAACGCCCCCACCTCTGAGTTTTGCTGGCGGCGATACTTTTCAGACGCTCTGCCATTGGCCCGCCGGTACGCCTTTGGCGTTCTCAGGGTGGGCGACTTGGGCTGAGCTCGGCATGGCAGACCCTTCTGGCGTGAGTGCATCAGATGAACAGGTGTACGCCCTCGTATCGCGTGAGCGGATCCGCCAGACGACAGCGCATCTCGGCCGGCCAGTAATTGCGCGCGCCTTTTGCTGGACTGACGGCGAAACCGTCGGCGTGTCCGCCGTTTCCGATGAGTGGGTCTTGAATCGACAGCCTTGACCAGTCCAACGGGCGGCGCTACCGGGATCAACGTCGTCGCCGATTAGACTTGAACGTCCCATGTCGGTCGAGTCGCGCACCCAGAGTCCGTTTGCGCCTGTCGCGCGCACCCTCGATCTGCCTGCGCTCGAGCACGATGTCCTGCGCATGTGGGACGAGCGGCGGACGTTCGCGCGACTGCGGGAGCAGAACGCCGGCAACGAGCGCTGGTCTTTCCTCGACGGCCCCATCACCGCCAACAACCCGATGGGCGTTCATCACGCATGGGGCCGCACCTATAAGGACCTGTACCAGCGTTTCCACGCCATGCTCGGCCACGACCAGCGATACCAGAATGGCTTTGACTGCCAGGGCCTGTGGGTCGAGGTAAACGTCGAGCGTGAGCTCGGCTTCACGAGCAAGCGCGACATCGAGGCGTTCGGCATCGCCAAGTTCATCAACCTGTGCAAGCAGCGCGTCCTGACGTACGCCGCGCTCCAGACCGAGCAATCGCAACGCCTGGGCATGTGGATGGACTGGAACGACCCGGCTGAGCTGCGCCGGTTGCACGACATGCTTGGCGAGGATCCGTCGCAGCAGGTCACCGTCCAGGGCCCTGCTGGACCCGTGACCGATTCGGTCGAGATGCTGGTCGGCCGCCTGGGCATGCCCGAGCTCGGCGGCTCCTATTTCACCTTCAGCAACGAGAACAACTACCTCATCTGGCTCTTCCTGGCCGAGTGCAACAGGCGCGGCTGGCTATACAAGGGCCACGACTCGATGCCCTGGTGCACGCGCTGCGGCACGGGCATCAGCCAGATGGAGATGAACGAGGGCTACCAGGACCGCGAGGATCCTGGCCTGACTGTGCGCTTGCCGCTCGTTGATCGTCCCGGCGAGTACCTGCTGGTGTGGACGACGACGCCATGGACGCTCGCCGCGAACGTGGCCGCGGCCGTTGGGCCGGCGCTCGCCTACGTCAAGGTGCGCCAGGGCGAGGACGAGTTCTGGCTCGGCAAGGGCACGTTGAAGACGGCGCTCAAAGGCGACTTCAAGGTCCTCGAGGAACAACCCGGCTCGGCCCTGGTTGGGTGGCGCTACCGTGGACCGTTCGACGAGCTGCCGTTCGTCCAGGCTGCCTTCGACGGCGGCAAGTCAGACGGTGACGGCGCGGGCTATGAGCACCACGTGATCGCCTGGGACGACGTGACCGAGGACGAGGGCACAGGCATCGTTCATATCGCTCCCGGTGCAGGCGCCGAGGACTATCACCTGGGCAAGGACCTGGGGTTGCCGGTCATCGCGCCGCTCGATGAGTTCGGGCACTACCTCGAAGGCTTTGGCTGGCTATCAGGCCTGGACGCGCACGCGGTCGCGGAGCGCGTCGTCGAGGACCTGCAGGGCAAGGGCGTCTTCTATCACCTCGAGCCGTATACGCACCGCTACCCGCACTGCTGGCGCTGCGGCACGCCGTTGCTCTTCCGCGTCGTCGACGAGTGGTACATCTCGATGGGCGAGCTCTACGACAAGCCGCGCGAACAGGTGACGGCCGATGAGAAAGAGCGCAGCCTGAGATACCAGATCATGGACGTCGTCGACCAGATTCGGTGGCTGCCGGGCTTCGGCTATGAGCGCGAGCTCGACTGGCTGCGCACGATGTCCGACTGGATGATCTCGAAGAAGCGCTACTGGGGCCTGTCGCTGCCTATCTGGGAATGCACCTCGTGCGGCCATTTCGACGTGATCGGATCGCGCGAGGAGCTGGCTGAGCGCGCCGTCGCAGGTTGGGATGAGTTCGAAGGTCACACGCCGCACCGGCCCTACGTCGACGCGGTGAAGATCGCCTGTTCGGAGTGCGGCGCGGAGACGTCGCGCATCCCCGACGTGGGCAATCCCTGGCTGGACGCGGGCATCGTGTCCTTCTCGACGATGCATTACCGCAGCGAGCCCGACTACTGGGCCAAGTGGTTCCCGGCCAACTTCATCACCGAGTCGTTCCCCGGTCAGTTCCGCAACTGGTTCTACTCGCTGCTCGCGATGAGCACCGTGCTGCGCGGCGAGGCGCCTTTCAAGACGATCCTCGGCTACGCCACTCTCTTCGCCGAGGACGGTCGGCCCATGCACAAGAGCTACGGCAACTCGATCGAGTTCAACGAAGCGGCCGATCGGATGGGCGTCGACGTCATGCGCTGGATGTACGCCAAGCAAAAGCCCGAGGACAACATCCTCTTCGGCTATCACACCGCAGACGACGCGCGGCGCGAGCTGCTAGTGCTGTGGAACGTCTACGTCTTCTTCGTCACCTACGCCCGACTCGCCGCCTGGGTGCCTGGGGGCGACGCTGCCGCCACTGCCGGGGCAGCCGCGTCCGTGCTCGACCGCTGGATCCTGTCGCGCTCCGCGGGATTGGCGCGCGACGTGCGCGGACGGCTCCAGGACTACGACTCGATCGGCGCGACCCGGCTCATCAGCGCTTACATCGACGATCTCTCGACCTGGTATCTGCGTCGCTCGCGCTCACGCATGCGCGTGACTGCGGGCGCCGCCGAGCGTGAGGCGGCCTTTGCGACCCTCCACGGGGCCCTGACCACGGTGAGCCGCGTGCTCGCCCCGGTCCTCCCGTTCCTGTCCGAGGCGATGTACCAGAACCTCGTCGTCGCGACGATGCCGGCGCTGCCCGACTCGGTTCATCTGACCGAATGGGTCGACCAGTCGATGCGGCCGCATAGCGACGAGTCGCTCGAAGACTCCATGGCGACCCTGCGCCGCGCTGTTGAGCTGAGCCGAACGCTGCGCGGCCAGGCGGGCCTGCGGCTGCGCCAGCCGTTGCGCGAGATGTGGCTGGCGCTGCCCGGCGGAAGGCTGGCGCCAGGTCGGCCGCAGGACGAGGCCAACCTGTTGGAGCTCCTTGCCGACGAGACGAACGTCAAGAAGGTGACCGTGATCGGCGACGAGTCCGTGCTCGTCGAGCGGCGCATCAAGCCGCTGCTGCCCAAGATTGGCAAGCGACTCGGCGACAAGATCCCCGCGATCATGGCCGCGGCCCGGGCGAACGAGGTCGAGTACCTCGCATCAGGAGGCGCGAAGCTCGCCGGGGTGGAGCTCACGGCCGACGAGGTCGAGATCCTCGCGACGCCGCGGCCGGGCACCGCCGTTGCCCACGACGAAGGCCTGGTTGTTGTCATCGACACCCAGATCGATGACGCCCTCCGCGCAGAGGGCGATGCCCGCGAGCTCGCGCGCGCCATCCAGGATCTGCGCAAGCAGGTGGGTCTCGAGCTGGACGACACGATCGAACTCTGGCTCGACGCCCCCGCCGAGGTATTGGTCCCGATGGATCCGTACTTGGAGCGCGTGGCCGCGGACGCTCTGGCCATCGCCGTGCACCGGGCCAGTGCCCCGTCGGGTGCGTCTTCCGTAGCCCAGCAGGTCACAGGTGGAGAAATTGTGGCTTCAATCCGTCGTACTGAGTCGCCAGCTTGACTGGCGTGTCAAGAAACCGGTGGGCGCTGTTCGCCGTGGTTGCCATCGTGATCGTCATCGCCGACCAGCTGTCCAAGCTATGGATCGACGCCACCTTCGCCGTCACGTCGGTGCACCCACTACCCGGCCAGCCGCAGCCGACACCCGTGCTCGGTGAGTTCGTCCGGATAGCCAAGAACTACAACAGCGGCGGTATCTTCGGGCTGTTCGGCAATACAGCGGCCATCCTCGCGCTGTCCTCGACGGTGGTGATCGGCCTGATCGCCGTTTACCAGTGGCGCGAGGGCACACGCAGCGCATGGCCACTGTCGCTCGCGCTGGGGCTGCTTTTCGGGGGCGCCATCGGCAACTTCATCGATCGGGTGCGGCTGGGCGCGGTGATCGACTTCGTCGACATGGGCATCGGCGGCTGGCGGTTCTACACGTTCAACGTCGCCGACTCGGCGATCAGTGTCTCCCTGTTGCTGTTGATACTCATCGCCGTTTTCGGTGACCGGCTTGGAGCGCGGCTGCAGAACAGGCCGGCTGACTGATGGGCGAGCGGCTCACCGTCAGCGTCCCTGCCGGAGCCGGCCGCCGCGCCGATCGCGTCGTTGCTGATGCCGTGGGCCTGTCGCGCTCGTACGTGCAGCGGCTGATCGAAGAAGGCCGCGTGACCGAGGCTGGCAAGCGCGTGAAAAGCAAGGACGTCCTGCCCCCTGGTGCCGCCCTTGAGCTCGACCTGCCGGACCGGCCGACCCCGACCATCGAAGCCGAGGACATCCCCCTTGCGGTGGTCTACGAAGATGCAGATGTGCTCGTGATCGACAAGCCGGCCGGCCTGGTGACCCACCCGTCGCCCGGCCGCACAGGCGGGACGCTCGTCAACGCGCTGCTCGCCCGGGCACCGGCCAGCGAATACGGCGCCGTCGCGGGCGCAGACCGGCCAGGCATCGTGCACCGGCTCGACCGCGACACCAGCGGGCTCATCGTCGTCGCCCGCAATGACCACGCCCAGTCCGCGCTGATGGCGCAGCTCAAGGCGCGCCGCGTCAAGAAGACATATCTCGCGCTGGTCGAGGGCGCGCCGGCGGCGGAGGTCGGCCGGATCGAAGCGCCAATCGGCCGCGACCCGCGGCACTTCAGCAAAATGGCCGTGCTGTCCACTGGGCGGCCTTCTGTCACCGGCTACCGCGTGCGCGAGCGACTGCCCGGCTGGACGCTGCTCGAGGTGGACCTCATGACCGGGCGGACGCACCAGATCCGCGTCCACCTCGCGTCGATCGGCCATCCCGTAGCCGGCGACCCGGTCTACGCCACTGGCGCCGCACGGCGTGGCCCGGACGGCTTGACACGCCTTTTCCTGCACTCGTGGCGCATTGAGTTCGCGTCGGTTTCGACCGAGAAGCTCATTCGCGCCGAGGCGGCGCTCCCCACCGAGCTGGAGAGCGTCCTGGAGTCGCTGAGGAAACCTCGCCGATGAAGCCCAATCGCTCAATCCTGATCAGTGGCCCGTCGCGCACCGGCAAGACGACCACGGCCGAGCTGCTCGCCGCGCGCTATGGCATCGACAAGGTCAAGATCGGCGAGAAGTTCCGCGAGTTGACCGGCATAGACACATCGAAGTTCGTCGACCGACCGGAGGAGCTCGACCGTCAAATCGACGAAATGCAGTCGGAGCTGATCCGCAACGCGACAGTTCAGGCGCCGTTCATCCTCGAGGCCCGGCTGGCGGCGTTCCTGGCGAGCAAGGAGCGCCAGCTGAAGCCCGACCTGCCGATCGTCACGGTGCTCTTCTGGGCGCCCGAGCACGTGCGCATGGAGCGCCAGCTGCGCAAGGTGCGACGCGAAGACCCGAACACCACGGTCACCCTGGAGGACCTGCGCGATCGCGAACGTGAGCGCGAGGCGGGCGACCTGAAACTGTGGCGGGCGGTTCACCCCGACCTCGATGACAAGAATGTCTTCGATCCCGCGCTCACCGACGAGCGCGGCAAGCCGGTCTACGACTTCGTGGTCGACACGCGCCTGGGCATGCCCGACACCTGCGCCGACGCGGTGCATCGCTACCTGCTGAAGATCGGAGCTTTCGGCGGATAACTCTGCGGCGACCTATGTCGAGGTAGCGGTCGACGCTGCCGGGCCGGCGGGCGGCCAGACCTTCACCTATCACCTCCCGGACTCGCTGGCCGATGTCGCGGTCGGCGAGGCGGTGCTGGTTGAGTACGGCCGGCGGCGCGCCCTGGGAATCGTCATGGCCGTGGGTGGCGAGCCGCCGGCGCGCGAGACAAAAGCGGTGCAGGCGCGTGTCCGTTCGGACGGGCCGCTGCTCGCGCCGCTCCAGGTCGCGCTGGCGCAGCACATCTGCCGTCACTACCTCGCGCCACCGGCTTTGGTGATTCGCCAGATGCTGGCGCCCGGCGCTCTCGAGCGGGTGGAGCGGGTCATTCGCCAGACCAGCGACGGCCTGGTGGCGGAGTGGTCCGTTGTCGCCGCGCGGACACGCGACAAGGTCGAGCGGCGCGTCTCGCTGACCGAGGCGGGGCGCTCGGGGCTCGAGGTACCGGGCCTGGGGCCGCGCCAGCGCGCTCTGCTGGCCGAGCTGCACGAGGGCGACGGTCCAGTCAGCGCCGCGCGACTGGCTGAGCGCCACGGGAGCAGCGCCATCCCTGGGCTCGTCAAACGCGGCCTGGTCGAGCTCGAAGTGGCGCGCGTCGAACGATTGCCCCTCGCCGACAGGCCGGCGACCGAGCGAGGCACGCGACCGGTCGATACCGCGCTAACCGGCCAGCAAGGCGCAGCCGCAGATTCGGTTCGCGGCCACATCGCCGCCGGCCGTCACGCGACCCTGCTCCTCGAGGGCACGACCGCGAGCGGCAAGAGCGCGGTCTACGCCGCGGCCATTGCAGAGGCGCGCGCGCGAGGCAGAGGCGCGCTTGTGCTGGTGCCCGAGATCGCGCTCGCGGTGCCACTGCTCGACCGGCTGCGCCACGACCTTGGCGAGGACATCGCCTTGCTGCACAGCGCGCTGTCCGACGGCGAGCGCGCCGACGAGTGGCGGCGCATCCGGGCAGGCGCGGTGAAGGTCGTCGTCGGCACGCGTGTCGCGGTCCTGGCGCCGCTCGCGGATCCGGGAGTGATCGTCGTGGACGAGGAGCACGACCCCGCGTACAAGTCCGATCGGACGCCGCGCTACCAGGCGCGCGACCTGGCGGTGGAACTCGGCCGGCTCGCCAATGTGCCGGTCATCCTGGGCAGCGCCACGCCCGATGTCGCGACGCTCGGCCGGGCGTTGAGCGGCGAGTTCGAGCATGCGGTCCTGCCGCGTGTCGCGGGCAGCCGCGCGACCGTCGATGTGGTCGACCTCAAGGCGGAGCTGGCGCAGGGCAACAGGGGCCTTCTGTCGGTCGCCCTCACGTCCGCACTCGAAGCGCTCGACACGCAATCCGGGGAGCAGGCCATTCTGCTGATCAATCGCCGCGGCAGCGCCTCGGTCGTCGTGTGCCGCGATTGTGGCTACGTGCAGGTCTGTCCCGAGTGCCACCGCCCGCTCGTGCTGCATGCACAGTCACTTTCGCTGCGTTGTCACCACTGTGGTGCGACCGCGCCACTCGCCAAGCGCTGCCCGGCGTGCGACTCGCTGCGCATCCGCTACCTCGGTGGCGGCACGGAGCGCGTTGAACGCGAAGTGGGCATCCGCTTTCCCAGCCTGCGCGTGGCCCGGCTCGATCGCGACGTTGTCGAGCGCAAGGGGGCCGCCACGCGCGTAATCGATGCGTTCGCCGGCGGCCAGACGGACGTTCTCGTGGGGACGGCCCTGGTTGCCAAGGGTCTCGACGTCCCGCAGGTCACGCTGGTCGGCATCGTCTCAGCCGATATCTCGCTCAACCTGCCCGACGAGCGCGCCGCAGAACGGACCTACCAGCTGCTCACCCAGGCGGTAGGTCGCGCCGGTCGAGGCGACAAACCGGGCCGGGCGATCGTGCAGACCTACTTTCCCGAGCATCCGGTAATCGCGGCGGTCGCGGCCGGCGACGGCAGCGCCTTCTATGAGAGTGAGCTGACCAGCCGTCGGCTGTTTCGCTCACCGCCTTTCGGTCGGCTCTTGAAACTCACCGTCGCGCTCGAGGATCGCGCCGCGGCCGAGAAGAAAGCGCACGATATGGCGGCCACGCTGCGTGAGCGCGCCAAGGCCGCAGGCTCGGACATCGAGGTACTCGGGCCGCTGCCCGCATACATCGCTCGTCGCGCGGGGAAGTGGCGTTTCCACCTCGTGTTGCGCGGCAGCGATCCTGTGTCGCTGCTCGATGGCGATCCGGGCGTGCCCTGGTCCGTCGACGTGGATCCCGAAAGCCTGCTGTGACGTCGCGCGACGGTAAACTCGGGACCCAATGACCGTACAGCCAATCATCACGCTCGGCGACCCGCGCTTACGCCTGAAAGGCGAGCCGGTCGACAGCTTCGGCAAGTACCTGCACGAGCTGCTCGACGACCTCGCCCAGACGATGCGCGACGCGCCGGGTGTCGGCCTGGCCGCGCCCCAGCTGGGGGTCGCGCTGCAAGCCTGTGTGATCGAGGTCGAGAACCAGCTGCACGAGCTGGTGAACCCGAGGATCGTGAAAGCGACAGGCGACGACAACGACCTCGAAGGTTGCCTCTCGATCCCGGGCTACGTTGCCTATGTGACACGCCGCGAACACGTCTGGGTCGTCGCCCAGAACCGTCATGGCCGCAAGATCAAGCTGGCCGGCTCGGGCCTTCTGTCGCGGGCGATGCAGCACGAGCTCGACCATCTCCAGGGCAAGCTGTACATCGACTACCTCGAGTCGATGGACGAGCTCATTCCGGTCGGCCAGATGACCGACGACGACGGGGCAGAGGAAGAGGCACTGGCGTCACTGGCGTGACCGAGGCGGTTCGAGCCGTCTTCCTGGGTAGCGGCGCCTTCGCCGTGCCGGTGGTCGAGTCGCTGGCGAATTCACCTGGGGTCGACCTTGTCTCGCTCGTGACTGCGCCAACCAAGCCGGGCCCGCGCGGACGGCCGACGGATGTTCCGGTAGCCCAGTGGGCCATGGAGCACGGGCTGCCGCTGCTCCGTCCTCCACGCCTCCGCGCTGCCGAGTCGATAGCGGAGCTGGCGGCGCTGACGCCCGATTTGCTCGTGCTCGCCGACTACGGCCAGATCGTTCCGGCCGCGCTCCTCGACCTGCCGAAATTCGGGGCGCTGAACCTGCATCCATCGCTCCTGCCGCGCCACCGGGGAGCGTCGCCCATCCCGGCGACGATCCTGGCGGACGACGCCGAGACCGGCGTGTCACTGATGCTGATGGACGCCGGCCTGGACAGTGGACCGCTGATCGCCCGTCGGCGCGTGGCGCTTTCTGGCACGGAAACTGCGCCCGATCTCGAGCACGCCCTCGCGATTGTTGCGGCCGAGCTGCTGACCACTTCACTGCCGTCGTGGCTCAACAGCGAGCTCGTGGCGCTGCCCCAGGCAGAGGAGGGAGTGACGCTGACGAAGCCACTGCGCCGTTCCGATGGGAGCATCAATCCACGTGAGAGCGTCGACCAGCTCGAACGCCAGGTGCGCGCCTATCAGCCCTGGCCGGGCACGTTCTTCACGGCTGGCGGCATGCGGGTCGTCGTGTGGAAGGCGCGCATCGCGGACGATGCACCGCAAGGATCCATCGGGCAGCTTGTGAGAGTCGGGAGCGGCGGCATCGGGTTGGTGTGCGAGGGCTTGCTCGAGCTCCTCGAAGTGCAGCCCGCAGGTGGTCGGCGGATGTCAGGTGAAGAGCTGGCGCGCGGCCGTACTGGGATCATCGGGTCGGTCATCGAATGACGGCGCAAGCCCATCGGCAACGACGCGGCTAGGATTCATTGATGTTGTCGGAGACCGTGAGTGACGGCTCTGCCCAACCGCTGATCAGCATGCCGCCTGCGGGTGCGCGCGATCCGCGACCTGGCTTGTCGGGGGTGCCGGTGGCGGAGCTTGAAAGTTGGCTGACCGAGCGCGGCCAGCCGGCGTACCGGGCGCGCCAGATTGCCGATCACATTTGGGCGGGAGCGGCGCAGTCCGTCGATGAGTTGCGCACCCTGCCGCAGGCTTTGCGGCGCGAGCTCGATGCGACGTTCCGCCTCACGACGCTCGCCGCGCCGGAGATCACGCCGGCCGATGGCGGCCTGACCCAGAAAGCGCTGCATCGGCTCGACGACGGGCGGCTGATCGAAACAGTCCTGATGCGCTACCCGGCGCGCGGCTGGCGCAAGTCGCGTGCCACGGCGTGTATCTCGAGCCAGGCTGGATGCGCCGTCGGCTGCCCGTTCTGCGCGACTGGCGAGCTGGGCTTCTGGCGCGACCTCGACACGGCCGAGATCGTCGACCAGGTGCGCTTCTGGCGGCAGTGGCTGGCCGGCGTGGGCCAGCGCCTGACGAACGTCGTCTTCATGGGCATGGGCGAGCCGCTGCTCAACGTCGAGCGCGTGCTCGACGCCGCCGCTGCGATCACCGACCAGTCGCGCTTCGGCCTCGGGGCGCGGCACATCACCATCAGCACCAGCGGCGTGCTGCCCGGTATCGAGCGAATGATCGACGCCGGGCCGGCGTACACCCTGGCGGTGTCGCTCCACGCCGCACGACCAGAGCTGCGCGACGTGCTCGTGCCGCTCAACCGACGCTACCCAATCGCCGACGTTGTCGATGCCGCCGCGCGGTACGCGGCCAGGACCGGCCGCCGCGTGACTTACGAGTACGTGATGATCGAGGGCATCAACGACACGCCTGAAGATGCGCGCGCGGCAGTCAACCTGCTGCGCGGCCAGCTGGCGCACATCAACCTGATCCCCATGAATCCCGTCGCGCACACTCCGTGGCAGCCCAGTCCGGGGTCGCGTGTCGAGTCATTCGCGCAGATACTGCGTGCCGGTGGCCTGGGCACTACGGTGCGTCGCAATCGCGGTGTCGATATCGGCGCCGCGTGTGGCCAGCTCGCCGCTGATCGCGCCGGCGCGCCTGCCCCGGCGGCGGTCGCGCGGCGTCAGGAGCTGCTCATCGTCCGCAGCGCCGCGGCCATCAGCGCCGCGCGCCGTTAAAGCCGCGCGACCAGGTCTGCAGGATGCGCAAGATCGAGGTGGCGGCAAGCATTACGACGGCCGACTTTGGCAACCTCTACCGCGTCGTGCGCAAGCTCGAGAAAGCGGGCGTCGACCGGCTGCATCTCGACGTGATGGACGGTCACTTCGTGCCCAACATCACCTTCGGGCCCGATGTCTGTGCCGCAGTGCGTCGCCTGACTGACCTGCCGATCGATGTGCATCTCATGATCTCGGAGCCGGCGCGCTACCTGGAGCGCTTCATTGCCGCGGGACCGGACACGATCTCCTTCCATTACGAGATCGATGACACAGCGCACGGCAAGCACGCCACACTGGCGCGCATCCGTGACGCCGGCCGTGGCGCGGGCCTCGCTATCAGCCCGAAAACGCCCGCGAAGGTCCTCGCCAACTTCGCGGACGACCTGTCGCTCGTCATCGTGATGACCGTCGAGCCGGGTTTCGGTGGCCAGCACTTCATGCCCGGCCCGGCGGAAAAGATCGCCGACGTGCGGCACATGTTCCGTGACCGGCCGCGCTTTGCCGTTCATGCCGACGGCGGGGTCAGCGCCAGCACCGCCGAGATAGTCGGCGGCTACGGGGTGACCGCGTGCATCGTCGGCTCGGCGCTCTTCCAGCGCGGCCGCGACGCCGCGCTCGAGGTCCAGAAGGTCAAGCGCGCGGCCGGTACCGCCCGCTATGACGCCCGCTGATGCGCCTGCTGCTGCAGCGGGCGACCCGTGCGGAGGTCAGGGTCGAGGGCAAGGTCGTCGGGAGCATCGGGCCGGGGCTGGTCGCCCTGGTTGGAATCGGCCATGGCGACGATGAGGCCACGGTCGAAACGGTCGCGGACAAGACGGTCGACCTGCGCATCTTCCGCGACACCGACGGCAAGACGAACTTGTCGCTCGCGGATGTTGGTGGCGCCGTGCTCGCCATCAGCCAGTTCACGCTCTACGCGGATACGCGTAAGGGTCGCCGGCCGTCGTTCCTGGATGCCGCGCCGCCGGATGTCGGGGTGCGGCTCTACGTTGCCTACTGTGCGGCCGTCGAGGCACGCGGAATCAAGGTCGCGCGCGGCGTGTTCGGGGCAGAGATGGAGGTTGAGCTTGTCAACGATGGCCCCATGACCATCTGGCTCGATAGCGCCGCAGGCGCCGCTAGCCCTGCGGGCTAGGCGGTTTTCTGACGCGTCCTCTGGCAGCGCGTGCACACGAGCACGTGGCGCTCCACGCCGTTGATGGTGAGGCGTGTCTTCTGCAGGTTGGCGTCCATGCGGCGGTGAGCGCGGACGCGGTTCATACCAACCGACTGCGGGTTGAAACCGCCCATCGAGGTCTTGCCGCAGATTGCGCAGGCGCGGGCCATGGTCTGAAAGTCTCCGATCGTTGGAATGGGGCCGCCCGACGGGGCGTTCCGGCTGCGTACTATACCCGACGGGTGAGATGGACGAGGACACCTAGCCCGTGAACAACATGTCCTGGGACGGTCATGACCTGATGGCCGCGATGCGTCACGCCGGTGCTGTGCTCGATGCAAATCTGGACGAGGTGAACGCGCTCAACGTCTTTCCCGTCCCGGATGGTGACACCGGCTCGAACATGCTTGCGACGATCCAGGCCGCGGTGGCCGAGGCCGAGAGCGTGCCGCCCCTCGAGCGGACGCCGACGCGCATCTCGTCAGCGCTCAGCCTGGGCGCGCTCATGGGCGCACGCGGCAACAGCGGCGTCATCCTTTCGCAGCTGCTGCGCGGCATCGGCGAGGCGATCGCCGGCCACGACTGCGTGGACGCAGCAACCCTGGTCCGGGCGTTCAAACGCGGCTGTGAGGCCGCGTTTTCCGCTGTCGCTCAGCCGGTCGAGGGCACGATGCTGACTGTCGCGCGCGACGTGGCCGACGCGACCGGGCGGGCGCCCCGCGGCGATGGCTCGATCGAGCACGTACTGCGCGTCGCGGTCGAGGAGGCAGCGGCATCGGTCCAGCGAACGCCGGACTTGCTACCGGTGCTCAAGGAGGCAGGCGTGGTCGATGCCGGCGGCCGCGGAATTGAGCTGCTTCTGCGCGGTGCGCTCGCCTCGATCCAGGGCGATCACCTTCCCCACGCGATGAATCTGACCAACGACATCGCCCTGCCGACGTGGGACGCCCTAGAGGCCGAGGGTTACGGCTACGAGACGGTCTTCGTGATCCTGCCGGCCGAGGGCACACGGCTCGACATTGGCGCGATCAGGACGCGGCTTGACCGGATGGCCGAGTCAGTGCTCGTCGCGGGCGACGATCGCGCCGTGAAGATCCACGTTCACAACGAGCGGCCCGACGAGGTGCTCGGCTACGGGCTGACGTTGGGCACGCTCAGCCGCATCACCATCGAGAACCTCGATCGCCAGGCGACCGAGGTGCGCGAGCGCGCGCGTTTCTCGACCGAGGCGGCGACGCTGAGCGGCGCGGCGCCACTGCGCGAAGGCCCGGCGGTGATCGCCGTGGCTGCGGGTGACGGCCTGGCGCGCGTCTTTTCATCGCTCGGGGCGACCGGGGTCGTCCAGGGCGGGCAGGGCGCAAACCCATCGGTCGGTGAGCTGGTCGAGGCCATTCGCGGCTCGGGCAACGGCGAGGTCATCGTCCTGCAGAACAACCCGAATGTGCGCATGGCCGCCAAGCAGGCCGGC
>JAXDLE010000079.1:0-4120 GCA_034666725.1 Chloroflexota bacterium
GTACGAGATGCACGCCATCGAGGCGCTGGGCCTGCTCAAGTTCGACTTCCTGGGCCTCGCCAACCTCACGATCCTGCGCCAGGCCGTCGAGCTCATCCACGCCGGCCACGGGATCGACATCGACCTCGACAACCTGCCGCTCGAGGATGCGAAGACGTTCGAGCTGCTTGCGTCGGGCGAGACGACCGGCGTGTTCCAGCTCGAGTCGCCGGGCATGCGCCGCTATGTCAAGGAGCTACGCCCCACATCAGTGCTCGACCTTGCGGCCATGGTGGCGCTGTTCCGACCGGGCCCCATGGACAACATCCCCGCCTACATCCGGCGCAAGCATGGCCAGGAGAAGGTCACCTACCTGCATCCGCTGCTCGAGCCGTACCTCAAGAAGACGTACGGCATCTTCGTCTACCAGGAAGACATCATGGCCGCCGCAATTGCCCTGGGCGGTTTCACCGGGCCGGAGGCGGACACGCTCGGCTACGCCATCCGCAAGAAGAAGCGCGACGTGCTGCAGGCGCAGAAGTCGAAGTTCGTCGAGCGCGCGGCAGAGCGCGGCGTTCCGCCGCAAACCATCGACGCCGTATTCAAGGCGTTCGAACCGTTCGAACGCTACGGCTTCAACAAGGCACACGCCACGTGCTATGGGTTGATCGCCTACCAGACCGCGTATCTCAAGGCGAACTACACCGTCGAGTACATGACGTCTGTTTTGACGGCAGTGCGTGACTCGTCGGAGAAGGTTGCGGCCGCGATCGCCGAGTGCCGCAGGCTGGGCATCGAGGTCCGGCCGCCCGACGTGCACACGAGCGGGCTCGATTTCACCGTTGAGGGCGAGTCGACACGCTTCGGCATGCTCGCGATAAAGAACGTCGGCCATGGCGCGATCGAGTCGATCATCCAGGCCCGGACCGAGGGCGGCCCCTTCCGGTCGCTGGCCGACTTCTGCAACCGCATCGACCTGCGCCTGGTCAACCGGCGCGTCCTGGAGTCGCTCATCAAGGTCGGCGCGCTCAACGCGCTTGGACACTCGGCGCAGCTCCTGCTCGCGCTTGATGACGCGCTCGCCGCGGGTCAGGCCGCGCAACGCGACCGCCTGACCGGGCAGGTGTCGCTGTTCGACACGGCGTCAGATGAAGGCACGCCACTCGAGCGGCCGCTGCCCGACAACATCACAGAGGCTGCGCCACGCGAGCGCCTGCGCTGGGAGAAGGAGCTACTCGGGCTGTATCTGTCCGATCACCCGCTCGGTGAGCTGGCGGGGATGATCGGTGAGTTCGTCAACGCGTATTCCGGCGAGATGGGCGAGGAGCTGGACCAGCAGCGGGTCTGCGTCGGCGGCGTCGTCACGGGGGTACGACGCGTGATCACCAAGGCGCGCGCCACTATGGGCGTGGCCACGCTCGAGGATCTGCAGGGGACGATGGAGGTCATCGTCTTTCCCAAGGTTTTCGAACAGACCGAGCCAACCTGGGCCGAAGACGCGATCTTGCTCGTTGCCGGCCGCGTCGATCACAAGGGCGAGGAGACGGTCTTGCTCGCCGAGGCCGTGTGGACGTGGGAAGAGGCCAGCGCCCTCGGCAGCGCCGAATTCGCGCGGCGCCTCGGGGCGCTCGAGCGCGGCCGTCGCTCTGGCGGTCGCTTCAATGGTGCGGCGCATGGCAACGGCGCTGGCAATGGGCACGCGGCCACCACGCCGGTGGCGGTTGGGCCGGGAACTCGCGATGGCGCGGCTACGGTCGGCCCGCGGGTCGCCCGAACGGTGCCGCTCGTCTCGCCGTTGCGCGGCGGGGGAGTGGCGGGCACGATCGACGTTGCTTTTGCGGCCGCGGCGCGAGGTCATGTCGGCGGCGGACCACAGACAGATGTGGCCATCGCGGACGATGAGCCGGCGCTACCCGAGGAAGTGGTCGCAGAGCTGATCGCGGCGGAGCAGCTGCCGACTCTGCCCGTTCAGGCCGCGGCCGGCCAGGTGCTGCACGTCCATTTCGAGCCGGGCACCCAGGACCAGATCGTGGGAGCGATGCGCGAGCTGCGCGAGATCGTTCACGACCGACCAGGCGAAACGCCGCTCGTACTGCATATCCCGGCCGGTGGGGGCCGCGTTCAGCGAATGGAGCTTCGGTCCGGCGTTGCCTATGACGCGGAGCTGGTCGCGACCGTCACCCGCCGGCTCGGCGCCAGGACGGTGCGACTCAGCCTGAACTAGATCCGGCGCTGCTCACCAGCGCTGCTGATCTAGCGCTGCTGGCTCGGCGGCGCGTCCTCGGGCCCGGGAATGCGGAACTGCTCATCGCAGCTAGTGCACCGGAAGATGCGTCCGCCCTTCCAGGATCGCTCGGGGTCGGACTCGGCGGCGTCGTGACTCGGCGTCACTTCTTCCATGTCACTCCAGTCGTCACCGCCATGCCAGTGCTGGGCGCGCCTGGTGAGATCAAATGCCGATGACTGAAACACGACGTACCTCCTGGTGCCTTAGCCGGGCAAAGATAAAGGCTGGACGGTTGCCCGACCAGCCTTTGCCAGGATTGATTAGCTGTGGATCGTTAGACGGTGCTCCGACCTGCGAGCAGGTTGAAGACCAGGATGATCACGGCAACGACGAGCAGGAGGTGGATCAGGCCACCGCCGACGCCCGCGACGAAGCCGAGCAGCCAGAGCACGACGAGGACGACAAGGATCGTCCAGAGCAAGCTAGCCATGCGTTCTTCTCTTCCTCCGTGAGCGTTTTCTACCGCCCACGAAGTTACGCGTAGCGGCCGTCTTTCCCGGCAAATCACGCTGCAATCCCGCGTAGCAAGGTGCTTGCAGTTCGGCGTTCATAATTGGCCCCGCGCGGCGGTGGCGAAATGGCAACCGCGATGGTCTCAAACACCATTGTCTGCAAGGACTTGTGGGTTCGACTCCCACCCGCCGCACCAGGGTCGCCTCGAATCGGGAACCTTTTGGCCCCGTCGGCCATCTGTGCTGCTTGGACGCCGTCGCTCTCGTCGCTGGTAGACTCGCGCCCAGTTCCCGGCGCCGGAGGGACTCCACATCCGTGAGGGAAATGGTCGACGCGACGCCGTCTGAGTCCGTGTCTGGCGTCGACGCCGCGCCAGCGGCGATCGAACCACAGGACGCGAAACCCACCAAACCGGGCGACAACCTCCAGCACGCCCGAGACAGGGCGCTTGTCGAGCGCGCGGTCGGTGGCGATCACGAAGCGTTCAACGAGATCGTGCTGCTCTACCAGGATTACCTGTTCGCGCTCGTCGTGCGCGTCGTGCACGACCGCGACTCGGCGGCGGATGCCGTGCAGGAAGCGCTGTTCTCGTGCTACCGCAACCTCGATCGTTTCCGCGGTGACTCATTCCGTTCGTGGCTGACGCGCATCGCGCTCAATGCCGCCACCGATGTGTTGCGCTATCGCAAGCGCCGTCCAGCGGACCCTTACCCCGAATGGGAGGACGACTCATGGCAGCCGCCGGCCGGCGAGGAGGCCTCGCCTGAGCGGAAGGCCATGCGCCGTCACACTTCGCGCGTGCTCACCTCGGCGCTCGCCGAGATCACCTCGGATCAGCGCACGGCGATCGTGATGTACGACGTCGAGGGCTTCGACTACCAGGAGATCGCCGACATCACCGGGGTGTCGCTCGGCACGGTCAAGTCGCGCATCCATCGCGGCCGGCTGGCGCTGCGCGAGCTGCTCAGCGACGACATGGAACTCCTGAGAGAGTAGAGGCGTCAAACGACCGTGCCCAATACACATTCGCTTTCCGCTGAGCACCGCCGCCACGATCGCCTGCTCGTGGCCCGTTTCGCGGCGGGCGATGCCGCGTTCGGCCAGGAGCACGAGGCGCAGGACCTAGTCCGGCGCTGCTCCGAGTGCGCCGCGCTGGCGGCCGACATTGCCGCGATTTCAAGGGCCGTGGCCAATATGCCGGCGCCGCCGCGCCCGCGCGACTTCCGCCTCACCACTGAACAGGCCGCGCAATTGCGTGGCTCGCGTTTCGATCGCTGGCTGCGCACGATCACCGGTTCCGGCTGGGCGACGGTTCGCCCGCTCGCAGCCGTCGCGCTGTCGGTCGGCCTCGTGATGAGCGTCGTCGGCTTCCTGCCGGTCATCGGCGCCGGACCCGCCGGG
>JAXDLE010000080.1:0-17735 GCA_034666725.1 Chloroflexota bacterium
GTGGCTCGCACGCCGGCGTGTCGATCGGCGAGGATGGGCCGTCGCAGATGGGCCTCGAGGATCTCGCGGCGATGCGCGCCATCTTCGGCTCGACCGTCGTATACCCGTGCGACGCAAACCAGACCGCCAAGCTGTTGGCGGTGCTGGCCGATCAGCCCGGGGTGACCTACATACGCACCACCCGCCAGGCCACGCCGGTCATCTACGACGGTGACGAGGATTTCGAGCTCGGTGGTAGCCGGGTGTTGCGCTCGTCGAGCGCTGACGCGCTGACCATCGTGACCGCCGGCGTCACCGTGCCCGAGGCGTTGGCCGCGGCCGACAGCCTCGCCGAAGGAGGGACCGCCGCGCGGGTCATCGACCTGTACTCGATCAAGCCGCTCGACCTCGCGACGCTGAGTGCGGCGGCGAGTGAGACGGGCCACGTTCTGACTGTCGAGGATCACTGGCCGGAGGGCGGGATCGGCGAGGCAGTGTTCAGCGCGCTTGCCACGGCGGGCATCGGCGTCAAGGGCGAGCTGCTCGCAGTGCGCCACATGCCCGGCTCTGCCACGCCAGAGCAGGAGCTCGCCGAGGCGGGCATCGACCGCGCCGCGATAGTCGCCGGCGCCAAGCGGTTGATCGGCGCTTGAGGCGCATGAGGTCAGCGGGCAGATGACATACGCAGCCGGCCACAGCCGTCGTTTGCCGGCGGCCCTCGAAAAGCACGTTGCGCAGAACCAGGCGCGTGCCATCGACGAGGATTGGGCGGGCCGGCTCTGGGCGCGCGACCCGTCTCTCTGGACGAAAGACGAGGAGGTCGCGGCTCTCATCGCCAACCGCCTGGGCTGGCTCGACCTGCCGACCCATTTCACCGATGACGTCGAGGCGCTGGCCGCTTTCGCGCGCGGTATCCGCGACGAGGGCTTCGACGCGGCCCTGGTATGCGGCATGGGCGGCTCTTCGCTCGCGCCCGACGTGCTCGCGGCCTCCTTCCCGGTCGCGGACGGCGGCATACCGGTGCGCATCCTCGACTCGACCGACCCGGCCGCGGTCGCAGAAGCCACGGCGGCGTCGGACCCGGCGCGGACGCTGTACCTGATCAGCACGAAGTCAGGGACCACGACAGAGACGCTGGCCTTCCTGGCCCACTTCTGGCAGGCCGAGGACGACATACATGCCGATATCCCACAGGGTCTCGCCGGGCAGCACTTCGCGGCCGTGACCGATCCGCCGCCGAGCCTCGATGCGATCCCACATAGCGACCTCATGCGCGAGGTCTTTCTGAACCCAGCCGATGTCGGCGGCCGATACAGCGCGCTGTCGTACGTTGGCCTGGTGCCCGCGGCGCTTATGGGGCTCGACCTGCGCGCGATCACCGACGCAGCGGCGCAGATGGCCGAGGACACGCGCAGTCCCAGCGATGACAACCCCGGCGTGTGGCTCGGCACGACCCTGGGTGCGCTGGCGCGCGCCGGCCGCGACAAGCTGACGCTGGTCATCGAGCCGGCCGTCGCGCGCCTCGGCGCCTGGATCGAGCAGCTCGTCGCCGAGAGCACCGGCAAACATGGGGTGGGCATCGTGCCCGTTGACAGCGAGTCCCTCGGCACGCCTGACGCCTATGGAGACGACCGCGTCTTCGTGCGCATCTCATCGGGCGCCAACGCCGCCTGGCAGTCCGCGAGCGGCGCCGCGCTCGACTCACTGGTCGCGGCCGGACATCCTGTCATCGACCTCGCGCTGGGCAGCGGCATCGGCGGTCTGGGCGCGGAGTTCTTCCGCTGGGAGTTCGCGACCGCTGTTGCCGGCATCGTCCTGGGCATCAACCCGTTCGATGAGCCCAACGTCACCGAGTCGAAGGACAACACCAAACGCGTCCTCGAGGCATACGGCCGCACAGGCAATGTGGTGCTGCCGGCGCCGCTCGCGGCGGACGACCTGGCCAACGCGCTGCGCCGCCACCTGGAGCGCGCCAAGAGCGATGGCTACTTCGCGATCCAGGCCTACATCGCACCTTCCGCAGCTCGCGACCAATGGCTGAGCGACGCGGCCGGCACGCTGCGCGACGCGTCTGGCCGCGCGGTGACCACCGGCTACGGGCCACGCTTCCTGCACTCGACCGGCCAGCTGCACAAGGGTGGCGCGCCCCTCGGCTGCTTCATCCAGCTGACCGCGGCACACGGCGCGGATCTGCCGATCCCCGGCTCGAAGGAATCTTTCGGCACACTCATCGACGCGCAGGCGGCGGGCGACTTCGCGTCGCTCGAGGCACACGGCCTGCCCGTCGCGCGCATCGACCTTGGCATCGACACCGACGCCGGCCTGAACGCGTTCGTCAGCGCACTCAAGCAAGCCGCCGCGTCACCCCTGGAGTAAGGAGAGCATCGCGTGGAGCTGGCTATTGCCGGGCTCGGCCGCATGGGCGGCAACATGGCCCGCCGCCTTCACAAGGCGGGTATCCGGGTCGTCGCCTACAACCGTTCGCGCGACAAGACCGAGGAGATCATCGGCGAGGGCCTCGAGGGTGGGTTCACCGCCGAAGAAGTCGTCGGCATGCTCGCCGCGCCGCGCGTCGTGTGGCTGATGGTCCCCGCGGGCGACGCCACCGAGGCGACTATGGAAGAGTTCGCCGCGCTGCTGGATGAGGGCGACACGATCGTCGACGGCGGCAACGCCAACTTCAAGGATTCGAAGCGCCGCCACGCACTGCTCAAGGAGCGCGGCATCAACTTCGTCGATGCCGGCGTCAGCGGCGGGATCTGGGGTATGACCAACGGCTACGGGGTGATGGTCGGCGGCGACCCAGAGGCCGTAGGGCCACTCGAGCCCATCTTCAAGGCGCTCGCGCCCGCCGACGGCGGGTACATCCATTGCGGCCCCTCAGGTTCGGGCCACTACACGAAGATGGTCCACAACGGCATCGAGTACGGGCTCATGCAGGCCTATGCCGAAGGCTTTGAGATCCTCCATCGCTCCGAGTACCCGCTCGATCTCGCTGAGGTCGCCGAGGCGTGGATGCACGGCACCGTCATCCGCTCGTGGCTGCTCGAGCTACTCGGACGCGCGTTCGCACAGCACGGCGAGGGGCTGGGCGACATCCGCGGCTATGTCGAGGATTCGGGCGAAGGCCGCTGGACCGTCCAGGAAGCGATCGATCTCGACGTCCCCGCGCAGGTCATCACGCTGTCGCTCATGACCCGCTTCCGCAGCCGCCAGGACGAGAGCTACGGTGCCCGCGTTCTTGCCGCGCTGCGCCAGCAGTTCGGCGGCCACGCGGTCAAGACCGAGTAGCGGCTCACAGGGAGCGACAGGAATACATGGCCACCCAGACGGGACGCGGGCGTGCGAAGACCGCGGCCGGCACCAAGAAGGCAGAGGCGCCACCCGAGGCGGTCCACATCGTTCGCCGCGGCGGCGAGCCCAATGTCGCCCACAACCCGCTGCGCATGGGCACGGCGCTTGAGCGCGTGCCCGAGCCGTGCGTCCTTGTTGTCTTCGGCGCGACCGGCGACCTGACCTCGCGCAAGATCTTGCCCGCGATCTACAACCTGCGCCGCTCGGGCCTGCTGCCCGCCGAGACAACGGTCCTCGGCTTCTCAAGAAGGTCGCTGAGCGACGACGACTTCCGCAAGCAGATGGGCGAGTCGTGTGCCAGCTTCTCGCGCGTCAAGGTTGAACCGGGGCTGTGGCAGGACTTCGCCGACGGCGTCTTCTACCAGCAGGGTGATTTCGCGGACAGGTCTGCGTACAAGGACCTCGCGGAGCGCCTCGAGCAGATCGACGCTGCCCGCGGGACGCGTGGCAACCGCCTCTTCTACCTGGCCACGCCGCCGTCAGCGTACGAGGAGATCGTCGCCAATCTCGGCCGCGTCGGGCTCAACAAGCAGGGCGAGCGCGAAGGCTGGTGTCGCATCGTCGTCGAGAAGCCGTTCGGCCACGACCTCGCCTCGGCCGGAGCGCTCAACGAGTCGCTGCTCAAGGTCTTCGACGAGTCGCAGATCTACCGCATCGATCACTACCTCGGCAAGGAGACAGTGCGCAACCTGATGGTGTTCAGGTTCGGCAATGGCATCTTCGAGCCGCTCTGGAACCGGCGCTACGTCGACCACGTGCAGATCACGGTGGCCGAAGACCTGGGCGTCGAAGGCCGCGGCGCGTTCTACGAGGAAGCCGGCGCCAGTCGCGACATCCTCCAGAACCACCTGCTGCAGTTGCTGACGCTGGTCGCGATGGAGCCGCCCATCGCCTTCGAGGCCGACGCACTGAGGGACGAGAAAGTGCGCGTCCTGCGCGCGGTCGATACCAGTTGGAGTGACGCGCGTGCCCGCGCCCAGGTGGTGCGCGGCCAGTACACCAAGGGCTGGGTGGGTGACAAGGAGGTCGTCGGCTACCGCGAGGAAGAAGAGGTCGATGACAAGTCGAAGGTCGAGACCTTCGTGGCCCTCAAGCTCGAGGTCCAGAACTGGCGCTGGGCTGATGTCCCCTTCTACCTGCGCACCGGCAAGCGCCTCCCCCGCCGCGCGACCGAGATCGCCATCCAGTTCAAGCTGCCCCCGCTGATGCTGTTCGGCGACAGCGCGACGGCACCCGAGCCGAACCTGCTGGCCATGCGCATTCAACCCGACGAGGGAATCATGCTGCGCTTCGCGGCCAAGGTGCCGGAGCTGGGCCTCGACGTGCGCAGCGTCAACATGGACTTCACCTACGGCTTGTCGTTCGCGCACGATGCGCCCGAGGCGTACGAGACTCTCCTTCTCGACGCGATGCTCGGTGACGCGTCGCTGTTCACTCGCGCCGACGAGGTCGAGGCCGCGTGGGGCATCGTCACGCCCCTCCACGACGTTTGGGACGAGTGGGACAAGGCCGGCAGCCCCGACAGCGAGATGTGCTTCTACGAAGCTGGCTCGTGGGGGCCCAAGAACGCCGACGAGCTGATCGAGCACGACGGCCGGCGCTGGCGCAGGCTCTAGACAGCCGACCCGAAACGCAGATGACTGCCGAGACCGAGCCTGTGCACCAGGTCGACCCACACATCGAGGTCGACGCGACCACCCGCTGGCAGGTGCGCGCGCACAGCATCAGCGAGTGCGTCGAGAAGCTATCCGAGGTTTGGACATCGGCAGCGGTCCAGACCGAGCAAGCCGGCGTGCCCGAGGACACTCTCGCGCGGGCCAAGGGCGACCCGCGCCTGGCGCGCAACATGACCGAACGCGGCTCGGTGCGCGTCCGCATGCGCACCAGCGTCCTGACGCTCGTGGTTGTCGCGCCGCGGCCGGAGACGACCGAGCGCGCCCTGGCGGCGATCAACCATCTGAATCAGCGCCACCCCTCGCGCGCCATCGTGATCTCGCCCGGCGACCTCGACGGCCCGGCAACGACCGACGCGCACATCTATGCCGAATGCCGCCTGTCCGACAACTCGAACTCCGAGATCTGCACCGAGCAGATCCTGGTCAAGACCGGCGGCGAGCTCGCCCAGCACCTGTCGCGCGTGGTCACGCCGCTGCTCATCCACGACCTGCCGGTTGTGCTGTGGTGGCCCGATGATCCGCCGTTCGGCTCGAAGCAGTTCAGCGAGGTGGTCGACATCGCCGATCGCCTGCTAGTCGATTCGGGCACGTTTCATGAGGACAGCGGCGCCCGGCTCGCGGGTCTCGCGACAGTCGTCGCGGGCGGCGTGGCCGTGACCGACATCGGCTGGCTGCGCCTGTCGCTCTGGCGCGAGCTGCTTGCCGGGCTCTTCGACCACCCGCTGCTCACGCGCGAGCTCGAGCACATCAAGAGCGTCCGCATCGACGTCGCGCGGCCGACGGACACGCTGCGCGTCTCGCGCGCCGCGTTCTACCTGGGCTGGCTCGCGGCGCGGCTCGGCTGGGAGACGGCGCGACCGCTTGCGCCGCGCGGCGGCGAATCCGACGAGCTGCATGGCGCCTTCCGCCTGGGGCGCAAAGAGATCGCAGTCGAGATCCACGGGGTACGCGCGACGCTCGACGGCGCCCAGCGCGCGCCCGGCTCGCTGGTCCGCGTCGACATCGAGGCCGCGCGGCCAAAGGCACAGATCCGCGCCCGGGTCACTCGCCAGTCAGACCATTTGCTGGCCACGGCCGATTGGAACGGCGCGTCGGTCGCGCGGCGGGCGGGCCGGCTCGAGGCTTTTGACGAGACGCCGTTCATTGCTGAGGCGCTCGAACGGCCGGGGCTCGACCGCGCCTTCGAGCAAGCACTGATTCGCGCCGTGAGACTGCTCGGTGGCTGAGCGCGCCGACATGGACAGGCACTTCAGCGGCGCCGAGATCCTCGTTCTCGAGGACGACGCCGCCGTCGCGCGCGAGGCCGCCCGGCGGACGATCGTCGCGCTGGCTGCGGCGGTCGCTGAACGCCACGTGGCGCACATCGCGCTGACCGGCGGCTCAAGCGCCGGGCCGCTCTATCGCGAGCTCGCGGCGCCGGCCAACCATGCTGCGCTCGACTGGTCGCGCGTCCATCTGTGGTGGGGCGACGAGCGCTTCGTGCCGAGCGACCACCCGGAGTCCAACGCCGGACTGGTCTATGCAGAGCTATTAGGTGGTGGCGAGGACGACATGGACGCGATTCCGATCAACCCAGAGAACGTCCATCCCGTTCCCGTCGAGGAGGCGCTCAGCGATGACGACCCGGTCGCCCTGGCCGCGCAGCGCTATGGCGAAGAGCTGACGCGCCACATCCTGCTGGCGCGCGGCGGCGTGCCGCGCTTCGATGTTCTGCTAAGCGGCCTGGGCCCGGATGGCCATGTGATGTCGATCTTCCCGAACAGCCCCGCCCTGGCCGACGACGCGCCCATCGCGATGGCCATCGCCGCGCCCGACCATGTCGAGCCGCACATTGCCCGCGTCACCCTGAGTGCCAGGTCAATCGCCGAGGCGGGCGTCGTCGTGGTGATGGCGACCGGTGCAGGGAAGGCGGACATTGTCGCCAGCGTGCTCGGCGACGAGCACGACGTGAATCGGTGGCCCGCCCAATTGACGGTCTCGCCCAACGCCGTGTGGCTGCTCGATCAGGCAGCGGCGGCTCAGTGGATGAAGAGCAGGTAGTAGCCGGCTCCTATCGCGGCGCTCAGACCAAGGGTCACGAGTAGCGGCCACTTCAACCTGACCAGCGCGATGAACGCGGCCACCGCCAGGCCGATCGCGAACAAATCGATCGAGGCCAGCTCGAACGTGTGAATGCGCAGCGGCCAGGCCCGGAACTCGCCGGTTTCGCCGAAGAAGGTCTGGAGCGCGAACCACGCGGCGAGGTTGAGAATCACGCCCACGACCGCCGGGCCGATCCCGCCGAGCGCGGCGTTGAGACCGCTGCGGCTGCGCAGGTACTCGACATATGGCGCGCCGGTGAAGATCCACAGGAAGGTCGGGGCGAACGTGACCCATGAAACGAGCAGGCCACCGACGACCCCAGCGGCCACCGGGTCCAGGCCACCGGGCTGCGCAAAGGCAGCGATGAAGCCGACGAACTGCACGATGATGATCAGTGGGCCGGGTGTCGTCTCGGCGAGGCCCAGGCCGTCGACCATCTGGCGCGCGCTGAGCCAGCCGTAGACGTCGACCGCCTGCTGGGCGATGAACGACAGCAACGCGTACGCGCCACCGAATGAGATGAGTGCCGCGAACGCGAAAAAGAGCGTCAGCTGGGTGAAGATGTTCCCCGGGCCGAGGAGCGCGAAACAGGCCGCAACCGGCGTGAGCCAGATGATGAGGAACGTCGCCGCGGTTCTGATGGTGCGGCCGAGCGGTGGCCGAGAGACCTGCTCAACTGGCTCCTCATTCGCGTCGGCCTGCGGTGAGCGCCGCGCCGCGATGACACCGATGAGCCCAGCCACGAGGACGATGAGCGGGAACGGGATGTCGAAGAAAAACAGCGCCACGAACGCCGCCGCGGCGATCGCGCGCGCGAGATTCGTCTTGAGCGTTCGCGCCGCCAGTCGCAGGAATGCCTGTGCGACAAGCGCCACCACCGCCGGCTTGACGCCGTAGAAGACGGCCGCGAGCAGTGCGGTCTCGTGATAGAGCGCATAGAGCGTCGAGAGCACGAGCAGCACGGCGACGCCGGGCAAGACGAAGAAGAGGCCGGCCACGAGGCCGCCGCGCATTCCGTTGAGATACCAGCCGATGTAGGTCGCGAGCTGCTGCGCCTCCGGCCCGGGCAGCAACATGCAGTAGTTGAGCGCGTGCAGGAAGCGCTTCTCATCGAGCCAGCCGCGGCGCTCCACGATCTCGCGATGCATCACTGCGATCTGGCCGGCCGGACCGCCAAAGCTGTTCAGCCCGACGTAGGCCCAGAGCCGCAACGCCGCACGAAATGGCACGGTCAACGCGCGGTTCCCGCTGTTGTTCACCAGTCCTACCAACTTACTATGGCCTGATTTAGATGGAACCGTATGGCCTCGGCCGATCCAGCGTCAAATGGAGCGCGTAGATTGACCATAGGGAGGTACCCATGATCGGCCGACTGTTGCTCCGGATCCTGCGTGCCCAGTACGGCTGGGCGCGGCCATTCGGTGACTTCAACGTGCGCTGGTTGCAAGCGCTCTTCCGGCCGATCGGGCCGATCAAGGACTTCCTGCATGGCAAATGGCTGGGCCACTCCGTGCACGGGGTGCTGACCGACCTGCCGCTGGGCGTCCTCTCGCTCACCGTCCTGTTCGACATCCTCGACCTGCGCCCTGCGGCCGACATCTCCATGGTGGTCGGCGTGCTCGGCATGGTCGCGGCCGCCGTCGCTGGCCTGGCCGACTACAGCGATACCGACGACGACGCGCGCGCTGCCGGAACGGTCCACGGAACGCTCATGACTCTCGCGCTGGTCGTCTACGCGGTGTCGCTCTGGCTGCGGCTGGCCTCACCGGCCGCGCCGGATCGCACCGTCGAAATCCTCGCGCAGCTGATCGCCTACGGGATCATGCTCGCCGGCGCCTACGTCGGCGGCGAGCTCGTCTACTCGCTGGGTAACATGGTCAATCGCCACGCCTGGCGCTTCGGCACCAAGAGCGACTGGACCAAGCTCGATGTGACCGAGATCCCGGAGAACAAGCCGACGGCCGCGAAGGCGGGCACGCAGCTGCTGGTGGTCGTCAAGACGGGCGACACGGTCTATGCGCTGCACGCGCAATGCGCCCACGCCGGCGGACCGCTGCCGAGCGGCAAAATCGTCGATGGCTGCATCCAGTGTCCGTGGCACGGCTCGCGCTTCGACCCTGCGACTGGCCGGCGGACGCGCGGCCCGACGACGTTCGACCAGCCCCGTTATGAGGTTCGCGCGGCGGATGGTGGCGGCTGGGAGGTAAAGCGCGTACTGGATCCGGCAGGCCAGAACATCGCGCCGGCGCCCGGCTGAGCGAGAACGCCCTCTTAGAACGAGAGCGCGTTGGACAACAGCACCACGCTGAGCGTCGCCAGGGCCACGCCGGCAACCTGGATCGGCCGCAGCCGCTCGCGCAGGATGACCGCAGCCAGGGTCGTGGTGATCACCGGATAGAGCGACGACAGGACAACCGCGACGCTGAACAGGTCGGCGTGCTGCGCGACGACGAAGAACACGTTGCCGCCCAGGTCGCCCAGGCCGGCAACGACGAACGTGGCCACGAGCAGCAGCGGGCCGCCCGGCCATTGACGCATACGAGCGATGCCCAGCACCTCCGAGGCGCGTCCGCGCAGGGATGGGCCGCGCTTCCGTGACATCAGGTACGCGAACCCGATCAGCACGAGCGTGACGCCTGCGGCCCGTACTACCGCGAGCGGGATCAGCACGCCGCCTTCGGCCGTGCCGTGGCCGATGAAGACGAAGAACCCCGCGAATCCCAGTCCCGCGAGAACCACCAAGGGCAGCTCGCCGAGATCGATCCGAAGCCTGCGCTTCCCGGTTGGCGAACTCGTGCCGCCAGGCATCGAGATGAGCACCACCGCGATCAGGGCCACGATGATGCCGACCAGACGGGCGGTCGAGACGTGCTCACCGTTGTAGATCGCGAGCAGCACCGGGCCGCCAGCACCAATGAGCGCCGCGGCGGGGGCGATGGCGCCCATCGTGCCCCGACCCAGGGCGTAATAAAAGCATGCCAGCCCACAGACGCCGAGCACGCCGGCGACGGCTGAGAAACCTACGGCTTGGAGGCTCGGAACCGGCTCACCGCTGAAGGGCAGCAGCAGCGCCATCCCTACGAGCCCCAGCACCTGTGCCGTGAAGACGGCGGTGAACGTGCTCGCGTAGCGACTGATTAATCCGCCGGCAAAGTCTCCGGCGCCCCACGACAGTCCGGACATGAGCCCGAGCACCGGGCCTTGACCGATCAGCGCTCCTCCGGCCAGAGGGGCGCGGGTTGGACGGGCGCAGCCGGATTCGAGCCGTTGGCGGCGCCGTTCCCAGAGCCCGCGACAGCTCCCGGGTCATTCTTGACGACGATCGGCGGACGCGGCGTCGTTGGCCGCGGTTCGGCGGGCGGCAGCGCGCTGCTCGACCAGACCGACATCGACTCGGCCGACGGGGCCGGAGCAACCGGCTCGGGCCCATCCCTTTCGGTCGGCGCAGGCAGCACCACAACATTGTCGGCCAGCTTGTCGTATCGGTCGGAGGTGGTGATCAGGATTACCTGCAGGTCGCGCGCCATGTCCTTGAGCAGCGCGAGGGCGCGCGTCGCACGCTCCTCGTCGAATGTCACGAACGGATCGTCGAGCAACAGCGGCGGCGCCGCAGGCGAGGTGACCTGGCGCACGATGCCCAGGCGCGCGCACAGATACAGCGCATCGAGCGTGCCCTGGGACAGGCGCCGGACGTCGATCCAACCGCCGGTCTCAGGTGAGTGGACGCTGAACGTGAGCGTTGCCTCGTCGACGCGCAGCCGGCGATAGCGGCCATTGCTGATGCGCTCGATGTCGCGCGCCATGCGGCCCTCGAGGAAGCGCGCCGCCTTCTTCATGGTGCCCCGCTCGGCCGCATTGAGCGTCGCGAGCACGTCCTCGTAGATGCGCAGCCGGCGCTCGGCCGCGGTGAGGGTCTCCTCGGCCGTGGCGAGCGCCTCGGCGTCCGCCGCGACCTTCTCGGCATCGATCTCGTTGGCGTTGACGCGCGCGTCGGCCTGCGCCTCGGCGGTGAACGCGGCCTCGCGCTCAGGGGTGAGCCGCGTGATCGCCAGCTGGAAACCGGAGAGATAGCGCTCGGGCTCGCTGCCCAGGTCGCCCATGCCGGTCAGCGCGTGACGCGCCTCGTCGCCTTCAGCGGCAGCCTTATCGCGTAGCTCGGCCACGTCTTCTTCAGTCGGATCGTCGCCCATGAGGCCGCGGTACTCGGCGCGGCGTGAGCCGATCTTGGACATGTGCTCGGTCTCGACGGCCAGCATCGTCTCCGCTTTGGCAAGTTCGGACAGGCCGAGTGACGCCAGGCCCTGGACGCGCTCCTGCTCCGCCTGGCGCACCCGCTCGGATATATCCGTCCGGCCGGCGAGGCGGCGCGCGATCTCAGCTTCACGGAGCTCGTTCTGCATGCGCACGTTGGTCTGGCGCGAGCGCTTGCGGAACGAGAAGAGGAATGCCACCAGGGCGAAGGCGACGAGCGCCACCGCGATCGCAAGGCCCGTGGTCGCCATGGCCAGGGCGATACCCGCCACCGCCACACCCGCAGCGCCGAGCAGAGCCAGGACGCCGATGATCACCCACGGCCGCCAGCGCGGATTGGGAATGGCCACGTCGTAACCTGAGAGATCCGGCTCGGCGGCCATCTCGGCGCGCATTTCGGACAGGCCGAACTCCAGCTTGCGCAGGTGCTCCACTGTCGAGCGCAGCACCGGCATCGCGACCGCCGAAGGATGGCTCGCGTCGAGCCGGCCGATCTCCTCGCGCAGCTCTGCGGCGCGCTTGTACAGCGCGTAGCGCTTGGCGGCGTCGGTCAGCTTGGTATTCAGCGCGACAGCCCGCTCGGCCTTGGCCGCACCCTCACGCTGCTCGACCATTCGGGCATCGACCTGCGTTCGCGCGGCGCGTGCGTCGGCCAGCGCGCGCCGGTCCGCCTCGAGCTGGGCCAGTGCCATCTCACCGCGCCGCACCTGGTCGCGCAGACGCTCGACCTCGGCGCGCATCACCTTCAGATAGCCCGGGTTCTTGGCGCCTTCCGTCCGATAGCGCCGGATCGCTTCCTCGAGCTTGCGCCGCGCGGCGTGCGTGCCCCGATCGGCACCACTCATCGACTGCTGGAGCCGGTCGCGCAGCGTGTTCTCGTCCTGGGCGAGGCCGGTCAGCTCCTGGTGGTGGACGCTCGCGCTGGCGCGAAAGAACTTCTCCGACGGAATGCCGGTCAGCGCGACCACGTGCTGGTCGACCGTCTGTGGGTCGTTGAAGGTCTCGTCGCCCAGGGTGAGCCTGACGGTGCCCTTGCCGCCGGCGAAGACCTTGTGCAGCCTCCCGGCGCGGCCCTCATCGCTGAACTCGAGTTCGATCACCGGCTCCGCGGCCGGGTCCTGCCATGGGCGCGTGTCGTCCAGCTCCGCACCGCTGAAGGTCGGGCGGCGGAAGAGCGCCATCTCGATCGCCCGCTGGACCGTCGACTTGCCGGCCTCATTGGCGCCACGGACAACGTTCAGGCCCGGGCCGAGCTTGACGTCGAGCGCGCGATGGCGGCGGAAGTTGGCGAGGCGGAGCCGGGTGATGATCATCGTCAGGCCAGCGTCACGCGGGTGGGATCGTCAAGGAGCGCCGTGCCCAGGCGGAGCGCCTCGCGCAGCTCGCCGGCGCGCTCGGCGTCGCCGCGCGTCTCGTGGTCCTCGATGCGCGCTCGGAAGTCGCGCGTCAGGGCGCCCAGAATTGTGTCGGCCGGCACGGCGGCGTCATCGGGCAGTCCGACAACAGACGAATCGCGCAGTCGCAGACGGAGGAAGGAACCCTCGAGCTGACGGGTCAGTTCGTCGGTGTTGAGATCGAGCTCGCTCGAGCGAACGCCGACGATGCGCGCGTCGAGTACGAGGTCGGGATCGGCCAGCTCGCGCAGCTGCGCCGCCAAGGCGGCCTGGGAAGCCACGGTTGCGCCGTCGACCTCCAGCTTGCGGAAGCGCGTCTTGCCGACTGGTCGAGGCTCGACGCGCACGACGCGCTGGCCGTCGCGCTCTTCGAGATTGACGAGCAGCACCTGGCCCGCGCCGTCCTGGTCGAGCGCGACCGGCTCCGGCGCGCCCGAATACGCCCAGCTGACGTTGCCGGCGCGGCCGTCGCGCACCGAGTGCACGTGGCCCAGCGCGAGGTAGTCGAGACCGCTCTGCGCGATCTCCTCGTCGGTGACGATGACCTCGTCGTGCTCAAAGCGGCCCGGCTGCGCGATTGAGCCGTGGATCATGCCGATCAGCCAATTGCCGGCACGCGGCCCATCGGCGCGCGCGGCTTCAACGTCGCCGCGGATCGCAATAAGTGGGCTCTCGGCCGCGCGCTTGGCCGGGAAGACATGACTCAGCACGGACACGCCCAGCTGAGTGAAGTCAGCTTGGCGGCGACCGTCGGTCAATACCGTGACCAGCCCGCTGTCGGCGGCAGCGCCGGCCATCTCGGCGAGATCGAAGACGCGGTAAATCGACCCTGGCTCGTAGCAGTCGTGCGTGCCCGGGATGACAACCACCGGGACGTGGCGCGCGACCAGCTTCGATAGCTCGGCCGCGGCTCGCTCGACCGACCTGCGTGGCTGGCTGTTCGAGTCGAACAGGTCGCCGCAGATCAGCACGAGGTCGACCTTCTCGGTCAGCGCCAGGTCGACCGCGCGAGCAAACGCCGCGAACTGGCGCTCGCGTTGCGCCGCCGCAATCGGACCCAGGTCGTCATGACGAGCGCCCAGGTGCACGTCGGCCATCTGCAAGATGCGTGGCATCGCGGCTGTTTTGACCTACCTCTCGCCTCAAACGGTGCTGGCCCGCACCGCAATTCGTCTTCGTCAATTCTGACACCCGACCGGAGACGGCCGACATGGGAAGGAAGTTCTACCGCAAGTGAGTTCGCGAGCAGGCGCGGGCGCGCCGGCTCGCAACTAACGCGCAGCAGCGGCCCGCAGATCGTCTCCGGAGGTTGCACTTACTGAACGGCCGAACCGCCCCCGAGACGCGATATCGGGCCGTGGTAACCTTGGGTTCGTTACCGGTGCGCCCAGTCATGGACGTTGGCACAGCACCTGGGTTGCGCGGCGCCCGGCCCCTTCGAAATCCGACGCCAGCGATCCTTACATGCTTGGCTTGGTCCTGCTGAATCGCCCCGAACGGTGCCTCATTTCAGCGCTGACCACGGGGAGACAGCTGGTGTCCTACGCAGATCGAAGCCTTACCTGCGCCGACTGTGGCGTTGAGTTCATTCACTCCGCCGCCGACCAGGAGTTCTACACCCAGAAAGGGTTCGCATCGGACCCCAAGCGCTGTCCCTCATGCCGCGCATCGCGGCGCCAGATGCGCGAGACGAGCAGTGGCTTCGACGTCCGCGAGATCGGTGGTCCGCGCGGCTATGAGCGCGGCGACTCCCGCCCGCAGCGCGAGTACTTCGCGGTGATCTGCTCCAAGTGCGGCAACGCGGCCCAGGTGCCGTTCAAGCCGCGCCAGGACAAGCCGGTCTACTGCTCCGACTGCTTCCGCGACGTCCAGGGCGCAGCCGGCTAAGTCGCCTCTGCTGGCTGCCTGAGCCGCGGCCACGCAACGCTGAGATCGCGCCCGACCAGCTCGCTGAGCGACGCCACGTCGGGCGCGAAATATTTCATCAATTCTGCCTCGAGCTCGGGCGCCATAGGGCTGCGCGCCGCCTGTTTCTTGTTGGCATCCCATATAACGCGCAGCGGCGTGGTCAGCACTCGGAAGAGCCGCGCCGGGACGATCCGCCGCACGGTCCGCTCGACCGGCGCGAGCCGCGCCCGCGTCTGCTGCAGCTTGACCGAGCGCAGCTCGCTATTGGGGTTGACCACGGCCATCTCACGCGGCACGAACTCTGGGTCGACGCCCAGGAAATCGAGCACGCTGCGGTAGGTTTCGAGCGGTCGTGCGCCGAGGTCCTCGAGCAGCGCGAAGTGGACGCGGTCGCGCCCGAAGGCGTCGAGGTAGCGCCGCACCTGGGGCGTCATCGTGCACGCCTCGCGGTAGAGAAGGCCGCTTGCATACGGCGCGTCGGGAGGCAGACGCCGGCCCGCCCGGCGGTCGTCCTCCGCGGCGAGTGCCGACGCGAAATCGAGAATGTCCTCGCGGCCCATCCACACCTGTTGTTGATGGCGCGCATGGATAGACGTCACCGGGTCGCGCAGCATGATCAGGATGTGCGCGTCGGGCGCGAACTCGTGGATCCGCCGCGCCGCCTCGGTCGAATGCAGGTAGACGTGTGACGACTCGCCGAGCACCGGCTCGGACGCGGCATCGGCGAAATGGGCGAGGTACTCGGAAAGGTCGCGCGTGAAGTAGCCGCCATCGGCCGCACTACCCGAGTCAAGGTCGGGCACGAAGCCCGACCAGCGCAGCTCCTTGCGCGCCGACATAAAGACCTGCGGGTGCTGCGACAGGTACGAGTGCATCGATGTCGTGCCAGCCTTCATCGCCCCCACCTGGAAGAAGTTCGGCCTGCGCAGGCCGTGGCCGCCGGTCGCTGACTCGGTCACCTGGCGTGACTCAAGAGCGTTTCTCGATGGGGACGTAGGCCCGCTCGCGCGCGCCGGTGTAGATCTGGCGTGGCCGGCCGATGCGCGAGTCGGGGTCGGTCATCATCTCGCGCCACTGGGCGATCCAGCCTGGCAGCCGGCCGATCGCGAAGAGCACGGTGAACATCTCGGTCGGGAAGCCGAGCGCCCGATAGATCAAGCCGCTGTAGAAGTCGACGTTGGGATAGAGCTTGTGGTCGATGAAGTACGGGTCGGTCAGCGCGACGGCCTCGAGCTCCTTGGCGATCTCGAGCAGCCGGTCCTCGGCGCCCAGTTTGTCCAGGATCGTGTCGGCGGCTGATTTCATGATCCGCGCCCGCGGGTCGTAGTTCTTGTAAACGCGGTGGCCGAAGCCGAACAGCCGGAACGAGTCGTTCTTGTCCTTGGCACGGTCAACCGCCTTGGCGACATTGCCGCCGTCGGCGTCGATCCCCTGGAGCATCTCGAGCACTTCCTGGTTGGCGCCGCCGTGGAGCGGGCCCCACAGCGCGGACATGCCGGCAGATATCGACGCATAGAGGTTGGCGTGACTGGAGCCGGCCATGCGCACGGTCGCCGCAGAGCAGTTCTGCTCGTGGTCGGCATGGAGGATGAGCAGGATGCGCAGGGCCCGCGCCGCATCGGGATCGATCCGGTAGGGCTCGGCCGGAATGGCGAACATCATGCGCAGGAAATTGCTCTCGTAGTCGAGCGAGTTGTCCGGGTACACGAACGGCTGGCCGACGGAGTGCTTGTACGCGAGCGCGGCGATGGTCGGCATCTTGGCGATGAGGCGGACGGTGCTGATTTCGACGCTGTCTGCGTCGCGCGGGTCCATCGACTGTTGGTAGAAGGTCGAGAGCGCCGCCACCGCTGCCGCGAGGATGCCCATGGGGTGGGCGTCCATGGGGAAGCCCTCGAAGAAGCGCTTGAACTCCTCGTGCAGCAGGGTGTGGCGCGTCACCAGGTCGGTCCACGCGGCCAGCTGCTCCTGCGACGGCAGCTCGCCGTAAAGCAGCAGGTACGCCGTCTCGAGGAAGGTCGACTCCTCGGCGATCTGCTCGATGGGGTAGCCGCGGTAGCGCAGCACGCCTGCCTCGCCATCGAGGTAGGTGATGGCACTGCGGGTCGCGGCCGTGCTGCCGAAGCCGTAATCGAGCGTGATCATGCCGGTGTCGCGCAGCAGCGCGGCAATGTTGATCGCGGGATAGCCCTCGGTGCCGCGCTCTATCGGGAGGCTGAATGTGCGCTCGCCGATGCGCAGCTCCGCCGACTCTTCCCCGGACTTGGGATCGGCGCCGGAACCCGGCGGGTCCGCGGATGTGAGCATGGTCATGGGTGTGGTGCTCCAGTTCAGCGCCGCCCGAATGGGACTTTGCGCACGAACTAGTGTGGCGCACCTGCCGCGGGACGTGCCGCGGGACGTGCCGGGCGTAAACTTTCGCCGACACCCGAGAGGAGATGCCCCTTCCATGACCGACACCATCGAGCGGCCGCGCCTGAAGATCACTTACGCGACGCTGCGCAATGACAACGAGGAGCTGCACGAGCAGTTCGAGCGTGGCATGGCCAAGGCGCGGGCACAGCTCGGGAAGCACTACCCCAACTTCATCGACGGCGAGGCCCGCCAGGGCGAGGGCGAGTTCGAAGATCACTCGCCCATCGACGACGGTCTCGTCTTGGGCTACTTCGCCAAGGGCACGCGCCAGGACGCCAAGGACGCCATCGCCGCTGCGCGGGCCGCCTTCCCGGGCTGGCGCGACACACCGTGGCAGGAGCGCGTGACGATCATGCGCCGCGCGGCAGACCTGATCAGCGAGCGCCAGATGGAGCTCGCCGCGCTGATGGTGCTCGACGTCGGCAAGAACCGGCTCGAGGCGCTGGGCGACGTCGAGGAGACGGCCGACTTCTTCCGCTACTACAGCGAACGGATGGAAGAGAACGACGGCTTCGATCACCCCATGGACAACCTGGGCGACGACGCGGTGCACACACGCAGCTTGCTCAAGCCGCACGGCGTCTGGGCAATCGTGAGCCCGTTCAACTTCCCCATGGCGCTCGCCGGCGGACCGTCAGGCGCGGCGATCATCACCGGCAATACCGTCGTGTGCAAG
>JAXDLE010000081.1:0-5113 GCA_034666725.1 Chloroflexota bacterium
CGGTCCCGCCTTTGCCGCGGCTGGCGAAGACTGTTTGTAGGTGCTCGGATACGTTTGTAGAGGCGAGAAGCTGTCGATGGACCCGGCCGACATGCAGTCGGGGGACGACGCCTACCATATCTTCGCAGTCTATAATCGGCTGTTCGATATCGACGACGATTTCAACGTTATTCCGGAACTGGCGACGGAATGGTCGGTGTCGGAGGACGGCAAGACCTGGACGTTCAAGCTCCGCGACGGCGTGAAATTCCACTCAGGCAAGGATTTCAACTCCGCCGATGTGGTCTACACCTTCAAGCGGCTGCTGGACCCGGCCCAGGGCTTCGGCTCTACCGCCGTGCTGCAGTTCATGGATCCCGACGGCATCGCCGCGCCGGACCCGCTGACCGTCACCTTCACCACCAAGGAGCCGGTCGCCGAGTTCCCGGTGCTCATCTCCAACAAGTTCACCAATATCGTGCCGGAGGGCGCGACGCACGACGCGCTGCGGCTGAAGGGCGACGGCACCGGCCCGTTCATGCAGGAGCAGTTCACGCCGAATGCGCCGGTGCGCATCCTGCGCAAGAACCCGAACTATTGGGAGGCGGGCAAGCCGAAGGCGGAATGCATCCGCGTCACGGTCGCCCAGGAAGCGGTCGCGGCGGTGAGCGCGATAAAGGCAGGGCAGGTCGATCTCGTCCTCAATGTCGACCCCTCGGTCATCACAGCCCTGCAGGGCGACCCGAATGTCGAACTCCTGGAGACCGGCGCATCGAACACGATGACTATCTCGATGTGGATCGACACGCCGCCCTTCGACAAGATCCAGGTCCGTCAGGCACTGAAGGCCGTCGTTGACCGTCAAGCCATGCTGGACACGGTGCTCCTCGGCTTCGGCGAGACCGGCGCCGACAGCCCGGTTCCGCTGACCAACGACGCCGCCTACGTGAAAGACGCGCCCAAGCAGGACATCGAGCGCGCCAAGCAGCTGCTGGCCGAAGCCGGCCACCCCGACGGTTTGAGCTTCGACCTCTACACGGCGGAAGGCGTGCCGGGCATGGTGCGCATGGCCCAGGTGTTTGCCGAAATGGCCAAGCCGGCCGGGTTCAACATCAACGTCATCGTCACGCCGGCGGAGAGCTATTGGGATGAGGTGTGGCTGAAGAAGCCGATCCTGACGTCCGCCTGGTCGATGCGGCCTCCCGGCGAGGGCTTGGCTGTCGCTTACACCAAAGACGCCAAGTGGCCTGAGACGCATTGGGTCCGCCCCGATTACGATGCCTTGCTGCTCAAGGCGAACACGACGGTCGATCCTGCCGAGCGGAACAAGCTCTACCAGGACGCCGGACGCATGCTGGCGGAGGAAGGCGGCGTCATCATTCCGATGTTCGTCCACCAGGTGCTGGCGCTGCGCAAAGGCTGCAGCGGCTACGAACCGCGGGCGCAAAATTTCAACTTAAACTTCGAAGACCTTTCCTGCGAGTAGCGGGCACCGCGATCCGGGCGCTTCGGCGCCCGGATCAGCGGATTTCCCGTCATAAGGTCGCGGTAACTCCTGTCATGCTCCTCGGTGTGTGGCACACGTCATGGACGGTCGCCGACCTGGACCGTTCCATCGCGTTCTATCGCGATCTCCTCGGCTTCGAGCTGGTAGAAACAAAGCACAGAATCGGGTCCTTCATCGAAAGCGTGGTCGGGTTCAGCGGAGCTGAGCTCAAGATCGCGACGCTGAGGATACCGGGCACCGCGGCCCCACAGTCCGGCCACCATCTCGAACTTATCGAATACGTCACGCCCCGCGGAGAACGGCTGGACCTGCGCACATGCAACGTAGGAGCCGCTCATCTGGCGATCGGCACGGATTCCATTCATGACACCTATCAGCGGCTATCGCGGGAGGGGGTGACCTTCGTCTCGGAGCCCGTTCTCGTCCCGTCGGGATCAAATGCCAATTCCTACGCCTGCTACATGCGTGACCCGGACGGCTTCACGATCGAGCTTGTGCAGCCCGGCAGCCCGGCGTGACCGGAGAGGACGCGAAGCCGACGGGTGGCGGGCTGTTCCGGCTGGAGGGGCGCATTGCCCTGGTAACGGGCGCGGGGCGCGGGCTCGGCGCGGCCATGGCGGAAGCCCTTGCTGGCGCTGGCGCTCACGTCATTGTCAATGACATAGACGCCGGCTGCGCGGAAGCAGAGCGCGTCCGCCTTTCGAAAGCAGGCCTGTCGGCAGAGGCAATGGCGTTCGACGTCTCGGACGCAGCCGCAGTCGCGGTCGCAATCGACGCGATCGGCGCCGCCCATGGCCGGATGGACGTTCTCGTCAACAATGCCGGAATCGCGGTCTATGGAGGCGCAGAGGAGCTTGAGCCGGCCGATTGGAAAAGCGTCATCGATGTCGACCTGACGTCCGTGTTCCTGCTCTCGCGCCAGGCCTGCTCGCTCCTGTCGCGCGGAGGGCACGGCCGGATCATCAATATCGCTTCGGTGTTGGGACTGATCTCACGTCCCGGGATCATCTCGTATGTCGCGGCCAAACATGGCGTCGTAGGCTTGACGCGCGCGCTGGCCGGAGAGCTCGGCCGATACGGGATCACCTGCAACGCCATCGCGCCGGGATATTTCCTCACGCCGATGGGCGACGTTCTCGCCAAGGAAGATCGCTTCCATCGTATGATCTGTGATCGCACGCCTTTGCGCCGATGGGCCAACCCCGAAGAGCTGCAAGGCCCGGTTGTCTTCTTGGCCTCCGAGGCGTCGTCGTTCGTCACCGGGCATGTGCTGACGGTTGACGGAGGCCTGACCTCAAGCCTGTTCCAGCCGGAAGGCTGGTAGCGGCTCAAGCGGGAGGATCGCGGAACATGGCGGCGCTGTGGGGAGCAGGATCGTGAGTATCGCACGTCTTGTGATCGCCCGGGTCCTGTCGTCGATCATGACGCTCGTCCTTGTTTCGCTCCTCATCTTCTCGATGCTGGAAGTGCTGCCCGGCGACGTGGCCACCCGCGTGCTCGGCCGGGACGCCACGCCGGAATCGCTCGCGGTTCTGCGGGAGCGACTCCACCTCGATGACCCGCCCTATCTCCGCTACCTGACCTGGCTCGGCGGCCTGGTCCATGGGGATCTCGGCAACTCACTGATCAGCGGCCGGCGCGTCGTCGACATCCTTGGGCCGCGCATCTTCAATACGCTGCTCCTCTCGGTCTACGCCTTCCTCATCTACATCCCACTGGCGACGATGCCTGCGCTGATCCAGGCGATCCGCCGCGACCGGGCCGTCGACCACGCATTTTCGGTCGTCACGCTCGTCCTCCTCTCCGTGCCCGACTTCCTGCTCGCCACCATGCTGATGATCGTCTTCGTGGTGATGACGCCGCTGTTTCCGGCCATTTCGCTGGTCGACTTCAGCTCGACGGCCGGCCAGTACCTGCACGCAATGACCTTGCCGGCGCTGACTCTCGCCATCGTGATGGCAGTCTATGCGGTTCGGATGCTGCGGGACAACCTGATCGAGGTGCTCGATTCCGACTATATCCGGATGGCCGAGCTGAAGGGCGTGCCGGCCCGGCGGGTCGTCTGGCGTCATGCGCTGCCCAACGCGCTCGTGCCGACGCTGAACGTGACGGCGCTCAACCTCGCCTACCTCATCGGCGGCGTGGTGGTGGTCGAGCGGGTGTTCAGCTATCCGGGCTTCGGCAGCCTTCTCGTGGACGCGCTGCAGCTCCGTGACCTGCCGCTGATCGAGGCGACGGTGATGATCGCGGCGGCCGTCTATATCGGCGCAAACCTTTGTGCCGATATAGCGGCAATCCTCCTTAATCCGCGCCTGCGGACGTCATAAGCAAATGGCCGCCGTCGATCTCGTCCCGACTCCTGCCCGGCGCTGGCGCCTGCTCAGGCGCACGCCGCTCAGCTTGCGGATCGGCGCCGCTCTCCTGGCCATGCATCTCGCCATCGCCATCCTCGGGCCGTTCCTCGTCCCCTATGGCTTCGCCCAGATGGGGACCGGCGCGCCGCTGTCCGGCATGAGCTGGGAGCACCCGTTCGGCGTCGACCAGCTCGGCCGCGACGTTCTCAGCCGTGTCGTGCATGGGGCGCATATCGTCATCCTGCTGTCGCTCTCCGGGACCGCCTTGGGCCTGGTGGTCGGCGCGTTCATCGGCCTGTTCTCCGGCTATGTCGGCGGCTGGATCGACAATCTGATCCAGCGGCTGCTCGAGACCCTGATCAGCATCCCCTTCCTCGTGCTGGCGCTGCTGGCCATCGCATCCGTCGGCCCCGAGCTCTCCGGCAATCCGGTTCTCGTCGTGCTGGTCGTAGCACTGGTCTATGCGCCGCGCATCGCCCGGATGGCGCGCGTGGCAGCCATCGAGATCGCCACCCGCGATTTCGTCACCGTGGCGCGGCTGCGCGGCGAAAGCGCGTGGTCGGTGGTCTGGCGCGAGGTGCTGCCGAACGCCTCCAGCGTTCTGCTCGTCGAATTCGCGCTGCGGGCCGGCTACGCGCCGGTGCTGATAGGCTCGCTCGGCTTCCTCGGCTTCGGCCTCCGGCCCCCCACGCCGGAATGGGGACTGATGATCAGCGAGAACCGGGCGCTTCTCATCGTCTCGCCGATCACCGTGCTCGGCCCCGGCCTGGCGCTCGCCTCGCTGGTCGTCGGCCTGAACCTCTTCACCGAGGGGCTCGCCCGCATCCTCGGGCGGACCGTCAAGCTGGGGGGCGCATGACGGTCATCCGCGTCGCCAATCTGAAAGTCGCCTACCGCGACGGCGATTCCTGGCTGCGCGTCCTGCACGGCGTCGACTTCGCCATCGCGCGCGGCGAGGTGCTCGGCCTGGTCGGCGAATCCGGCTGCGGCAAGTCGACCGTTGGCCTGCAGCTGCTCGGCTACCGCCATCCCAACATGCGCGTCGAGGGAGGCCAGGTGCAGTTCAAGGGCCAGGACCTTCTCTCGCTCCGTCGTCGCGATCTCGACCGGCTGAGGGGTAATCGCATCGGTTTCGTACCGCAGAACCCGACGACGGCGCTTAACCCCAGCATCCGTGTGGGGCGCCAGGTCTGCGAGACGCTGCTCCTGCACAAGCGCGCCGCAAGCCTCTCCAAGGCGTTCGACCGCGCGGCCGAGCTGTTCGAGCTCGTCG
>JAXDLE010000082.1:0-9142 GCA_034666725.1 Chloroflexota bacterium
ATCCGACCGTCGATGGCGCCCAGGTCATCGACCATGACCACGATCAGATCCGGTCGCTCGGCAGATCGAGTGAGCTCGTGCGGATATGCAGCGGCTATTCCGCTCGCCACCACGAGCGTGGCGAGGAACATGGCGGTACGCCGGCCCCGCGCCCCCTTATTCAGATGAGACTGCAAGTCCCTTCGTTTCTCTCCGTCGCGCGCAGCGTGGCCGTCCCTTCCCAGCCGTGCCGGCGTTCGCAGATATGTTCGTCGGCCCGTCAAGCCCGCACCGACGGAGCGGTTCTAGCGCTTGAAGACCAGCGTCAGGTGGTCCGTCAGCGCCGCATCGCTCGTCGACACAACGTGGATCTCGAGAGTCGCCGTCGAGCCCTTCGGGAAAGGGCTCACGAGGGTGACGTGCACCTTCAGCGAAACAGTCGTTCTGCCATTGATGGGCAACACGAGGCCGCTCCCAGAGACATAGCTGGTCACGTCCGAGCCGTAGATCCTCCAGACGACATTCACGGGTGATCCGCTGGCACTCGCGGTCACGCGGAACGAGTCGCTGGACAGCTCGTTGTTGCGCAGGTCGATCTGGAATTTGAACTTGGTCCCGACCCGACCCTGCGAGGTGATCGTCGAGTTGGCCGCCGGCGCGTCATTGAAGCGGTTGTAGCCGGTATAGCGCCTGGTCGAGATCGTGGACCATGCACTCAGGTCGGGCCGCGTGACGCGGCCCTCGCTCAGGAGCTGGCTGAGACGCGCGGCGAGGGCCGCCTGGACCGCGGTGTATGAGGCACCCCCATAGCGATTGTTGAGCTCGTACGGGTCTGCGGCGAGGTCGTACAGCTCGCGCTCGCCGGTTTCGTACTCGACGTAGTGCCACAGCCCCAGCGGGCTGGTCGACGTGGTTCGGACGGCAGCCCAGGTCGGGCCGCCCTTATCGCCGTTGCGTACAGGCAGCTGCTCAAGCAGCGCGTCGCGCCCGAGACTCGTGCCGTTGTCGATCAGGCCAAGCAGGTTGACTCCGTCGGGTTGCGTCTGGCCGGTTGGATAAGGGCCCAGCGTGCAGCCCCCGACGGCGCAGAACGTCGGTGCGAGATCGATGTTGGTCACGAATTCGGACACCGTTCTCGGCGTGCTGCCCCAGCGATCGGGCCATGCCATATAGAGCGGAACCGGCGTCGCGTAGGGAACCGCCTTGTTCTTCAGCCGGTGAGCGCCCCAGACCATGCCGTTGTCAGCGGTGAACACGAGCAGAGTGTTGTCGAGCCGGCCCTCCGCGTCGAGCTCGTCGGTGACGCGCTTGACCAACTGGTCGAAGCCGAACATTTCGCGGCAGTACGCCGTCATTGACCAGCCGGCGGAGCTGGGCAGCAGGGGCGAGTCGCGGACGTAGGCCGGCTTGTCGGAAACGTCCGCCTCGTTGTAGTTCGGCGTCCACCACGGCGGCATCGAATCGCACATTGCCATCTTTTCGGCCGGTTGGGGCAGCGGCTGATTCGGCACATGGATGTCGTACGCCGAGAAAACGGCAAACAGCGGCTTGTTTGCGGGCGCCGCCTGGAGGCGCATCACCGCCCGGTCCATCAGCACCTGTGTCGAATGGGTGTCGGCGTAATGGATGTCGCCCGCGTCTTTGGTCCGCATCGTGAAGTCGTAGTACTCGGGGTCGCCGTAGGTCGCGTCGAAGACGGACCACGGCGCCATGTGCGCCGCCCAGCCGTCAGGCGACAGCCACTGGTTGCGGTTCATGTATTTGCCGATCCAGATCGTGCTGTAGCCGGCGTCCTTCAATGCGCCGGCCACAGTCTCCTGGGGCGAGAAGAGCCGCGCGTCGTTGCTGCCGACGCCGTTGTTGTGCGTGTGCAGCCCGGTCAACAGAGACGCCCGTCCGGGGCAGCACAACGGCGCCTCGCCGATCGCGTTAGGGAAGTGGATGCCGTGAGCGACGAATGTGTTGTACAGCGCAGGCGTCCGAGAGGGATCGGTCCACAGCCGGCCATCGTGGGGCGCGGCATCGTCGAGGTAGAAAACGACGATGTTCGGGCTCGCGGCATTGACCGCGGTCTCAACTGAGCGTGCCGGGGCGGTGGTGCCGGCTGTCAACGCAACCAGCAGCGCAAGCGTGTTGGCTACTGTGAGCCAGCGCCTATTCCGCACCAAGACCCCCTCCAGCGAACATCCACCCCAGCGTTGCGGCCTCTTGATGGCAAGCGGCTAATCTCACGCGAGGAGGGATGACGGTCGCGATGCAGGATAAGCAGGTGCGCAAGTCGACGCCGGCGGCTGACTCCGACGTGTGCGTCGTTGGGGGCGGTGGCCACGTCGGCCTGCCGCTTTCGCTCGCCCTCGCCGATGCAGGATTGCGCGTCGCCATCTACGACACCAACGAGCGGACCGTCGAGCGCATCGCGCGCGGCGAGATGCCCTTCCTGGAGACCGGCGCCGCCGAACTGCTGGCCAAGGTCCTGCCGACCGGGCGCTTGACGCTGACCAGTGACCCAACGGCGATGCGCGGCGCGCCGGTGGTCATCGTGGTCATTGGCACGCCCATCGACGAGTTCCTCAATCCGTCCATGACGCTCTTCGACCGAGTCATCGACGAGATGGCGCCGAACATCGCCGACGGCACCCTGGTCGTCATGCGTTCGACGGTCTATCCGGGCACGACCGAGCGGGTGGCGCGGATGTTCGCCGAGCGCGGCCGGAAGGTCGATGTGGCGTGCTGTCCCGAGCGCATCGCCGAGGGCCACGCCCTCGAGGAGCTCAAGGCGCTGCCCCAGATCGTCGGCGCGGACAGCATTGCCGCCGGCGATCGCGCCGCGGAGCTGTTCAAGCGGCTGGGCGCGGAGACAGTCCGCACCACGACCCGCGAGGCGGAGCTCGCGAAGCTCTTCACGAACGCGTGGCGGTACATGAAATTCGCCATCGCCAACCAGTTCCTGATGATCGCCCACCAGGCAGGCGCCGACTACAACGCGGTCCTGCACGCCATCCGCCATGACTATCCCCGCGCTGCCGACCTGCCCGGGCCGGGCTTCGCCGCCGGTCCGTGCCTGCTGAAGGACACGATGCAGCTCGCTTCTTTCACCGCCGATCACTTCCCGATGGGCCAGTCGGCGATGCAGATCAACGAGGGCCTGCCGGCCTACATCGTCGATTCGATGAGTCACCGCTTTGGCGGCCTCGAGGGCAAGACCGTGGGCATCCTGGGCATGGCTTTCAAGGCCGAGTCGGACGACACCCGCGCCTCGCTCAGCTACAAGTTGCGCAAGCTCCTGCTGTGGGCCGGGGCGGACGTCCTCTGCACCGACCCATACGTAGTCGACGATCGCCTGGTCGGCCTCGACGAGGTCATGGCCAAGAGCGACATCCTGGTGTTCGGGGCGCCGCACCGCGACTACCGCGCGCTGGATCTCGACGGTCGCGAGGTGGTCGACGTCTGGGGAGCCAGGTCCGCGGGCATCGACCTCTAGAGGGGAAAGCGTGAAGGTTCTCGTCACCGGCGCGGCCGGATTCATCTGCGGCTACCTGATCGAGGAGTTGCTGTCCGCGGGGCATTCTGTCGTTGGCGTCGACAACTTCTCGAAATACGGTCGCGTGAGCCGCGCATACGACACGAACCCCGCGTACCGGTTTGTCGAAGGCGACGCCAAGGACGCGACCCTGCTTACATCGCTCGCCGCGGACTGCGACCAGGTCGTCGCGGCCGCGGCAATGATCGGCGGCATCAGCTATTTCCACGAATTCGCCTACGACCTCATCGCCGAGAACGAGCGCATCCTGGCCGCCACCTTTGATGCCGCGATCGCCGCGCACGGCACCGGAGCGCTGCAACGGATCATCGTCCTGTCCAGTTCGATGGTCTTCGAATCGACCGACCAATACCCCACGCCTGAAGGCGCCGAGCTGACGTCGCCCCCACCGAAATCGACCTACGGCTTCCAGAAGCTCGCGAGCGAGTATTTCGCACACGGCGCGCGCGAGCAGTACGGCCTGCCGTACACGATCCTGCGGCCGTTCAACTGCGTGGGTATCGGTGAACGCCGCGCGTTGCGCGACACCGACGTGATGAGCGGCAACGTCAAGCTGGCGCTGTCGCATGTCGTGCCCGATCTCGTGGTCAAGGTGCTGCGCGGCCAGGACCCGCTGCACATCCTGGGCTCGGGCGACCAGGTGCGCCACTACACCTACGGCGGCGACCTCGCCCATGGCATTCGCCTGGCCATGGAATCGGATGCGGCGATCAACGAGGACTTCAACCTCTCAACCGCGGCGAGCACGACGGTGCGCGAGCTGGCCGAGCTGATCTGGCACAAGATCAACGGCGACCGGCCGCTGCGCATGGTCAACGACGCGCCCTTCGCGCACGACGTCCAGCGGCGCGTCCCCGACGTGCGCAAGGCGAAGCGCGTCCTGGGCTTCGAGGCGACGACGGGCCTGTCGGAAATGCTCGATGAGGTCATCCCCTGGATTCGCGCCGAGCTCGACGAAGGGCGTATCTAGCCATCGACCACGACGCGCTTTACCGGCACCGGTTCGGCCCGGAGGTGGCAGCGGGTCGGTCGGCCATGTGGCGCGAGATTGGGCGCCATCTCCAGCGCTACATCCCGGCCGATGCGACTGTGCTGGACCTGGCCGCCGGCAGCGGCAACTTCATCGCCAATATCAGCGCGGCCGAGCGCTGGGCGAGCGACATGCGCGACACGTCGGCGGAGATGCCTGCGGATGTCAGGTTCGTCTGCGCCGACGGCCTGGCGTTGCGCGAACACGCGCCGCTGGGCCACTTCGACCGCGTCTTCATGAGCAACTACCTCGAGCATCTGCGTTCGCCCGAGGCGGTTGTGGAGCAGCTGGCGGTGGTGCGCGACCTGCTCAAAGTCGGTGGCCAGGTCATCGTGCTTCAGCCGAACATCCGCCTCACCGGCGGCCACTACTGGGATTTCATCGACCATCACACGCCGTTGACCGAAGCCAGCCTGGAGGAGGCAGCGCTCACCGCCGGCCTCGAGCCGGTCAAGTCGATCGTGCGCTTCCTGCCGTACACAACGAAGAGCCGGCTGCCCCAGGCGGCATGGCTTGTTCGTCTGTATCTCATGTTCCCGCCGGCGTGGCGGATCATGGGCAAGCAGACGCTTTTCATCGCCCAGCGAAACACATGACCGGTTCACGCGACGCGACAAATGCGCCCGAGCTGACGATCGTCGTACCGGTGTACAACGAGCCCGACAACATCGGGCCGGCGCTACGCCGCCTCGCTGCGGCAGTGCATGTCCCGGCGGAGACGCTCATCGTCTATGACTTCGATGGCGATACGACGGTGCCGGTCGTTCGCTCGATGCAGGCAGAGCTTCCCGGCGTGCGCCTCTTGCGCAATGATCTGGGCCGCGGCGTGCTCAACGCGATGAAGGCGGGCATCGCCGCGGCCAACGGCGAGTACGTGCTGATCACCATGGCCGACGGCTCGGACGAGGTCGAGCTGGTCGACGGCATGGTCGGCCTGGCGCGCGCAGGCGCTGACGTGGTGGCGGCCAGCCGCTACATGAAAGGCGGGCGGCAGGAGGGCGGGCCGCTGCTCAAGCGCACCCTCAGCCGACTTGCTGGGCTGTCCCTGCACTGGGTCGGGCGGCTGCCGATCCATGACGCGACCAACAACTTCAAGCTCTACCGGCGCGAGTTCCTGAACTCGGTGACGGTCGAATCCAAGGGCGGCTTCGAGCTCGCGATCGAGCTCAGCGTCAAGGCCGACCTCGACGGCCGCCGGCTTGCCGAGCTGCCGACGACGTGGCGCGACCGCACTGCCGGACAGAGCCGCTTCAAGCTGCGCGCCTGGCTGCCGCTCTACCTGCGCTGGTACCTGCACCTCTTCCGAGGCCGGCTGCGTCGCTTGACCCGCCGCCAGCGGAGCGCGAGGTGACGCCCGAACGGGCACTCTTCCGCGAGCCAACGTCGCTCGACGACGTGCGCGCCGCGCTCGAACGAATGAGCAAGGTCCTGTCCCGCCCGTGGATCGTATGGACGTTGTTCATCACCGTCGTTGCGGGCGTCATGTGGTTCCACCTGCCCTCGATGAACCAGCCGCTGCTCGAACACCACTCGTTCCGCCAGACGCAGACCGCATGGACGTCGTTGATCTTCCACCAGCAGGGGATCGACCTGTTCCATCCCAAGATCCCCGTGTTCGGGCCGCCGTGGGACGTGCCGTTCGAGTTCCCGCTCTTGCAGGCCATCGCTGCCATGGTCATGAACGTCGGCATCACGCCCGATCTGGCGATGCGCGCCACCGGGTTGGCGTCGTTCCTGACGGCGATGCTGGTGCTCTCGCGGCTGGTCGCGCGCCTCGCTGGTGAGGCTGCCGCGCTCGTCGCAGTGCTCGCCTTCGCCGTGTGTGGCCTGGCCCTCCTGTGGGCGCGCACGTCGACGATCGAATACTTCGTCGTAACCGCCTCACTGGCCATGCTCTACGGCGCGTTGCGCTGGCATGAGTCGGGCCATTGGGCGTGGTGGGGGCTGGCGCTTGGCGCCGGGGTGGTTGCGATGCTGGTCAAGCCGACGACCGCCGTCATGTACCTGCCGGCGTTGCTGGCACTGGGCTGGTATGGCTGGCGCGCCGGGCGCGATCGGCCCTTGGGCAGGCCGTTGCTCTACGCGGGCGCGTTGCTTGCGCTGCTCGCCGTGCCGCTACTTTTCGGTGGGCTATGGACGGTGTACGCGGACAGGATCAAGGCCGCGTCCGAATTCACCGCGAACCAGACAAGCGCAGCGCTGACGACGTGGAACTTCGGCACGATCCCCCAGCGCCTGAACCCCGATACGTGGGGGCTCATCCTGGGGCGGGTCAACGAGCTTGTGCTCGGCGGCCAGACGTATTTCCTTCCATTCGCGATTGGCTTCGTGTGGGTACCGCTCGGCTTCATCGCGAGCCTGTGGTTGAAGAAGCGGCTGTTCACGATTGCGTGGCTCGCCGGCGCCTTCATCGGTCCGCTCGTATTCGTCAACCTTTACTACATCCACGACTACTACCTGATTGCGCTCACTCCCATGGCCGCGGCCGCGGTGGGCATCGGCCTCGTCTGGACGCTGCGCAAATGGAAGTGGATCCTGCCACCGCTGATCGGCGCAGTGCTCGTGGTGTGCTGGATTGGCAACCTCAAGACCTCGGAGCACTACTGGGTTATCCAGTTCTACGACACGCACGGTGGCGAACGCCACCTCGAGGCTGCGCAATACATCGACCAGCGCTCTGCGCCCGGTGACCTCATCGTGATGGTCGGGCGAGGCTGGAATCCTGCGACGTTCTATTACGCCGAGCGCTGGGGATTGATGCTCGAAGGCGATGAGCACGCACAGCTGCAGCGCGCCCTTGGACCGCTGCTGCCGCAGCTTCAGGCCGCTGGCTATAGCCGGCTCTTCGACTGCCCGCCCAGCATGGATTGCGTCGCGACCTGGGACCTGACGACGAGTCCGCCGCGCCGCCTGCCTTGAACGGCTGACTTACAGCAGCCCGCGCATCTCCACGTACTCCAGGACCTGCCGCGCGTTCTCGGCGACGCTCCGGTCAACCGTCTCGAGCCGCACATCGGGCGTCAGCGGTGGCTCGTATGGATCCGATAGACCGGTCATCTTCTCCGTGCCCGCCGCGTACAGGCCCTTGACGTCGCGCGCGATGACCTCCTCGAGCGGTGTGTCGACGTGGATCTCGACGAACGCGCCATGCCCGGCGGCCGCGTCGACCATGGCGCGCACCTCGTCGCGCGTTGAGCGATAGGGGCTGACGAGCGCGCATACGACCAGGCCGCCATGGCGCGCGATCTCGGCCGCGACGAAACCGACGCGACGCACGTTCTCATCGCGATCCTCGCGCGAGAAGCCCAGGCCGCGCGACAGGTGGGTGCGCACGACGTCGCCGTCGAGCATCGTCACCGTGCGTCCCCGGCCCTCGAGCAGCGGGATCAGCGCCTCAGCGGTGGTCGTCTTGCCCGAGCCCGACAGGCCCGTGAACCAGAGGCAGGCGCCGCGACTCAATCTGCGCTGACCGCCTCGGCCCCGGTCGGCTCAGGCGCCGCGCCCGCGGATGCGCCGAGCGGCCGGCCGAACCACAGCTCTGACATGTCCCGCCCGAGGAGGCTCGAAAGCCGCGCGACGTCAGGCGCGAAGTCGTCCTCGAGGCGGCGCCGCAGCTCGGGCGTCAGCTTGCCCCGCGTGATGGGCTTGCGATGGAACCATGAGTGTCGGAAGCCGCGCACGAGGCCGCGCGTGCGCGTGTCGCCGATGACCTTCGGTAGCAGGCCCCAGACGAGCCACTGGGGGAAGCGGCCGTTGAGGACACGCCGCATCAGCCGGCTGCGGGCGCCGTGAGCGCTGTTGTAGGCACTGAACGACTCGGGCGCGTAGTCCGCGTCGATCCCCAGGAACTCGAGCAATGAGCGGAACCCGTTGGCGGGGTCACGCACGAAGTCCTCGAAGATGATCACCTTGACCCGGTCGCGGCCGAACTCGTCGAACCAGCGCGGCAGCTGCTCGCCGTAACGCGCCCGATCGCGGTAGGTCGACAGCTTGGGATTGGAGAACTCCGGCAGTTGGCGACCCTCGACTCGGTCGGCCTCGGCGTCCAGGGCCGCCTCGAAGTCATCGAGGTCCTCGGTCCATGCCGCCAGCTTGTGCGCGTGAAGCGAGTGGATCATGTCGACCGGGTTGCGCAGCATGGCCACTATCCGCGCGTCCGGTGAAGCGGCGTGAATCAGCCGCGCGGCATCGTGCGAGTACAAGTAGCGCGTGGACCCCTCGCCGATGATCCTGGCGTCACCCGCCTCTGCGAACAGGTCGTCGTACAGCTTGGCGTCGCGCTCGAAGACGAGGAAGTTGCCGGAGTGATCGAAGGCCAGGTCGGCGCTGAAGTAGCACGGCTCCTTGACCACTGACATGAAGACCTGTGGGTGGCCCTTCAGGTACTCGTACAGCGAGGTCGTGCCGCTCTTGGGCGCGCCGACGATGAACAGGTTCGGGGTGTGTGTCACGGCGCACGGGATGATAGTCGCTCGCGCCCTAAACACGGGGGCGGATGGCCGGTAGCGGGAGGGGCCAACGCGACAGGCGCCGGAGCGCGGCGCGCCGCGACGATTTGCGGCCGACCGATCACGCCCGCGCGACGGGCGCGC
>JAXDLE010000083.1:0-5242 GCA_034666725.1 Chloroflexota bacterium
GACCGTGACCATCCAGTCCAAGGATGGCAAGGAGAGCTTCATGATCGTCGGCTCCGCTGAGGCATCGCCGGCTGAGGGTCGCATCTCGAACGAGTCGCCGGTCGGACGCGCGTTGCTCGGCCGCAAGAAGGGCGAGGAGATCACGGTCACTGTCCCGGCCGGGGACTCCAAGTACAAGATCCTCTCGATCCACTGAGGTAACGCGCATGCCGCCGGCGTCGCGCGAAGCCGGGGCGCCGGCAGAGCGGGCCAATACCTACTGGGCGGACGAAATTGCCGCCCAGGCGACGGGTCGGCAGGTGATCAACGACTCCAAGACACCGTCGGGCACTGTCCACGTGGGCAGCCTGCGTGGTGTCGTGCTGCACGACGCCGTCCGCCGGGCGATCGCCGAGCGCGGCACGGACGTGGAGTTCCGCTACGGAGTCGAAGACCTCGACCCCATGGACGCCCAGGCGATGCTCTCGGGCGACGCGATCGATCGCTACATGGGCGTGCCGCTCGTCAATGTGCCCGCGCCCGACGGCAGCACCCAGCCCAATTACGCGCGCCACTTCGTGACGCTTTTCCTCGAGACGTTCGCTGACCTTGGCATCACGCCCACGCTCTACTGGATGAGCGAGCAGTACAAGTCCGGCGCCATGGATCCATTCATCGCGAAGGCGCTCGACCACGCCGACGTGATCCTCGACATCTACCGCACGGTCTCGACTGTCAACCATCCCGCAGGCTGGCTGCCGATCAGCGTCATCTGCGAGAACTGCGGCAAGATCGGCACTACCGCGGCGCGCGACTGGGACGGTGCAGAGGTCGCCTACGAGTGTCGCGCCGATCTCGTGGTGTGGGCACGCGGCTGCGGCTTCAGCGGCCGGATGTCGCCGTTCGGCGGCCGCGCCAAGCTCGTCTGGAACGTCGACTGGGCGGCCCGCTGGGGTCTCGTCGGCGCGACCATCGAGGGCTGCGGCAAGGACCTCGCGACCGCCGGCGGATCGCGCGACCGCGCCGACGCCATCTCGCGCCGCGTCTTCGAGCGCGAGCCACCGCTGAACATCCCGTACGAGTTCCTCAACATCGGTGGCAAGAAGATGAGCACGTCCAAGGGCACGGGTGCGGCCGCGCACGAGATCGCCGCGCTCCTGCCACCGACCCAGCTGCGCTTCCTGTTCCTGCGCCACAGGCCCAACCGGGCGCTCGACTTCGACCCGACAGGCGACACGCTGCCGCGGCTGTTCGACGACTTCGACCGCATCGCCGACTCGGTCGCGGGCAAGCCGACGCGCGGCGAGCTGCCGCCCGACCCCGAGCGCATTTTCGCGCTGAGCCTGGCCGACCCCCTTGCCGATCCGGCAACCGTCGCCGCGCAGTACCGGCCGCCCTTCGGCCACCTGGCGCTGCTGCTCCAGGTTCCAGGCACGGATGTCCGCGAGCGGCTCGACACGGAGAAAGGCTCGCCGCTCGACCCCGCCGAGCAGGCCGTGGCCAGCGAGCGCATCGCCGCCGCCCAGCTCTGGTTGGAGGATTTCGCGCCCGACTCGGCGCGCTTCGCGATCGCCACGGACGGCCTGCCTGCTGCAGCAGCCGACCTGACGGCCGACCAGAAGCGCTACCTGGGGCTGCTGGCTGAGGCGGCTCGCGCGGACACCCCGGCGAACGGCGAAGCCTGGCAGGCGCTCATCTTCGAGATCGCCAAAGGCAACGGATTTGCGCCCGCAGACGCCTTCGCGGCGCTTTATCTTGCGTTCATGGGACGGGCCAACGGTCCACGCGCAGGCTGGCTGCTCGCGTCGCTCGACGCCCGCTTCGTCATCGGCCGGCTCGAGGAGGCTGCCAGGTGAGCGTCGGCATGCAGCGCTTGCGCGACGATGCCGATGCGATCCGCCGGGGCGCGACCAACAAGGGCCACGACAGCGCAGCCATCGATCAGGCGCTCGCCGCCGACCAGGAGCGGCGCAAGTTGCTCGGTGATATCGATGGCTGGCGCGCCGAACGCAAGAAGGTCAGCGAGCAGGTCGGGGCGGCCATGAAGTCAGGCGCCGCGAACAGCGACGAGCTGCGCAAGCAGTCGGTCGACCTTGGCACCCTGATCGATCAAGGGGAGGAGCGCCTTCGGTCGGTCGAAGCAGAGCTCGACGAGCTGCTTCTGCGTATCCCGAACCCGCCCGATCCAGATGTGCCGGTCGGCTCGCCCGAGGCAACGATCACCATTCGCGAATGGGGCGAGCCACTGGCGCACGACGCCGGTGGCTGGGAGCGCAAGCCGCACTGGGAGATCGGGGAGAGTCTCGGGATGCTCGACCTTGCCGCCGGCGCCAAGGTGGCTGGCTCAGGATTCCCGCTCTATCGCGGCGCCGGCGCTCGCCTTGAGCGCGCGCTCATCAATCTGATGCTCGAGCTCCAAACTACGACCGGCGGCATGACCGAGATCTGGCCGCCGGCCGTGGTCAACCAGGAGTCGGCGCGCGGCACAGGGCAGATCCCGGACAAGGAAGAGCAGATGTATGTCGTGACGCGCGACGACCTCTACCTCGTCCCGACGGCCGAGGTGCCCGTCACGAACATCCACCGCGACGAGATCATCGACGCCGCGCGGCTGCCCATCCGCTACGTGGCGTACTCACCTTCGTTTCGCCGCGAGGCGGGCGCCGCCGGAAAGGCAACGCGCGGCATCCTGCGCGTCCACCAGTTCGACAAGGTCGAGATGGTGTCCTTCGTGAAGCCGGACGAGTCGGCCGGCGAGCTCGAGCGTATGACTGGCTGCGCCGAGGCAGCGCTGCAGCTGCTCGGCCTGCCTTACCGAGTGCGGCTTCTCTCGACGGGCGACATGGGCTTCACCCAGGCCAAGACGTACGACATCGAGGTCTGGGCACCGGGCGTGCAGGAGTGGCTCGAGGTTTCGTCCGTGTCCAACTTCCGCGACTTCCAGGCGCGGCGCATGAACATCCGCTACCGGCCGGAAGCGGTGGTCAAGCCCGAGATCCTGCACACGCTCAACGGCTCATCACTGGGCTTCCCGCGTACGTTCGCGGCGCTGCTCGAGAACTACCAGGGGCAGGATGGCTCGCTCGCGCTGCCTGAGCCGCTCGCCTCGCGCGTCGGTGCAATGTAACTGTAATAAACCTCCCCGTTCTGTTATAAGCCGTACTGGAGGGCACTCGCTCTCCGAGCGCTTGCCCGAGGGTTGCGCCCCACCGACAAGGTCCCTCCTGGGGGGACGGAGGAGGGCTTCCGGTGTTCTTGCGGCTTTCTACAGCCGGGCGAGTCGCCGCTCCGGTCACACTGATCTTAGGTCTCCTACTCGGCGCGCAACCGGCATTTGCGGATACGGAGCTGGGCCACACAGGCACTGTTGGCGTTCATAGCCTGGTGGATACAACAAACAACGGCGGCGCCTTCTGCTTTTATAACCACCCGTATGGGACCTCGCAGTTGAAGTCAATTGAAGTGACTCCTCCGAGGATGAAGGCGCTGAATGGGCAATCTGCTCAAAAAGTTGGGTGGAGGGCGATTGTCCAGCGCAAGTTCGGCAGCATCTACACCAACAATGCCTGGATCGATAAGTTCACCAGTGCAGAGTTCACTGCCATCGCCAATGACGCGTCGTACGTGTCCGTCTGGTACCCGGCAGCTATTTCAGTAACAGTGCCCTATGGCCCGAACGCCCAAGGCCAACTCGCTCAGTACCGCGTGTTTGTGAAGATGATCTGGCACACCCCCAACGGCCAGGTGCAGGGAACTGCGCTTCACCGGGTCGATCACTACAACAAGAATTTCGGCGGGTGGGGCGGCATTCCGACCGTTCACCAGAACGGCAACTGCGAGGCGTACTGGTACCACTGAGTCGAGGTTGCTTCGCGATTGTCCCCGCTACTAGTCATGTGCGGTCGGCAAGCAGCAATTCAGGGCAAGTCCCCCGTCGTAAGCCGCAACGCACAAGAGGAGGCGCAGTGTTTGAGCGCTTGTTAGGTGTCGGTCGTCTTGCCGCCCCGTTGGGGTTGGCCCTGGGCCTTCTGATCGGGGCTCAGCCCGTGTTGGCCGACACCGAGATTGGTCACACCGGCACGGTCGGTGTCCACATGTTGAACGACACGAGCGTTGCAGGTGTCTTGTGCCGCTATAACTATCTCAGCGCCGCCGGCAAAGAGAAGCTCGTCAAACTCATCGTTCTTTCCCCCAATATGAAGGCTGTTACCGGACAGACCAATCAAAAGGTCGGCTGGGTCGTCATTGTGCAGCGCCGGGCGGGCGCAACCTCCACCAACCCGTCATGGGTCAATCAGTTCACCAGCACCGAAGTAACCGCCTATACCAGCTCCTCAGCCTGGGCCTATTTCCAGGACAGGCAGATTACGGTCAGCGTTCCCTACGCATGGAATGATACGAATCATTTCGCGAACTACCGGGTCAACGTAAAGATGATCTGGCACAAGGCCAATGGGCAGGTGCAGGGAACTGCGCTCCACCGCGTGGACCACTACTTCGGTTACCAGGCAAACAACGTTGCTGCCAACAAGACGTTCAACGGCAACTGTTCCGCATACGAGCCGCAATTCTAGCTAAGGCAAATGGAACGACCCAAGGCGCGGCCAGGCATCGGGTTGACCACAAGGGGCGTGACCTTGCACACGAATCCCTGCCCCCTAAGCAAGATGGAGGAGTAGTGTCAAACAATAGGTACCAGGCCGGGCGCATTGCCGCTCCGGTAATGGTCGTGCTCGGTTTGTTGCTTGGTGCGCAGCCCGTCCTTGCTGACACTGAGCTCGGCCACGCCGGCACCGTCGGCGTCCACTCGCTGTCGGACACGTCAGGCAACCCTGGGGCCTGGTGCGGCTACAAGTTGTTGACCGCAATCGGTGTCGAGAAGCTCGTCAAGCTTGTGGTCAAGCCGCCCAAGATGAAGGCTGTTAATGGCCTGACGAATCAAAAGGTTGGCTGGGTCATCATCGTCCAACGGCAGGCTGGACCTAACGGGCAGAGTAACCCGTGGATCGACAAGTTCACCAGCACGGAGCAGACGGCTTACACAAACTACCTGCAGAACGCGATATTCGCGGGTGATCGCACCATAACCGTCACCGTACCGTACGGAGTGTACGACACAGGCCACGATGCCATATACCGGATCAACGTGAAATTGATTTGGCACAAGCCGAACGGAACAGTGCAGGGCACCGCGCTCCATCGCGTCGGCCACTACGGGCTATACGACGTGAGCAATACCGGCAGCAGTTCACCGCAGGCCGGA
>JAXDLE010000084.1:0-20391 GCA_034666725.1 Chloroflexota bacterium
CGACACGTACACGACGCCGGCAAAGCCTGACGCCAACTACGGTGCTTCGAACCGGCTCGCGGTCGACGGCGATCCGCAGGCTGAGGCCTACCTCACGTTCGACACGTCGGCCTGGCTGGGCCGGCGCATCGACTCGGCAACGCTGCAGCTCAGCCTGCGTGACGCGACCGGCGGCGCCCTGACGATCTACCGCGTCGACCCGTCTTGGGATGAGATGACGCTGACGTGGACCACGGCCGCGCTCACGGGACCCGCCGTCGCGACGGTGTCTGAGGCACGCCCCAGTGGCGTCGCCGCGATCGACATCACCGCCGCGTTCGCGAACGGCGTGGTGGATAGCCCACGCGTCGCACTGCGACTCGTGACCACGAACGCCGACGGCTTCCTCTTCTCGGCGCGCGAAGGCGGTGTTCCGGCAACGCTCGAGATGACGCCGCGCTCGATGACTGTCAACCCGCCACCGACGGCCAGCCCGAGCCCAACACGCACACTGTCACCGACACCAACGCGCTCTCCGTCACCGACACCAACGCGAACGCCGACTGCCACGCCCACTCGAACGCCCACGGCGACCCCGACGCGGACGCCAACCCCGACTGCATCGCCATCGCCAACACCCAGCCCCAGCGCCACGCCTACGCCGGAGCCGCTCTTCCACTTCCGCGGCCAGGGCTCGGACCACGGCGTCGGCATGTCGCAATACGGCGCGCGCGGCCGCGCTGCCGCCGGCCAGACGTACGACGCGATCCTCGCTCACTACTACACGGGTACGTCGCTCGGCACCATGGCGCCGGGCCAGCTCATCCGGGTGATGCTCAACTCGGCCTACGCATCGACGCCGGCGGCCCCGGCGCGCATCACCGCGCGACTCGGCAGCTGGACGAGCGCCGCGTTCGTCGATCAGCACGGCGGGCCAGTTGTTTTCCCGGCCGATTCGTACGTTGACCTTCTGCCGAGCGAGACAGGCTGGCAGGCAACGGTTCACGACGCGACTGGGCTCATGCTCGCGACGACGGCCACGACCGACCTGACGGTCGATCCCGCAAATCCACTGACACGGCTCGAGATGACCTGGCGCTCATCGCTCGACCGCTACACGCTGTATCGCGGCTCGATGCGACTGCTGGTCAACGAAACCGCCGTCCAGGCGATCAACATCGTCGCGATGGACGACTACGTGAAGGGCGTCGTGCCGGCCGAGATGCCGCCGCTGTGGCCGATCGAGGCGGTCAAGGCCCAGGCGGTCGCTTCGCGCGCCTACGGCTATCGGCATCTTCATCCCGAGCGCGAGTTTGACGTGGTGCCCACATCGGACAACCAGGTATACGGGGGCGTCTCGCTCGAGCATCCGCGTTCCAACACCGCGGTCGACACCACCGCCAACCAGGTGGTCATGTACAACGGCGTCCCGATCCTCGCCTATTTCTTCACGGTGGCGGGCGGGTACACGGAGAACAACGAGTACGCGTGGGCGAGCGCCAGTGGACGAGTGACCGGCACGCCAATCGCCTACCTTCGCGGCGTGCCCGACCTCGACGAGAACGGGCTCGCCTACGACCGCAATGCCCCCGGATATGAGTGGGCGAGCAGCTCGTTCACGTGGGCGGACCTCTCCGCGATGATGGCTGCCGACGCGCGCACCAACGTCGGCAAGCTGCTTGATGTCCAGTTCGAGCGTGGCGTATCCGGCCGCGCCTACTGCGTGACGCTCGTCGGCACCACGCGCACGATCAATGTCTCGGGGCAGGTCTTCAAGATCGTGTTCAACGCGCAGAGCGGTGACGGCGCCGGCCTGAGGAGCGCGATGTATTTCCTGGAGCCGCAAGCGGCTCCGTAACCGTCTTGGCTCCGCAGCCGCCCTGCTGGGCGCTGCTGCGCGCTTCGGCTGAAGCCCCGCTCGCGCGGTGCTCCAATCTCCGCTTGCGTAACCGTCTTGGCTCGGCAGCCGCCCTGCTGCGCGCTGCTGCGCGCTTCGGCTGAAGCCCCGCTCGCGCGGTGCTCCAATCTCCGCTTGCGTAGCATGGGGCGGACATGAGCCGCCGGCCTGAGCCGCTCAGCGGAGACTTCCGCTACGAGCACCCAATCGAGGTCCGTTTCGTCGACACCGACGCGTTCGGCCATGTCAACAACGCGACCTTCCTGTCGTACTTCGAGGCGGCGCGCGCCGGCTACTACGCGCGTGTCACCGGCAGCCCGTTCATGACCGGCGAGCACGGGTTGAAGCACACATTCGTGATTGCCGAGGCGCGCATCGGCTACCGCTCACCGGTGCTCTTCGGTGAGCCGCTGCTCGCCGGAGTTCGCTTCGCTTGGGTTGGCGGTTCGTCATTCGCGTTCGAGTACCGCATCCGTGCCGAGAAGTCGGCCGTGGGTAAAGCGCGCGTGGTCGCCGATGGCGAGACGCTGCAGGTGATGTTCGATCTCGACCGGAACCGCGTGATGCGCGTGCCCGCCGATCTGATCGGCCTGTTCGAGAAGTTCGAGGAGCGCACTATTCCGCGGCGTCCGGCCACGGCGAACTAGCTGTCTCCGCAGCAGCCCTCACGGGCTCTGCTGCGCGTCCTCCTCGACCCCGCTCGTCCCGAGCGTGGTCGCGTCGTCCTTGCGGCTAGGGCTCGAACCTCCGGAACACAGCGACCGCGTTCTGGCCCCCGAAGCCGAAGCCGTTGATCATCGCCGTGTCGACTTTGGCCCGGCGCGCGACGAGCGGCACGTAATCGAGGTCGAGCTCGGGCAGATCCGGGTTCTCGAGGTTGATCGTCGGGGCGATGACGCCCTCGCGAATGGCGCCGATGGCAGCCAGCGCATTGACGACGCCCGCCGCGCCGATCGTGTGGCCAACCATGGATTTGGGCGAGCTGATCGCGACCTTGTGGGCGTGCGCGCCCAGGGCGGCCTTGATGGCACGCGTCTCGGTCGCGTCGTTCAACGCAGTCGACGTGCCGTGGGCCGCGATGTAGTCGACCTCGTCTGGTGCGACGCCGGCGTCCTGCAGGGCGCGGGTCATGGCCATCGTCGCGCCGCGGCCGGTGGGATCGGGCGCTGAGATATGGAACGCGTCCGAGGTCGTCGCGGCACCGACGAGCTCGGCGTGGATCGTCGCGCCGCGGGCCAGCGCGTGCTCGGCCGATTCGAGCATGACGGCGCCCGCTCCCTCGCCGTAGACGAAGCCGTCGCGATCCCGGTCGAACGGCCGCGAGGCGCGCGTCGGATCGTCATTGCGCTTCGAAAGGGCATGCATGTTGCCCAACGCGGCAAAGCCCACCTGCAACAGCGGCGCCTCCGAGCCGCCGGCGAAGACGACGTCGCATTGGCCGCTCTGGATGAGGCGCAGCCCATCAAGGAACGCGAGGATCGATGTCGCACACGCCGCGGACTGGTTGATCACGGGGCCGGTGACGCCGTACTCCATCGAAACGAGACAGCCCGCCATCGACGCCGAGAGCGCGGGATACGCGAACGGGCTGACCTGCCCGGGGCCCTTTTCGCGCAGGACAGCGTCGCTCATCATGATCTCTTCGACGCCGCCGCCGGCCGAGTTGATGATCACCGCGGCGCGGTCGCGCTGCTCGGGCGACCAGTCGGAGAAATCGAGCTTCGCGTCGGCGACGGCCTCCTTCGCGACGGCCATCGCAAAATGGATGAAGCGGCTCATCCTCCGCGCCATCTTGCGGTCCATTGCCAGCGTTGGGTCGAAGTCCTTGACCTCGGCCGCGATGCGCACATCGAACTTCGTGGCGTCGAAGCGGGTGATGGGCCCGGCGCCGCTCACGCCGTTGATGAGGTTGTTCCAGAAGGTGGGGTGATCGTTGCCGATCGGCGTGACTGCGCCCAGGCCGGTGACGACGGCACGTCGGGCGAGGTCCTTTTGGGGCACGTGAGACTCCTAGGGGTGTCCTGAAATTGTACCGACGCGCGGCGCGGCTCCGGCCGCGCGGCGAACCCGCCGATCCGCGGCGACTGCCTGCGGCATCGAGCGCAGCGTGCGCGGGACGACTCGTGTCCACGCACGGACGCACGTGCTCAGGGCTCCGGCCAGTATCTGTTTGGGCGCGCTCCAGGGGATGTCGAACTCGCGCCGGATGCGTGGCGGCAGGAGGGTCAGGCCGGGCAGTGCCGCGAGATCGACCAAGGGCCCGGGCACGAACGGGAAAGGCGGGCGCACGATGAGTCGCGCCATGCGCCGCGCGGTCGGGGTGACGTGAACCGGCCCGCTCTCGGCCAGCATCGTGGCCCAGTAGGCTTCGAGCGCCGGCCAGGTCTGTGGGCTGAGTGAGAGCGGGATGCCCAGTCGCACGCCCACCGCGCGCGCTTCCTGCCAGAACTGCTCGCGCTCGTCGGCGTTGAGCGGCGCGACCCAACGCTGATACGCCGCGACGCTCGTCACGATCAGCGTCGCCTGGACCCACAGCAGCAATGCCGGATCCAGCGCGCGGTATGCCCAGGCCACGCGCCGCGCCTCGTCGTCGAACACGTCGCCGCGCACCTTGGCGTGAACCGAGTTGAGCCGCTTGACCGCGCGGTTCGCGGCGGGGCCATCGCCGAACACCAGGTCCATCGTCGTCCGGATCGTGCCGTGCAGGCGGTGCCACGGGTCCTGCTCGAAGCTCGAGTGATGGGCCACGCCCTCAGCGATCATGGGTGTGCGACCTGGAGCAGCAGGGCGGCCGGTCCGGCGCCAAGCAACACGGCTTCACGGTTGATGCGCCACATCATTGAATCGGGCCCGTAGAAGCCAAGAACTGGGTCTGCACGGCGCGCGTCGTTCACACTTGTCATCGTGGCTGTAGATCTGCTCATCCGCAACGTAACTCTCGTTTCAGCGGCCGGCCAGCGCCGCGTGAACATCTCGATCACCGACGGCGCGTTCTCGGCCATCCTCGACTCGGGCGTCACCCCCTTCGCTCCTGCCAGGGAGACGATCGATGCCACCGGCCTCGTGGCGCTGCCCGGCCTGATCGACGGCCACGTCCATTTGCGCGAGCCCGGCCTCACCCACGAGGAGACGTGGCTCACTGGAACGCGCGCCGCTGTCTTCGGCGGCGTAACGACGGTGCTCGACATGCCCAACACCCTCCCGCCGACCGATTCGGTCGAGCGCGCGCGCGAGAAGCTGGCCCTGGCCGAGCTCTCCGCCTACTGCAACTACGGCATTTTCGGTCTGGTCGGAGAGGCGGCCGACCAGATCGGTGAGCTCGCCGGCTCCGGCCTGGTGGTCGGGCTAAAGGCGTTTATGGGGCCGACCACGGGCGATCTGCCGAGTCCAGACGACGACCTCCTTCGCCGGGCACTGCAGCACGCGCGGGTGAGCGGCCTCCGGATGGCATTCCACGCGGAGGATCGCGCGACGATTGATACGGCGCGCGAGCATGAGCAACGGAGCGACCCGATCGTCCATCTCGACACGCGTCCCGCCGAAGCAGAAGTGCGCTCGATTGAACGTATTGGTGAGTTGCTGCAGGCGGCGAATGCGCAGGGCCACATCTGTCACGTGTCGAGCGCCCCTGGGCTGCATGCGATTGACTCGTGGCGCGGCAAATCGGTCGACCTGACGTGCGAGGTCACACCGCACCATGCGCTGCTGGGTCGCGACGTCTACGCCCACTTTGGCGGCGTGGCCAAGGTCAACCCGCCGATTCGCGGCGAGCCGGACGCGTCGGCGCTGCTGGCCGCGCTCGCGGACGGCCGAATCAACACGATTGCCAGCGATCACGCGCCGCATCTTGCCGCCGACAAGGTGCGCCCTTCGATCTGGGACTTGCCGAGCGGTTTCGCCGGCGTCGAGACGCTGCTGCCGCTGATGCTGACGGCTATTCATGACGGCCGCCTCACCCTGGAGCGACTGGTCCACGCGACCTCGGAAGCGCCGGCGAAGACCTGGGGCCTTTGGCCGCGCAAAGGCAACGTCGATGTCGGCGCGGACGCCGACCTGACGCTCGTCGAGCTCGAGCGACCCGGTGAGATTCACGCCACGGACCTGCACGGCATGAACAACATCTCGCCCTTCGAGGGCCGCGCGACGCTTGGCGCGGTCGTGACCACGATCGTCCGCGGCCACGTCGTGGTGCGCGACGGCCAGCTCGTTGGCGAGCCGGGTCGGGGTCAACCGGTGCGTACGAACTCGCGCAGCTCGTCCACGGCCTGATTGACCGCGCTCACGACCGGCGCAGCAGGCTTGCGCATTTCCCAGTGCAGCTTGCGTACCACGAGCTCGTTCGTCTTGCGGTCGCGCTCCGAATCCAGCCGTCCGACCAGGTCGTTGTCGTGCAGGATCGGCAAAACGAAGTGGCCGAACTCGCGGTTGGCAACCGGCTTGTACATCTCGAGCTTGTAGGCAAAGCCGAATAGCCGCGCGGTACGGTCGCGGTCATAGACGATCGGGTCGAACGGCGAAAGCAGGGTCGTCCGCGTCGCCTTGTCGGCATCCTCGAGGGCATCCGGCAGGGCAAGGGCGTCGACCTCGCCACCCGCCAGTGCTAATCGGACCCGGGTCAATTGGCCCTCGTCTACAAGGCGACCAATCAGTGCCTTTGCGTCGGCAATGCTCAGGCCGTAGGCGCGCAGCCGGATCTCCTGCGGCGTGGCGATGCCGAAGCGGCGCATTGCGCGCATGACGCGCGCCTCCTCGTACCGCTCTTCCGTCAGCTCATCCTGTGGGGCGTCAGCGGGGATGACGCGCTCGGGCAGGTCCCACAGCCGCTCCTGGCCGACTCTGCCGGCGACGACGACGTCGAGCTTGACCCCCATGAACTCGAGCATCCGCGTCGTGTTCTTGCCATGCGTCCAGCCGGTCGATTCCCAGCCGACCTTGACCGTCGAGTCGTCGAACTGGCGCGACTGGAGGGGGCCGTTGGCGTGTAGCTGGTCGAGAATCGATTGCCGGAATGCGCCATTGCCATCAATGAATCGGCGCGCCTTTTCGCGCCATGAGCCGGCGCCCTCGTAGGCCGTTCGCGCGAGGTGGCGCAGCTCGGGCAGCCGGTCGGGCGTCATGACGAAGGCCGCGTACTCGAACGCGCCGCGCTCTTTGAGGACGCGGTCGAGCAGCGCTCGGTCGTAGTCGCGTATGCGGCTCCACAGCACCAGGTGCTGCGTCCGCTCGACCGTCCGCGTCGGGTCGATCTGGACGCCGCCGAAGTGGCGCGCGACCTGGATGACGCTCTGGATGGTCGGCGGCAGCGCCGGCGCCCCCAGGAGTGCCGCCGCGACCGCTATCCGCCGCGCGGAGTTTGCCGATAGGACGCCCTGCGCTGCCATCCCCCTGACAGTAGCGGCAGCCCCCAAAGGAGCTCAGCAATAACCCCACCACGCGGCACCGGAGGTCTGGACCGTTCGGCCCGAGCTGTCCGTGAGGTAGCCGAGCAACGTGTAGTGCTGGCCCGGCTGGAAGATGACCGTCGCCGGCAGCGAGAACGAGCCGCTGGTTCCTACCTGGCCACTGTGCACCGTAGTGAGCAGGACGCCGTTGGGCCGGACCTCGATGTGAGCCGTCGCCGCCTTGCGCGCATTGGACCAGCTGTACAGCGCACTGGCGCAGCCGGTCGGCGCGATCATCGTCGCCATGGGTTGATTGCTCGCGAGGGCCACAGGCGCGAGTCCGGCCAGGGCCAGACAGGCCACCATAGCCGCCCCTATGACCCCGGATCTCCTACCTTGAAGCATCTGAGCCTCCCTCGTTCGGCGGCGGATTTACCGCGCTCGTAGTTCCAGACGAGTAGCGTGACCAGAACGTTCAGCCATCTCGGCGCGAACGAAACCTGCCCATGCCTCGTCTGGATATGCGTGGAGGCAATGCTGGAGAGGGAGCCCGACTCAATCGCGAGGCAGGCGTTCGTGCGCCTGGCCGACCGCGAGCTCCACCGCGCCTATCGCCTGGCCGGCTTGATTCTGGGCAACGCGCACGATGCCGAGGATGCAACGCAGGACGCACTGGTACGGGCATGGGCTGCCTCGTCATCGCTTCACTCGTGGGATGACTTCCAGGCGTGGTTCGATCGGATCCTCGTGAACCTCTGTCGGGATCGATTGCGTCGGCGGCGCCTGGTCAGCTTCGTCCCGATGGCCGGCGAGTACGACAAGCCCGATGGCGACCAGTTCCAGCGGGTGATCGCTCAGGACGAGCTGCTCAGGGCGATGAGTGTGCTGGACGCCGACTTACGGACCGTCGTCGTCCTGCGCTACTGGGCCGACCTGACAGTCGATGCAATCGCGCAGCGCGTAGGCGTGCCCTCGGGGACCGTCAAGTCCCGTTTGAATAGGGCGCTTGGGCTCATGCGTGATGCGGTTTTGGATGCGGGCCGGCCGGAGGGATCGAAATGACCGAGCTGTTCGAGCGCCGGCTGCGCTCCTCATTCGTGCGTGCGGATCTGCCCCTTGCGCCGGATCGGTTGCACCAGATGGTTATCAACCTGCCGGCATCGGCGGCCCCTGCCCGCTCGCGCCCCGGACGACCACAGTGGTTCCAACTCGCCGCGGCACTGGCTCTCATCGCGGCCGGCGCCGGAGCACTCGCTTACGCGGTATCAAACTTGCCGACGCAAGGCGGGCCGGGCCCGTCGCAGTCACCTACGCCGACGCCTCGAGCCTCGGCCTCGCCGAGCCCTTCGGGCCTCGCCTCACACCCGCTGCCGGCGCCTGCTGGCTTGTTGAGTGCCTATGACAGTGCCGGGCTGTCGTTCGAGCGCAGTGTCGGGCCCGCCGATCGGCCCGTATCAGGCGACGCGACGGTCACCCGGATAGACCTGGGTCCGCTCGGGTACGCGCACGACATCGTTCTGGCTGGGGCGTGTCTGGGTGAAGGCGAGCTATCGGTAACGATCCGCTATACGACGCTGCCCAGTGTGGCCGACCCATTCGACGGACTGGTCACGCCGTGCAACGGCGATGTCGTGGCCATCAGCTACGCCGGTACGGCGGGCGACCAGATCGAGATTGAAGTCATCTCGCTGAGCGTGTCCGCAGGTGCGTCGTGGCGCTTCGCAATCGGAGAGATCCCGGATGCGATCGCGCCGGCGACCTTTGCTCCTATCGACGGCACCGTCGGCTGGTGGCGCCTGTGGGATGTTGCGCAGGACACCGTCAATCCAGAGACCGGCATAGGCGTGGGCGTCCGGGTCGCGGACGCTGTCAGGCGGCTCGGGATGTGGGTCGAATGCAGCGGCGCCGACTCAGTTGAGTTGACGCTGGTCCGCGAAGCGCCCTCGCCAGGCGACGACTTCAGAGTGCAAGTCGTGTGCGCGCCCGGTGAACCACAGCGTATCGAGGTGGCTGTCTCGGGCGGTGAACGCGTGAGCGTGACTGTCACGCCGGATTCCGCGATTCCCGTGCACCTCTACGTCGAAGCGGACGCAATGCCCGTCAGCGAGTGGGGCGAGCCGCCCGACCTGCCCGAGGCACTCGCGCACGTCCCATTCATGGCCAGCAGTGGTTCCTACGTGGCTCTGGGGCAGCTGGGCGCATCCGGCCAGGTCCTTGTGCCGGTGGGCGGCGTGGGACCAGTTAACCGACCGGGCGGCGAATTTGCCGCGATCCCGGAGATGTCGCCCAACGGCACGACGCTCGGCCTCTATTCAGTATTGACCGGCGAACGGCTAGCGACCCTGGCCGAGCATGAGTCGGGAACATTCATCGCCACGACCTGGGTGGATCCGCTACATGAGCAAGTTCTGTACGCAGTCGGAACACCATCCGGGCTCGATGTTTTCCGCGTCGGTATCGACGGCAGCGGCCAGACGAGGCTTGCGACGTCACCAGCCTCCGCGACGGCATCCTTGGCGACCCTCGCGTTCGATAACAACGACTTCGTTTCAGTAGCCTGCCCGACACAGAGCTGCCAGCTCGCTGTCCTTGATATTGCCACCCTCGAGAGCCGCCAGGTCGAGTTCAGCCTCGACGCCGAGCTGTGTGGCACCGCCGGCTCGACCGATGGAGTGGTGGTGATGCGCGTCGCGGATGTCTGCGTCACGACTGGCCCTCAGGAGATCGTAGTCATCGACATTGATGGCAACGAGATCAGGCGCATGCCCGATCCCGGCTTTGTGGTCCTGATTCGAACTGCCAACGGACCGGCTCTTTTGGTGGGCGATCCTGCCGGGTCAGGGCTGAGCGTGGTCGACATTGGCGATGGTTCCAGTTCGCAACTCGCAGTCAACGACGCGACGCTCATGCCCGTCCAGGGCGTTCAGCTACCGCCCGACTGGGTGTTGCTCGCACCATTCACCGGTATCGGCGACTTTCCGGTGCATCCGTCGCTGCTGCTCGGCAACGCGCCGATCCTCGTCAACGTGATCAGCGGCGAGACGATCGAGATGGTCAACCTGCCGCACTAGGCACCCCGCCCGGCCAGACGGCTGTCAGTCGCCTTCGTAGCGCTTGAAGATCACAGCGCCGTTGTGGCCACCGAGACCGATGTTGTCGCTCATCGCGTAGCGAATCTCCATCTTCTTGGCCTCGCCGTGGACGACGTTGAGGTTGATCTCGGGGTCCTCGTCGCGATAGTTCGCGGTGGCCGGCGCCGTCTGGTGGTAGACGCTCAGGACCGTGAAGACACCTTCGACCGCGCCGGCCGCGCCCATCAGGTGGCCGGTCAACGACTTGGTCGCGCTGATCGCGATATCAGGTGTGTGGTTGCCGAAGGTCGACCAGATCGCCTGCGCCTCGCGCAGGTCGCCGAGCGGCGTTGACGTGCCGTGCGGGTTGATCAAGTCGATCTGGCCGGCCGGCACCCCATGGCGCTCCAGCGCCTGGATCATCGCGCGCCGCGCGCCGTCGCCCTGCTCGACCGGCTGAATGAGGTCCCACGCATCGGCGGCTGAGCCGTAGCCCACGACCTCGGCGTAGACCGTCGCGCCGCGCGCCTTGGCATACTCGAGATCCTCGAGCACGAGCGCGCCCGAGCCCTCGCCCAACACGAAACCGTCGCGTGTCTTGTCGAACGGCCGCGACACGGTCTCAATCGCCTCGCCCTCGCGCGGCGTGCCCATGCCGCGCATGTTCGAGAAGCCGATATAGACCATCTCGTGCAGCGGGTTCTCCGTGGCGCCGGCAATCGCCGCGATGAAGTCGCCCCGGCGGATCCCTTCAGCCGCCTCACCGATGTTGTGCGTGCCCGTCGAGCAGGCGGTGACGATGCACATGTTCGAGCCGCGAATGCCGGTCTCGATGGCGATCTGCCCGGACGCTGTGTCGGGCAGCATGTTGGCGATGAAGAATGGCGACACGACGCGCGGCCCCGTGGCGCGCCACTTGTCGAGGTTCTCCATCAACAGGTAAGGCCCGCCGCCGCCCGATCCGAAGATGACGCCGATGTCGTCGCGGTTGTCGTCGGTGACTTCCAGGCCCGAGTCCGCCAATGCCATCTTCGACGCGGCCACACCCAAGACGACGTTGCGGTCGGTCCGGCGGATGGCCTTGAAGTCCATCCACTTGGTGCCATCGAAGTCGTTCACCTCGCCCGCGATCTTCGCCTCGTAGGGCGTCGGGTCCCAGCGCGTGATCTCGTGCAGGCCGGTGCGACCGTTGACCAGACTGTCCCAGACGGCATCCTTGTCCTGGCCGATTGGGCTGATGATGCCGAGGCCGGTGACGGCGACGCGGCGGTTGAAATCGGGGCGACGGATTCCCATGGCTAAGAGGTTGCTCCTGTTGGGCTGCTGAGGCTGAGGAAGTCGGGAATGGCGAATCGGTCTGCGGTCGATTGCTCGTCGACGGCGATGGCTTCCGATTCGGGGCTGATGCGTTTGATCAGACCGGTGAGAACCTTGCCGGGACCGACTTCGACGAAACGGCCGACTCCCCGCGCGGACATGGTCTCGACCGCCTTGATCCAATCAACGCCACGGGTGAGATGCTCCACGAGCTCGGCGCGACACTCGTCCGCGGTCGTGAGCAGGCGCGCGTCGGCGTTGGCGAGCAGTGGCGCGGACGGATCGTTGAATTGCACCGAGGCGAGCACCTCGCGCATCGCGTCCGCCGCGCGGCTCATCAAGGGCGAGTGAGCGGCGACGCTCACCGGTAGCACGATGGCGCGCTTGGCGCCCAGCTCCTTGGCCTTCTCGGCGGCTCCTTCGACCGCCGCGCGCTCGCCACTGACCACGATCTGGCCGGGTGAGTTGCGATTGGCGATAATGAAGACGCCCAGGCTCTGACCGGCCGATTCGAGAGCGGCCAGCGCTTCGTCGGGCAGGCCGATTACCGCGGCCATTGAGCCATCTTCTGCCGACGCCTGCATCTGCTTGCCGCGCTCGCGGACGAGACGCACTCCATCGGCGAGCGAGATCACGCCCGCCGCGACCATTGCGCTGTACTGACCCATCGAATGGCCGGCGAAGAAATCTGGCGTAAGTGCGGCCTCCGCGCCGGGTCCGCTGAGGCGCTCCTCAAGCGCGCGGAGGTAGGCGATCGAGCAGGCCAGGATGGCCGGCTGTGAGTTGACCGTCAGGTTCAGGGCGTCGTCGGGGCCATCAAAGGCCAGCGTCGAGATTGGCTCGGCGAGCGCCGCATCGGCCTCTTGCCAGACCGCGCCTGCCGCCGACGATGAGGCGGCCAAAGCCTGGCCCATGCCGACGTACTGGGATCCCTGTCCGGGAAAGACGAACGCGAAATTCACTGCGTCCGAAACCGTAGCAGGGCACGGCGTGTTGACTGGTCGATTGCGTGCAATCATGCACATATGTCTGACATACCGAGCACGAGCGACGATGCCGAGCTGAGCCCCGCCGTAATCGCCGCGCGCGACCAGATGCAGAACCCGCGCCAGCTGTCGGATCGGATCGCGATGGGCCGCGCGCTGTGGCGCGATCTCGTCGTGGGTTTCGCCGCGCAGCTGAGTGAGCTGGGCCTGGGCTTCGCTCAGCTAGCGGCTCTGTATGCGATCGACGGCGCGGCGACCCTCACGGTGGCCGACCTCGCCGAGGACATCGGCCGGTCGCCGTCGGCCACCTCCCGGCTCGTTTCGGGTCTCGAACGGCGCGGCCTGGTCGAGCGCGTCGAAGAGGTCGCGGACAGGCGCCAACGCCAGATCGAGATCACCGCAGCCGGCCGTTCGTTGCTCGCCGAGATCGATGGGGCACGCGCCGAGGAGTTTCTCTCGATAGTCAGGCCGCTCCCCGCGGCGGAGCGCGCCCTGGTGGCGATGGGCGTCGCTGCGCTGTCCTCGCGCGCGATCACCCGGCGTGGCCGCTTGATCAGGTCGCGCTGACAGAATCGGGCGCTAATGCTGGATGCAGCTCTGCGTGTCGACGGCCGTCTGGCTCTCGAGCGCGGGCGCGATGACGTCGGCAACCGCGTCAGGCGTCAATGCATAGCCGATCTGCGGGTCGCTTTCCGACTCTGAGAACGTGACACCGGCCACGGCACCGCCCGCGATCAGCAGCGGGCCGCCGCTATCGCCCGGCCGGACGTCCTCGCGCAGCTCGATCACGCGCCGCTCGACCAAATTCGTGCCGTAGATGTCGCGGCCGAGGGCGTCGAGCTCGCGGCTGACGACCGCCGGAACCGTGCGCAGCTTGCCGCCACCCGTGAAGCCGAGCGCCGCGGCCTGAACGCCGCTCTCCGGGCCTGACGCCGCGAGCGTCAGCGGCACGAGGCGGATGTCGGGCACATACAGCAGCGCAGCGTCGAGCTCGGGGTCGAACAGCACGACCTCGGCGAGATGCCGATCAAGTAGACCGTCGAACGAGATCCACACCTCGTCGGAGCCTGCCACCACATGTGCATTGGTCACGACGTGGTGCGCATTGACGGCGAAGCCAGTGCCGCTTACGAAGTTGCTGCACGCGGTCGCCTCGACGCGCACGGTGCTGCCGGTCGCGCCGGCAACGAGCGCCTCCGCCTGGGCGACGCTCGGTACGCCCGCTGGCAACGTCTCGGGCGGTGGCGGTGCGCCAACGAGGATGTCGGGCAGGCCGGCGGACTCGACCAGCTGGCCGAGCTGCGCGGCGAGCACCACGGGCGATGGGAAGCGTGAGTCGAGGGCGCGAAGGATGAGCGACTGGCGCGCCTGAACCGACAATCCAGATACGGACACAACCCCCAGGAGACCGCCGAGCAGCCATACGAGAAACAGGCCGCGCACGAAACCGAAGATCGCGCCGCCACCCGAGTCGAGACCACCGATCACGCCAGTGCCGATCCGCCGCTTGAGACGGCTGCCGATGATGCTGCCCACCGCCTGGCCGCCGAACACCAGGGCACCGACCACGACGATCACAGCTCCCGTCCGAATCAGGAAAGAAGCATCGGCGACGAGGCCCGAGATCGGCGGTGCAACGACAAGGATCAGTGCCAGGCCGGCGAGGAAGCCGCCCAATGCGAACGCCTGAATCACGAAGCCGGAGCGCCAGCCGAACAGCACGGCGACACCGATGACAACTATCGCCAGCAGGTCCACGATGTTGGCGTTCATCCGGACATTTCTGTTGCCGGCGTTTCAGTTGCCGACCAGCCACTGACCCGGTCGACCACCACCCTGATTACGGGCCGCGACTCGAGCGCATGCGTCGCGTATTGCCGGTAGCGCGCGCGGAGCAGTGCCACCGCGAGTGAATGTTCGACGGCCGGGTCATCGGTCGGTTCCAGCACCGCCGCCGTGCCTTCCAGGCGCACCCAGGCGAGACGCGTCCAGTCCTCGTCCCAACGGTCGACCAGCACTGCCACGCGCGGGCGCGTACCTATGTCGCGTACGCGTGCGAGAGCGTGCGGGTCCGCCACGGACTTGCTCTTCTCATCCAGCGCCGAGTAGAGAACCAGGCCATCGCCGTCGACGCGAAACGCGAAGGCGATAGGCACGGGTCGTGGCCGGCCGTCCGGCGCGAGCGTCACCAGAACTGCGCGTCGAGCCGTCTCCAGCAGCTCGCGCTGCGCCGACTCGAGCAGGGTTACGCCTCGGCGATCTTGACCGAGTTGATGGTCACCGGCACGACCGGCCTGTCCTGCGCGCCCGTCTTGGCGCCGGCGATGTTGTCAAGCACGTCCTCGCCAGAGGTGAGGCGTCCGAAGATCGTGTAGTTGGGCGGCAGGCCGTAGTCGGCGTGCATGACGAAGAACTGGCTGCCGTTGGTATTCGGGCCCGCATTGGCCATCGCCAGGATGCCGCGGCTGTACTTGCGTGTCACCGGCTCGTCGTTGAATCGGTAGCCAGGGCCGCCGCTTCCGGTACCGGTGGGATCGCCGCCCTGGATCATGAAGCCGCTGATCACGCGATGGAAGATGACCCCGTCATAGAAGCCGTCGCGGGCGAGGAAGACGAAGTTGTTGACCGTCTTCGGCGCTTCGCCGGGGAACAGCTCCGCCGTCATCGTGCCCGCGCTTGTCTCGATCGTTGCGGTGTACGAGCGCGCCGGGTCAATCGCCATCTGCGGCGGTGCGGGGTATGACTTCACATGCGGCTCCTCGGACGGGTTGCGTATCTGCCGTCCGAGGTTAGCGCACGCGGCCAGTTCAGCCCTTTACAACAAACGAAAGAAGTCGCCCGAGGCGGTAGCCTTCGGCCATGAACGATGCCTTCGCCAAGGCGATGACAGAGGGGTACACGTTTGATCAGCCGACGCTGATGCTCGGCAGCCCCATGCTTGACGGCGAGGTCTTCAACGGCGCGCACATTCGGGTGCCCCTGGCGATGATGAACCGTCACGGCCTCATCGCCGGCGCGACCGGTACCGGCAAGACCAAAACGCTGCAGCTGCTCGCCGGGCAGCTCTCGAAGGCCGGCGTGCCGTGTTTCGTTGCCGATATCAAGGGCGACGTGACAGGCATGGCGGCGGCCGGCGATCCGGGCAACCCCATCGTCACTCAGCGCATGGCATCGCTCGAGCTGCCGTTCGAGCCCTCGGCGCATCCGGTCGAGTTCCTGTCGCTCTCCGGCAAGCGCGGCGCGCAGGTCCGCGCCACCGTCCACTCTTTTGGGCCGCTGCTCCTGGGCAAGGTGCTCGACCTTAACGACACCCAGACAGAAATCCTGGCGCTGATCTTCAAGTACTGCGACGACAACAATCTGCCGCTTGTCGATCTCAAGGATCTCGGGGCGACGCTCAAGTACCTCGCCTCCGACGAGGGCAAGCCCATCCTTGAGGACTACGGCGGCATGTCGTCGGCGTCGGTCGGCGTGCTGTTGCGATCGATCATCGTCATCGAGCAGGAGGGCGCCGACGTCTTCTTCGGCGAGCCGGAGTTCGATGTCGCCGACCTGCTGCGAACCACGCCCGAGGGCGAAGGCGTCGTCAGCCTGCTCGAGCTCGCCGACGTGATGGACCGGCCGCGCCTCTTCTCCACCTTCATGTTGTGGATGCTCGCCCAGCTGTACGAGACGCTGCCCGAGATGGGCGATCTGCCCAAGCCCAAGCTGTGCTTCTTCTTCGACGAGGCACATCTTTTGTTCGACGACGCGTCCGAGGCGCTGATGGATGAGATCGAGCGCACCGCGCGGCTCATCCGCTCAAAGGGCGTCGGCGTGTACTTCGTCACGCAATCGCCGACGGACGTGCCGTCATCTGTCCTGTCGCAGCTGGGCAATCGCGTCGAGCATGCGCTGCGTGCCTTCACGCCGGAGGACGCGGACGCATTGCGCAAGACCGCGCGGACCTTCCCGATGACTGATTTCTATGACGTCGAGAAGCTGCTGACTTCGCTGGGGATCGGCGAAGCGGCGATCACCGTGCTGTCGCCGCGCGGCATCCCGACGCCGCTCGCCGCCACGAGGTTGATCGCGCCCGATTCACAGATGGCGCCCATCTCCGAGGAACGCTTCGCGGCCATCCTCGCGGCGAGCCCGCTCAATACCAAGTACAGCGCGACCGTCGATCGTCAGTCCGCGTACGAGATGATCAACGCGCGGCTCGACGCGGCCCGCCAGGTAGCCGCGAATCAGGCGATCGCGGCAGGCGTTCCGCCGACAACAGCGACCGGCATGAACACCATGACGCCCGCCCAGCAGCGGCGCGAGATCCAGCGCCAGGTGCGCGAGGCACGCGAGGCGGAGAGGGCGGCCGCGCGCGAACGGCGGGCTCAGGCCACCGCCCAACGAGCGGCCGCGCGCGAACGCACACGCATCGAACGCGAACGGCAGCGGACGATCAACAGCGCGATTCGCACCGGCGGTCGCGTGGCGACATCGCGCCTGGGCCAGGACATCCTGCGCGGCGTGTTCGGCACGATCCTCGGCGGCGGCCGGCGCTAGTTCTTCGGTACTCGCCACGAAACAGGGGGATCCGTCACTCCTCTCCTCCGCAGCTCTCGCCGCTGCGCGCGACAGTGGTCCGGCCCCGACGAATCGTCGGTGCCGTCCCGTCGCTTGCTGCGCAAACTATTCGACCTTGAGGTTTTTCGGCAGGTCCTTCGCGGCAGGCGGGTAGGCCGGCTTCAATTCGTCGATGGTCTCGGCCAGGATGCTCGCGACCGCGAGGTTGCGCATCCAGTTCCTGTTTGCCGGGATGAGGTACCACGGCGCGTAGTCGGTCGAGGTTTTGGAGAGCGCTTCCTCGAACGCCGCGATGTAGTCGTCCCAGAGTTTGCGCTCGTCAAGGTCTGACATCGAGAACTTCCAGCGCTTCTTGGGATCATCGACGCGTTCCTGGAAACGCTGACGCTGCTCGTCGCGATCGATGTAGAGGAAGAACTTGACGATCGTGGTGCCGTTGTCAGCGAGGTGTCGCTCGAACTCGTTGATCTCGCGGTAACGCGCCGACCACACGGCACGCGGCACGAATTCGTGGACCCGCACGACAAGCACGTCCTCATAGTGCGAGCGGTTGAAGATGCCGATCTCGCCCTTGCCCGGAACCTTCTTGTGGATGCGCCAGAGGTAATCGTGCGCCATCTCCTCAGGGGTCGGCACCTTGAATGCCGCGACGACACAGCCCTGTGGGTTGAATGCCTCCATCACCTTCTGAATCGTGCCGTCCTTGCCCGCGGCATCGATGCCCTGGAGTACGACCAACACAGATCCCTTCGCTTCAGCCCACAAGCGATCCTGCAGATCTGAGAGGCGCGCCATCTGCTCTTGTGTCGCGGTCTCTGCGTCGTCTTTTTTCCAGCCATGCTCGTCGGCTGGATCGATCTTCGAGAGGTCGATCTTGGTCCCTGGTTTGACGCGCAGCTCGTCGCGCAGTCGGCTCAATCGGCTCACATCGAAACTCTAATCGGCGATTGGGGTACTTGACGAAATCCGTAGATGTGCAGAATCGCCGTGCAACGTGATTCACATCGTTGCATTCTGTTGCATGGCGGTTGTTCCGCCAGGCATCGACAAGGAGTCAAACGCGATGTCGCACCACGAAGGCAAGGGAGGTTCCATGGCAGCAGCAAAGAAGCCGGCGGCGAAGAAGCCAGCGGCGAAGAAGCCTGCGGCGAAGAAGGCCGCTCCGGCCAAGAAGGCCGCTCCGGCGAAGAAGGCCGCTCCGGCCAAGAAGGCCGCTCCGGCCAAGAAGCCGGCGGCGAAGAAGCCAGCGGCCAAGAAGCCGGCGGCGAAGAAGAAGTAGCTCGGTAGCAACCGCGGCGCACCCACACAGGGGCGGCCGCGGTTAATTGAATAGAGCACCGCGCCGGCGCGACCCTCTCGAGGTGTCCCGACCGGCGCGGTGTGATTCATGACGCAGATCGCGCGTGGCCAAGGCGCGCCCATAGAATTCAGAGCGATGGCCATCACCACGACCCGCCCCCATCCGATCTTTCTTGCCGGCAAATGGGTTGATTCGCCCGACTTGTTGGAAGTGACCAACCCGGCGCGACCGGACGAGCCCGCTGGTTCGACCTACAACGCCACGGCCGAGCAATACGAGGCGGCCGTTCTCGCGGCAGTCGCCGCATTCGAGACGACGCGCCACATGGCGGCGTACGAGCGCGGCGCAATCCTGCGCAACATCAGCGCCGGCATCCGCGACCGGCGCGAGGAGATCGGGCGCATCCTGACGATGGAGTCGGGCAAGCCGATTCGCGATTCGCTCATCGAGGTGGATCGCGCGGTGTTGACATTCCGTCTTGGCGCGGAGGAGGCCGAGCGCCTCACGGGCGAAACGATCCCGCTCGACCTGATGGCGTCATCCAAGGGACGGCTCGGCATCACGCGCCGATTTCCCATAGGACCCATCGCGGCCATCAGCCCATTCAACTTCCCGTTGAACCTCGCCGCGCACAAGCTGGCGCCGGCGATCGCCGCGGGCAACACGATCGTCTTGAAGCCACCGTCCAAGGATCCGTTGACGATGTTGACCGTCGCCGAGATCGTGGAGAAGTCGGGTGTCCCAGAGGGCGCGGTCAGCATCCTCCCGATGACCCGTGCCATGGGCGACAGGATGGTCGAGGACGATCGTTTCAAGCTCTTGTCGTTCACCGGCTCGCCAGCGGTCGGCTGGCGGATGAAGGAGCGCGCTGGCAAGAAGAAGGTTGTCCTCGAGCTCGGCGGCAACGCCGGCGTGATCGTCGATGCAACGGCGGATATCGATTGGGCGGTCAAGCGGTCGCTGGTCGGCGCGTTCTCGTACGCCGGCCAGGTCTGCATCAGCGTCCAGCGGATGTTCGTCCACCGTTCCATCTGGGACACGTTCATGGAGACGTTCGTCGCCGGGGCACGCGCCCTGGTCAGCGGTGATCCGCTCAATCCCGAAACGCAGATCGGGCCCATGGTCGACGAGCAGCAGGCGCAGCGCACTGACCGCTGGGTCAGAGAGGCCCAAGAGCTGGGCGGCACGGTCCTGCTCGGCGGCAGGGCAGAGGGCCCGTACTTTCCGCCGACCGTATTGGTCGACACGCCGACGGAGGCGCAGGTCTGCTCCAACGAGGCCTTCGCGCCACTGGTTGTCGCGTTCCCCTTCGACGATTTCGACGATGCCATCAAGCAGGTCAACGACAGCTTCTACGGGTTGCAGACCGGCGTCTTCACCAACGACCTTGCCCACGGCTGGCGCGCCTTCAATGAGCTCGAGGTCGGCGGCGTGATCATCAACGACGTCCCGACCTATCGCATCGACCACATGCCCTACGGTGGAGTCAAGGACTCAGGGTTGGGGCGCGAGGGACTGCGCTGGTCCATCGAGGACATGACCGAGCTGCGGCTAATGGTGATCGCCGAGCCGAGCTAGGCGCTGCAAGGTCAGCGAAACCCGGCCTAACCGCACAAGGTCACACAGTCCCCCCACCCATCCGGGACCAAGGTACGGGTGCCGTTGCCCCTCTCGGCTCATGGTGCGCGCGGTTTCGGCTTGGTGCACTACGCAGGAACGGATTTGCCCGACCTACGTGTGCACTTATCCGACCTTGAAGGGGACCTATTCGAAATGAAAGCCGGAATTCTCATCGCGCACAAGAAGCTGCTCCTGCTGGGCCTCACGGCCGTAACAGTGGTCAGCGTCTCCGCCGCGACGATGTTCTCCCTGGCGTTGTTCACCGACTCGGTGACCG
>JAXDLE010000085.1:0-44666 GCA_034666725.1 Chloroflexota bacterium
GCGCGCGTTGGAGAACGCGAACACGTCCTCGTTGACCGAGCCGTCGCCGGTCACGAAGTCGTACAGCGCGAAGCTGTCGACCTCGGCGAAGAGCCAGCGCTGGTGGATCAGCGGGAAGATCTCGCGCTCGTGGCGCGCGATCAGATCCTTGTCGGGCGTCTCGTCGACGTACGCGCGGCGGTACTCCATGCCGTAGCGCTCGGCGAAGCCCTCGACCTGGCCGTGGCCGAACATCGGCAGCCCGGGCATCGTCGCCAGCACCGTGGCGACGCCGAAGTACTTGTCGCCCTTGCCGAACTGGTCGACGGCGGTGCGCTCATCGGGGTTGTTCATGAAGTTGACGTAGCGCTTCAGGATCTGCGGATCGAACTCGAGCGTGTTCTTGATGAGCGTCCGGTACTCGTCGTTCCGCCCGTCGCGCATCATGTGCATGAACGCGCTGTTGTAGACGCGGTGCATCCCCAGCGTGCGCACGAAGTAGCCCTCCATCAGCCAGAAGGCCTCGGCGAGCAGCAGCGTGTCCGGCGCTTCCGCCGCGACGCGATCGACGACCTCGCGCCAGAACTCCTGGGGCATCGCCTTGTCGAAGTCGGCCTTCTTGAGCGCGTTTTCGGCGCGCGACGGGATCGCGCCGCCCTCGCCGGGCTCGGGGTACCACAGGCGCTGAATGTGCTTCTTGGCGAGGGTCATCGCGGCGTCGAAACGGATGATGGGGAACTGGCGCGCGACGTGAAGGATCGTCTGGATGACGGCTTCGCGCACCTCAGGGTTGAGGTAGTCGAGCTGCGCGGTGTCGTTCCAGGGCATGGAGGTGCCGTCGTTGCCGTGGTAGATGAAGCGCTCCTGGCCGCTCCAGCGGTCGACGCGCTTGAACGTCACCGCCGCGTCGGTGTTGTCGAAGTAGTGATCCTCGATGTAGATGCCGACGCGCTCGTCCGATGACAGGTTCGGGCCGTCGTAGGTGTAGGCCGGATAGGGCGGATCGGCGCGCTGGATGAACCAATCGGGATGCTCGACCACCCAGCGCGAATCGATCCCCATATGGTTCGGCACCATGTCGCTCGCGAGGCGGATGCCGCGCGCCCAGGCGCGGTCGCGCAGGTTGGCATAGGCGGCGTCACCACCCAGGTCGTCGGCGATGCTGTAGTCCATCAACGAATAGGCGCTCGCGACTGCCTCGGGGTTGCCGCGCAGCTGCTTGATCTGCTGCGACGCGCGGCTGCGCTCCCACAAGCCGATCAGCCACAGGCCGGTGAAGCCGTGCGCGGCGACCTGATCGAGCTCTTCATCGGGGATTTGGTCGAGCCTATAGATGGGCCGGTCGTATGCGCGCGAGAGCTGGTCAAGCCAGACGTACGTGCTCTTGGCCAGCAGCGTGACGCGCGGCATCCAGTCGAGATCCTGGCTGAAACGCTCAGGAGCCTCCGCCTCCGCAGCGTCGCCGAAGCCGTGCAGCGCGCCACTGTCTGCGTCGGCCCCACCACCGAAAACGGCCGCGCCGCCGTCATTGGGGTTGAAACGCATCCACTGGGCGCGCTCGTCCTCGCGCAGCACGTCTAGGCCGATCGTCAGGAAGTCGCCGAGGCGGTCAGCCACGAAGCCCCAGCTCCCGTTGATCCAGCGCAGCTGGTCAGCCAGTGAGCCTCCTGCCTCTCGGGCAGGCCGCTGCAGAAGGGTGATGAGGTCATCACCGTCCGGCCCGAAGCCGGGCTGCGTCCTGAAGTAGTCGCGCAGCCCTTCGATCACCTGGTCGTAGGCGCTGCGATCGGCCAGCGGCGTGTCCTCGAAGAGCTCCTCGTACTGGCCGAACGCCGGGTTGCCGTTGGCCAGCCAGACCATCAGCAGCTCTTCAAGCGCGATCTGACGGTTGGGGGTGCCGTCTGTGCTGCCCGCGAGATAGTCGGCGGCGGACTGCTCGCCCCGGTAAGCGGCAAGCGTCGGGAAGCGGTCGGCGAAGACCGTGAGCGCCGTCTCGAGCGCGTCGCCGCCGAGGCTCTGGCGGAGAGCGGCCAAGGCTTGCGCCATTGCCGCCGGATTGCGCTGGCGCCGGTACAGCTCGACCACGTAGTGCAGGACCTCGTCGACGAGACCCATCGCGTTGATATCGCCCGCGCGCACCGTGCGCGCCGGGTTGGCCGCCAGGTCGCGCTGCGCATTCATCGCGTGGGCGAAGCGCCGCGCGGCGGCGTAATCGGCAAAAACCACGTTGCCCGACAGCCCGAAGAGCGCTTCGTCGAACTCGTAGCGCTGCCGCGCTTCGCGCGAAACGTGGAACTCGAAGCTCATTAGGGGTCCATCCTGACCGACGAGCGCGCATCGGTCCACCCCTCGGGCGGGGCAAGCGGCTGCCTACGTCGTTGGGACCATCGGGCGATCGCCCGTAGTGGCGTTTGTTGTACGGTCACGCCGAATCCGTAGCCTGCCGCAATTGGGGGTCGCTGCAACAGATGTCCTTGGTCAATTTGCGCCGCATCGGTGCCTCGGTGACGATGCTCATGCTCCTGGCTGCTGCAGTGCCGTCGGGCGCGGTGGCCGCCGTGAACCTGCAGTTCGTCGCCGGCGGTTTCAGCTCTCCGGTTTTCGTGACCCATGCCGGGGACAGCCGTCTGTTCGTGGTCGAGCAGACGGGGCGGATCAAGATCGTTGGCGGCGGGACGTTTCTCGACATCCACACGATGATCAGGACGAGTGGCGGCGAGCAGGGCCTGCTCGGCCTCGCGTTTCACCCCAATTACGCCAGCAACGGCCTCTTCTACGTCGACTACACGCGCAAGAGCGACGGCGACACGGTCATCGCCGAGTTCAAGCGCTCGACCTCCAACCCCGACCTGGCCAACGTGGCCAGCAAGCGCGTCGTGATGACCATCAACCAGCCCTATCCCAATCACAACGGCGGCTGGGTCGCCTTCAAGGGCAGCTACCTGTACGTCTCGACCGGCGACGGCGGCAGCGGCGGCGACCCCAAGAACCGGGCGCAGAACACCGACAGGCTGCTGGGCAAGATCCTGCGCATCAATCCGCTCGATCCCCCCGGGTCGGCGAGCTATTCAATCCCGTCCGACAACCCATTCGTGGGCGTGTTCGGCAAGGACCAGGTCTGGTCGTACGGGCTGCGCAACCCCTGGCGCTGCTCCTTCGACGACTCGGATGGCGACCTGTGGTGCGGCGACGTGGGCCAGGAGAAGTACGAAGAGATCGACCACGTCGCGACCGGCCGCGGCACAAACTTCGGCTGGCGGCTGCTGGAGGGCGAGCACTACTACAACTCGCCGGGCCACACGAGCGGCACCGCCTGCACTGTCGACTGCAAAACGCTGCCCATTGCCGAGATTCCGCATAGCGAGGCCGGCGACGACAACTGCGCCATCACCGGCGGCTATGTCTCGCGCCGGTCGGGCGCGGCGATGTTCGGCGATTACGTGTTCGGCGACTTCTGCTCGGGCAAGATCTGGGTCATCCCATCGAGCTTCTCGGGCGGCAGCCTGCCTGCGCCAGACGATACGAGCTACAGCATCAGCTCGTTCGGCGAGGGCAATGACGGGAAGCTGTACCTGGTGGATCTGGGCGGCTCTATCTACCGCTTGACCGACTCCTAGCCGAAGAGGTGCTCGAGGTTCGGTAGAACGTCCTCGATGCCGAATAGAAAGGCGGCCCCGATTACCAGGCTGAAGACGCCGGCCAACAGGCCCACGATCACGTACAGCTGACGCCGTCCCTGGCTGGCCAGGAAGCCGCTGGCCGAGATCACGACGATCAGCGTGTTCGTCAGGAGCAGGCCCAAGATGAAAGCGAGCATCATCGGGATGCCCAGGCCTATGCTCGACGCGCCGCCGATAGCGGCAATGAACAGCACCTGGGTGGCGGTCTCGGCACCGATGCCGTGGATCATGCCCACTCCGAAAGCCGTGCGTGGCCCGTACGAGCTCATCTCGAGTGGCTCCACGTGCTGGTGGCCGTGCAGCCAACCCTGGAAGCGACGCCAGCCATAGCGCACGCCGTCAAACACGAGCATCCAGCGGCTGCGCATCCGAAATGCCGTGCCGTGCCGAACGTAGCTGTAGAGCGAGATGAACACCCAGATGCCCAGGAGCACGAGGGTCAGGCCGACGACGCGGCCCATCAGCGGGTCGACCCATTCGGGCAAACGGGCACCGACTAACAGGGCGATGGTGCCGATGACGCCGACCACGAAGGCATGGCCCAGGGCGTACAGGCTGCCCAGGATCATCGGCCTGCGCTCGAGCGCAAGGAATGAGCGGTGCTTTACCGGGGTGTGCGGCGGGTGCGGCGCGTGCGTCTCGGTTTCATGCGCCTCGAGCTCCTCCGACCCGCCGTGCTCGTGGCCGTGCCCATGCTCCTCGTGCGCCTCCTCGTGCTCGACCTCGGCCGCTTCAGCGGCGCTCGTGGTGCTCGTGATGTCGGTGATCGCCGCGAGGTGATCCCAATCGATGCCGTGGCGCAGACCCAGCGTGAACGCCGTGAGGAGCAGCGCAATCGTTCCGGCGTCACCAGCGGGCATCGCGGAATTATGCGGCGCGGAGCCATCCGCGGATCACGCCGCGACGTAACCTGATCGTAATGAGCCGTCTCGCGCGTTCCGGGAAGCTGCCATGGTTCCTGGCCGGTGTTGCGGCCGCGGCCGTCGCGATCGGCGCGGGCGAGCTGATCGGCGGCATCCTCGGCGGAACCTCCATCGTGGCCGCGATCGGCGCCCTGGTCATCGCGCTCCAGCCGCCGGGCGGCAAGGACCTGATGGCGCAGCTCTTCGGGACCAACGACAAGGCCGTGCTCGAGGTCATGGTCACGCTCGGCGGCATCGCCGTCGGCGGCGTCCTGGGGCTGGCGGCAAAGCGCGACATGCGCATCGCCACGGCCGGCTTCGTGGCATTTGGCGTTGTCGCGTTCGTGCTCCTCATGGGGGACCCGCTCAACATGGTTCCCTCGTCGGCGATGGTCGCGGTCGTGGCAACCGGGGCGGGTTTGGTGACACTGACGTGGCTGACCGGTGCGATCGCTCGGTTCTCGGCCGCGGCGAATGCGCAGACAAACGTTGGCCGGCGCGGGTTCGTCGCGCTGGCGGCGTTGCTGTTGGTCGGCGGCAGCGGGCTCGCCGTGGTCGGCCGGCTCCTCGGCGGCCAGGTGGGCGGTCCGTCGACTCCGCCCGGACCTCTGCCATCACCGCGCCAGACCGTCGCCCCTCCCCCGGCTGCGGCCGACTTTTCGACCGATCCGGCCGTAGCGGGACTCAGCCCCATCGTCGTGCCCAATGCCGATTTCTACCGCATCGACACGCGCCTTTCGACGCCGCGCATCGACAGCGCGACCTGGAACCTGCGCGTCCATGGCATGGTCGATCGCGAGATCACGCTGACCTACGACGAGCTGCGCGCGCGGCCGCTTGTCGAGCGCTACGTAACCATCGCCTGCGTCTCGAACGAGGTCGGCGGCCCTCTCGTTGGCAACGCCAAGTGGACCGGCACGCCGCTCATGGATCTGCTGGATGAGGCCGGCATAAAGACGGGCGCGACGCAGGTCGTCGGTCGCTCGTTCGATGGCTGGACGGCCGGCTTCCCGACGGAGCACCTGAGCGGCGCGGGGAGCGACGCGATGGTCGTCGTCGCCATGAACGGCGAGCCGCTGCCGGCGCAGCACGGCTTTCCGGCACGGCTCATCGTGCCCGGCCTCTTCGGCTACGTCAGCGCGACCAAATGGCTGACGGAGATCGAGCTCACGACACTCGAGGCGTTTGACGCCTACTGGGTGCCGCTCGGCTGGTCGAAGCTGGGCCCAATCCTGACCCAGTCGCGCGTCGATCGGCCGGTCTACAACGCGTTTGTCGACAGCGGCGCCTACGACGTCGCGGGCGTGGCCTGGGCGCCGACGCGGGGCATTTCGCGCGTCGAAGTCCGGCTCGACGGAGGCGAGTGGCAGCAAACACAGCTCTCCGAGCCGCTATCGAATTACGCGTGGGTCCAGTGGCGCGCGACGCTGAATGTCGCGGCGGGGCCGCACACGGTGACCGTGCGCGCGACCGACGGCACGGGCGAGACGCAGCCGGAAGGTCGCACTTCCCCGCCGCCGTCAGGCGCGCGCGGCTGGCACCAGGTTCAGTTCAGCGCCCGCTGAGGCGCACCGCTACCGCGTAATTCCGGTCACGTGGGCGCGGATGAACTCGAGGGTCGCGTCACGCTCAGCTGGTGAGCCCATGGCGCGCTTGGGCATCCAGAGCACGGTCATCCGGCCGCGCCGCAGCACGATCATCTCGGGGCTCTCCATGACGTTGTCGACAACGGCCCACGAAGCGTGGGCGTGGCCCGCGACCGTGTTCGAGTCGATGCCGCCTTCGTCGATGCTGAACGTCGCCTGCGTCCCGATGATGCGCCTGCCAATAGATCTCGCCCGCAGGCGATCGGCATATCGCGTCGCTGATATCAGGAAGAGGAACGCGCCCATCGCGGCGAGCACGCCGCCCAGCGGGATATCGCCCTGCCACCCGAGGTACGCGCCGTAGGCCATGCCTGCGATACCCGCCGCCATGCCGATGCTGTTGAGTGTCCTCTGGGCGACGCGCAGGTAATCAACCAGGTCATCGGTCGTCAGCTCGAACGTGTTCGTGAAGGGCGGCGTTGTATTGGTCACCCGCGGATCCTAGAGGCGGCCGGCGCTGATGATCCGTTGAAGGAAGCGCTGAGTGCGCTCTTCGCGTGGCGCCGAGAGGATCGCCGACGGCGGTCCCTCCTCCAGGATGCGCCCCGCATCGAGGAAGCAGATCCGATCGGCGACGTCGCGCGCGAAGCCCATCTCGTGCGTGGCAATGACGAGCGTCATCCCCTCGAGGGCGAGCTCTCGGATCACGTCCAGGACTTCCGCGACGAGCTCGGGATCCAGCGCAGCGGTGATCTCGTCGAGCAGCAGGATGTCGGGCTCCATTGCCAGAGCGCGGACAATCGCCGCCCGTTGCTGCTGGCCGCCCGAGAGTCGGTCGGGGTATTCGCGCGCCTTCTCCGCCAGGCCGAAGCTGGTGAGCAGCTCCATCGCGCGGGAGTTGGCCGTTTCGGTCGGTAGTTTCGACACCTTGCGCGGCGCCAGGGTGACGTTGCCCAGCACGGTCATGTGCGGGAACAGGTTGAACGCCTGGAACACGATGCCCACCCGGCGGCGGACGCGATCGACGTCGACGCCGCGCCCCGTGATCTCGTCGCCCTCGATCCAGATCCGGCCGGCGTCGATGTTCTCGAGCAGGTTGATGCAACGTAGCAGCGTCGACTTGCCCGATCCGGACGCACCGATCAGGCACACGACCTCGTGTTCGGCCACGGTCAGGTCGATCCCGCGCAGGACCTCGAGATCGCCGAACGACTTGTGCAGGCCATCGATGCGCAGGGCCGGCGACGAGCCGTTCGTTGCGCCGGTCACCGCGCTACCCCCGCGAGCTGGCGTCGCCGGTCGCGCGCGACGAGCCAATCCACGAAGCGCGCCATGGGGATTGTCAGCACCAGGAAGATGACGCCGCAGGCGAGGTAGGGCGTGAAGTTGAAGCCGACGCTGGCATTGTTCTGGGCAGTGCGGAAGACCTCAATCACGCCGATGAACGAGACCAGTGCCGTGTCCTTCTGGAGGCCGATGAAATCGTTCATCAGCGGCGGGATGACGCGTCGCACGGCCTGGGGAAGCACGACGTAGCGCAGCCCCTGGGGACGCGACAGGCCGAGCGATCGGGCGGCTGCCTCCTGCGAGGGATGGATCGACTCGATGCCGGCGCGGTACACCTCGGCCACGTACGCCGACCAGACGACGACCAGGGTCACCAGGCCCCAGAAGAAGGGATCTGTCGGAACGCCCGGCAGGCGCAGCCCGGGAATGCCAAATCCGAGCAGGAAGATGACCAGGACGCTGGGCACGCTGCGGAAGACGTCGATGTAGACGACTGCGATGAGCCGGAATGGGAAGAATGCCGGCCCGGGGAGACTGCGCATCACTGCGAGGACGAGCGCGAAGACGAGGATGAGCGCTTCCGCGATCAGGAAGATCTGGACGTTCTTCCAGAGCGCGCGGACCAGGTCGGGCAGGACCTCCCAGAAGATCTCGGCGTTGAAGAAGCGCTCCTGGACCTGCGCCCAATTGGGCGACGTGATGATGACGAAGCCGAGTAGGCCGAAGACAACGATTGTGCTGGCGAGCGCCGTGAAGAGGCCGCCAGGGCGAAGACGACCGAGCAGCCGCGGGCTGCGGCTGCCCAGAAGCTCGGGCGGGGTAGTCGGAGCGACCCCGCTCACTGGTTTATCTCGGGGCCGGGGCTACTCGAGGAACGGGACGTCCTGCCCGGTGTTGATCCACTCGTCGAGCAGCTCCTGGTGCTGACCGCTCTCCTTGACCGCGGCAAGCGCCTGATTCACGCAGTCGACCAGAGGATTGCCCAACTCAAGCACATAGGCGACGTGGTCGGGCTGGGCCGGCGGCCCGAACTGACCGACGATCTTGCCTTCCGGATCGGGGGTGCCGAAGTCCTCGAGCTCGGCGTCGCGCATGTAGAACGCAGTGCTGAGGTCGAAGATCGCGCCATCGATGATGTCGCTTTGGAGCGCCTGGAGGACGCCCGCGTTGTCATTGAAGATCGATGGCTCGACGGTCGGGTTGATGACCTCGTCGATCAGCCGGAAGCTGGTCGTGTCGGCAGCCGCACCAAGGCGGAAGTTCTGAAGCTCCGCTACCGAGGTAGCGGCGGTGATGTCGTTCGTGCTGAGCGCCAGAAGCGACTGGTTCGATTCGAAGTACGGGTCTGAGAAAGTGACCGCCACTGCCCGTTCCTCGGTCGCCGAGATCTGCGCCATGTGGAAGTCGAACGGCTTGGCGCCGGGCGTGAAGGCGTTCTGAAAAACGGCGTTCGGGATCCAATCAACGAGGTCGGGCGTGAAGCCCATCTCGGCCGCGACCGCGTAGGCGAGCGCTCCTTCGAAGCCTTCGCCGGCGTACGGCTCGGCGCTGAACTCGATCTCGCTCCACGGCGAGCCACCCTCGGGCTCGTTGGGGTATGTGTCGGGCGCGGAGCCGCCCCACCATGGCGGGAACGCGGGGATGTCCGTGCTGAGTGTCAGCCGGCCGGTGTTCTTCAGGGCCGGGCTGGCGCACGCGTCAGCGACAGTTGGCACCGGCGTGGCGGTGGGCGGCGCTGTGGGCGGAGCAGTCGGCGGCGCGGTGGGCGCGACCGTAGGTGGGGCGGTGGGTGCAGGGGTGGGCGTCGCCGCTGGACCTGCACACGCGGCAACCAGCAGGATGACGCCGCTTATCGCAAGGAATCGAATTGATCTCACCGCACGCTCCTCTTCTTGGAGGCGCGAGGATAGCAAGGACGTAGCGCGGGCAGCCGATGCGGCGATCATGCGACCAGCGCATGACCCGTCCGGTGGGCCAAGGCCATCGACGGACGTCGTCCCCGTCGGCGGACATCGCGTGCGCTGCGCGCATCAGATGGCCCAGAAATCCATCCTGTGCGGCCTTCGTGGCCCCTTGGGCCCTCGTCGGCGGGCGGGTCTTGCGTTCAGCGCAAGGACCGCGCCCGAAGGACTCCTACTGGAACGTCGGCAGCGAGTCGCTGTTGATGATGTATTCGCTGATGTACTCGTTGATCAGACCCTGGCGACGGATCTCATCGATCGCCTCGTTGACGCACGGCGTCAGCGGACTGCCCTTTTCGAGCAAGACCACGAACTCGTCTGTCCAAGTGGTCGGCGCGAAACGGCCGACGATCACACCTTCCGGTAGCGGCGCCGGGTCGTCGCCACCTTCGTGCCAGTTGTCGCGCAGGTACAGCGCGACGTTGACGTTGACCACGAGACCATCGACCGCTCCTGCGCGCAGGCCCTCGACGGCGCCCATCAGGTCCGGAAACGGCGTGTAGGGCGACCCGGGCACGATCGCTGCCGCAGCGGCCTCACCGGCGCTGCCGGCGACTGCGCCGAGCTTGTAGGTCGCCAGCGCGGCGAGCGTGGTGGCAGAGTCGATGGGCTTGCCGGTGATGCCGACGACCGCTTCGTAGGACGTGTAGTAGGGGTCGCTGATGTCGACGTTCGCAGAATCGGCTGCGAACACGGTCACCTGGGCGATGTGGAGGTCGAAGGGCTTGGAGCCGGGGGCGAGCGCCTCCTCGTTGCTTACGGGGACCCAGTGAACCTCCATCAGCTCATAGCCGAGAGCGTTTGAAAGCGAGGCTGAGACGCCGCCCTCAAAGCCTTCCATCGAGTAGGGGTTACCGATCGTCCAGCCGGATTGGCCGGCCGGCATGGCCAACGTCTCTGCATTGGGATCGCCGCCCCACCACGGCGGCACGGCCGGGTTGTTGGTGCTCATCGTGAGCTTCGGCGGGCTCTTGACCGCGACGCCATCCGCACACGTCAGCGCCGCGCCAGACGGGATGGGATCGGCCGTGCTCGAGCTGCACGCGGCGACGGACGCGCCCGCGGCGAGCAGGGCGATCAGCAACAGGTAGGTGCGTTTTGGTCCAGTCATGTGCGCCGGAGGTTAGGTGGGCCGACCCCCACGCCGCCCTGACCCGATCGGGTCCAGAGGTGGCAGTACCGTCAGCGCGTCACAGGTCAGTGGACGTGCGGCTTCCCGAATGAACCACCGCGGTGACGATGATCACGATCCCGAACACCACGAGGCCGACCAGCGCCCACGGGAACTGGCCCGCCCCGGCAGGAATGGGCGCGGTGATGATCACCCCGATGCCCAGCGCGATCAGGATCAGCCCCCAGCCGGCCACGATCCACTTGGGCAGACGCGGCAGGAAAACCCACGTCACGACCATGCCGATGGTCAGGGCGCCGGCCAGCCACAGGACAGTGACGTCGACGTTGCGCCGCACCGCGTCGTTCATCGCCAGCGCGGCGAGCGTCATGAGCCCGGACGCGGCCAACCCGCTCACTGCCAGGGCGAACCGGTCGCGGACCATCAGACCTCCTTGAACTGCTCGAACGGCTGGCGGCAATCGGGACAGTAGTAGATCGCGCGGCACAGAGTCGGACCGAATACGTTCTCGATGCGCGTGTCCCGCGAGCCGCAATACGGGCATTCGACAACGACATCCTGGCTCGGTGGGGCGAAGCCCGCGGCGCGTAACGCGGCGCGACCGTCGGCCGTGATGCGCTCCGACGTCCACGGCTCAGCAAAGCTGATGTCGACGCTCACCTCATCGGCGAAGCCGCGCAGCCGCTCAGTAATCGCGTCCTGCATGACGGTGATCGCGGGGCAGCCGATGAACGTCGGCAGCAGCTCGACGCGGATGCGCCCCTGCTCCGCCGACACGCCGCGGATCACGCCCAGGTCGACGACAGAGATCGTCGGGATCTCGGGATCGTGCACGTCATGAAGCGCGGCCCAGACGGCCGATTCGAGCGGAATCACGGCCATACTCGGAGCTACCACTCCACGCCCTCCTCGAGCCGGGCGACGGATGTGAACTCGTTCCATAGCCACACGAACGATTCATCAGGGACTGCGTGGTCGCGACCGTCCGCGGCAGGTGGTGCATCTGAGATGGGCCGGAGATTCAGTGCGCACAGGCGGGCGTTGGCCTCCGATCGCCAGCGGGCCGCCAGCACGGACATCGGTGCCGAAAGCACACCGGCGTCGACAAGCATCTCCTCGTTCGCGATAGGCGCGAAGACTGAGCTCGCGATGGGATTGAGCGCCTTGAGTGCCGAGAGGACCTTGCCGCGCGGCTTGCCGTGGTGCGTGCCCAGGCGCTCCAGCCAAGCGTTCAGATGCATCAGGTGGTAGCGCTCCTCGCGCCGGATCTTGGCCACGACGTCCGCGAGCGGCGCGAAGCTCGACGCCGCGAGTCCGGCGAGGCGAATCGAGTCGGCCGTGTCGTACAGCCAGCGCCGAGCGATCGTGAAGGCCCAGCCCTGGCGCGGCTGATCGAGCAGGCGCGCGTGGCGGTACTCGCTCGGTTGGCGATGGAACGCGAGCCGGTCGGGGTCCTCCCCCGTCAGCGCCGAGCGCAGCTCGTACAGCAGCCGCGCGTGGCCGATCTCGTCCTGGGCGAGCGACGAGAACGCGACGTCTTCCTCGAGCATCGGCGCGATGCCGGTCCATTCCGAGTCACGGAAGCCGACCACGAACTCGTCGTCGGCCATGGTCAGGAGCAGGTCGGCGATGGCGGTACGCAGGGCCGGGTCGAGCCCAGAGGAATCGAACTCGGGCAGGTCGGGCTGGATGAGCTGGCGTGTGGCCCGTCTGACTGGTGTCATCTCAGTCGTCATCGGTCGACTCCGTTGCCGACTCGGGCGCCTTGCCGCCGGCGCGCTTGCGTGCGGCGTCGAGCTTGTCGCGCAGCACGTAGCCGCCGGGCTTCTTGAACGACCGGTCGAGCGGCGGCTGGAGCAGGTCCGGATCGGCCATGTCGGTGATCTCTGTGCGCGGCACGACCCAGAGCCGGACGCTCTCGTTGCGCCGGCTGTAGAGCTCGCGCGCGTAGTGCTGCGCCAGCTCGCGATCCGGCGCGCGGACGTTGCCGGCGTGACGCATGGCGTCGCCGTCCTTCTCCTGGCGGAAGACCTCCCACACCTCTGGATCCGCGCCCGCGCCCAGCTTGCCCTCGAGCGCGACTCGTCCTTCGCTGGTCACCCCAGAGCTCTCAGATCATCGAGCAGCTGATCGGCGTAGTTCTGCAGCAGATGGTTTTCGGAAAACTCAATCGCGTCGCGAATTGCCGGCAGAAAATCAGGGGTTTGGTTGATGCCGAAGGCGGCCCACAGGTTCTGGATCAGACTGCGGCAGTCGCCATAGCGATTGGAGTCGGGATCTCCTCCATCGGGATTGTTGCCCGTGGTGCAGCGCTTCCACTGTAGGTTCGCAATTTCCAAGTAGGTCTGACCTGAATGAGAGGTAGTAGCCGCAGCTTGCGGGTCGACCCGGTATGCATCCTCCAGACTCGCTTTCACACCCTCCGCCGACACATCCCTGAAGTCTCCGTTTTGCTGGGCGTCCGCCACAAGCGACTCGACAATTTGCACCATCGTCGTAGGCGTCGGTGCCGTCGTGGCGGTCGGTCCGGGGGTGGGCGATTGCGACGGTGATGCGGTCGCCTCTGTGGTCACGGAAGGCAGCGGAGTTTGTGACGGGCTGGGCTCAGGCGACTGCGGCGCGACTGACTGTGTCGGCGTCGGACCAGCGGTCTCTCCGACAGGAGGCGCCGTCCAGCAAGCCCCAAACAAACCCACACCGATAACTAGCACGGCGACGACGTGCCAGCCTTTTCGTTTCATCGCGTTTGACCTTTGTCGTTCCAACTCTAAGCCTCAGCCGGCGACATGACGGCCGCGCGGACCCACGCGGTCTGGTCGTGGTTCAGGCGGCGGAAGTCGAGCCGCTCCTGGCTCTTGGGGCCGTGGCCAGTCACCACCGTGCGCAGCTCCTGCCAGTCGGGCTCGGTGTACTTCCATTCCTTCGTTTCGGGGTCTTCCTTCAACTCCGGGTCGGGCGGGAACAGGCCCACCTCCCAAAGCTTGGGCACGTACGCCGAGAGGAACTCCTGGCGCAGCTGCTCGCCGGTCTTCTCCTTGATGCGCCAGTAGAGGTCGCGGTCCTTCGCCGGGTCGGTGCGTGGGCCGTGCATCTGCATCAGTGGGCCCCACCAGCGATCAAGCGCTTCCTGGGCCATGTCGCGCTGGTTCTGCGAGCCGTTCATCATCGTGATGACCACGTCGCGGCCGTGCATGATGTGGACGCTCTCTTCCCAGCAGATCTTCTTCATGGTTCGCGCGTAAGGCCCGTACGAGGAGTCGCGCAAGGCCTGCTGGGCAACGATTGCCGCGGCATCGACGAGCCACGCGATGATGCCCACGTCGCCCCACGACTTCGTCGGATAGTGGAAGACGTTGTGGAACTTGGTCTTGCCGTCGAGCAGGTCCTGGTACATGGCTTCGCGCGACTTGCCCAGGTCCTCCGCCACCCGATAGAGGAGCTGCGCATGGCCGCACTCGTCCTGGACCTTCGCGGTCAGGGCTAGCTTCCGCTTGAGGGTGGGGGCACGCATGATCCACTCGCGTTCGGGCAGGACGCCCATCAGCTCGCTGTTGGCATGCATCTCGACAAAACGCAGCACGGACGTCCGGTATTCGTCGGGCATCCAGTCGCGCGCCTCGACCTTCTGGCCGGCATGCACGTGCTCGACGAAGGCGTCATAGCGCTCTTCGTGGGTCAGGTCGGGGTCGGCGAAGAGCGGCGTTGGTCGCTCTTCCGGCCGCAGGACGGGCTCGAGTGAAAGCGGGTCGGTCACGAGAAGGTCCTCATCATGAAGTTCGGATCGGGATTGGCCAGGCCGTCGAGGAAGAGGCTCGCGTGCTGGTCGGCAATGTCTTCGGCAGAGAGCTCACCGTCAGGTCGGTACCAGGTCGCGATGCCATTGATCGCCGAGAGAATGGCCGTGGCCGTCAGGCGCGGTTCGACCTTGATGAAATCGCCGTTGTCTACGCCGTCGGCTATGACCCGGCGAAAGAGCCGCTCGTAGTCGTCGCGCCGCGCGGCGATCTTGATCCGCCGCTCATCGGACAGGAAGCGCCACTCGTGCAGGAACACGGCCGCGTCCTTCTGCGTGCGCGTCACCACGCCGACGTGGGCGCGGATCATGTCGCGCAGCTTGACCGACGCCGGAATCTGACTCGCTGCGAGCGGCCCGACCTCGGCGTTGAATCGGTCGGCCGCGCGGAGGACGATGGCCCAGAGCATGTCCTCTTTGGAGGCCACATGGGCGTACAGGCTGCCGCCCTGGAGGTTGAGCACTTGGGCGATGTCGCGCACGCTCGTCGCCGCGTAGCCGCGCTCACGAAATAGTGTCGACGCGGCGTCCTCGATCTGCTGCTTGCGCGGTATCTCGGTAGTCATTGCGGCGGCATTCTAACTAACGGTTGTTAGGGCAGTCAACCTGAACCACCTGACAAATTTGGCCCGTCAGGAGCCGGACGCATAACCTTTAGGCGTGAACGACAGGGAGAGCGTGGACTCAGCGCCGACGACCGTCACCTTCGTGTTCACCGACCTCGAAGGCTCGACCCGTCTGCTGGCCACGCTGCGCGACGCCTACGGCTCGCTGCTCGAGGCGTACCACGACCTGATCGAATCGGTGTTTTCGCGGCATGGCGGAACGCAGCTCGATCAGGCGGGCGACGGGCTGTTCCACAGCTTTCCCAGCGCCCGCCGCGCGGTATCGGCCGCGCTCGAAGCGCAGCTGGCGATGGCGACGCATGAATGGCCGAGCGGCGCCAGCGTGCGGGCGCGGATGGGCATTCATACCGGCGAGGCAGTCACACGGCGCGCTGGCTACGTGGGCATGGACGTTCATCGCGCAGCCCGCATCGCCGCCGCCGGGCACGGCAGCCAGGTTCTGCTCTCGGGGGTCACGCGCGACCTCGTCGCCGCCGACCTGCCGCCCGAAGTGACGGTCACCGACCTGGGCGAGCACTGGCTGAAGGACCTTGCGCAGCCCGAGCACCTCTACCAGCTGAGCACCGACGGCTTGCCCCAGGCTTTTCCGCCGCTGAAGTCCCTGGTGACGCTGCCCAACAACCTGCCGCGCCACCTGAGCAGCTTCGTCGGCCGACGAACAGACGTCGCGGATGTCCGCCAGCTGACCACCGAGGCGCCACTGGTCACCCTCACAGGTCCAGGCGGCGTGGGCAAGACACGGCTATGCATTCAGGTCGCGGCCGAAATGCTCGACACATTCGCCGATGGGGTCTGGCTCGTCGAGCTCGAGACGCTGACCGATGAGCGCCTCGTGGCACAGCAGATCGCGGTCTCGCTGGGCATCGCCGAGGCGTCCGATGCCGATGCGCAGGAGTCGGTGCTGGCGCACCTGCGCACTCGCCAGGCGTTGCTCATCCTGGACAACTGCGAACACGTGATCGGTGCCGTTGCGCGCCTGGCGAACGCGCTGCTGCGCGGCTGTCCCGGGCTGCGCATGCTAGCCACGAGCCGCGAGTCGCTCGGCGTCGCCGGGGAGCGGCTCTACCCCGTTCGCTCGCTCGCGCTCCCGGAGAATGCGGCAACGCTCCGTGCGGCAGGCGTCCTGGAGTTCGAGGCGGTCGACCTATTCCGCGAACGCGCCCGCGCAGCCGATCCAGCCTTCGAGATCACCGATGGCAACGCCGCGGCCGTCGTCGAGATCTGCCAGCGACTGGACGGCATCCCGCTCGCCATCGAGCTCGCGGCGGCGCGCGTCAGGGCTCTATCACCGGCCCAGATCGCGGAGCGCCTCGACGACCGTTTCCGCCTTCTGACCGGCGGGAGCCGGACGGCGATGCCGCGCCATCAGACCCTTCGTGCCGCGATTGACTGGAGCTTCGACCTGCTGCCTGATTCGGAGCGCCTCGTTCTGTGGCGGTTGTCCGCGTTTTCGGGCGCGTTCTCGCTCGAGGCCGCGGAGGCCGTCTGCGTGGGCCCGGACGTCGCTTCGGACGAGATCACGGACCACGTGACGCGGCTCGTCGAGAAATCGCTCGTCAACCGCCAAGGGGATCGCTATCGGCTGCTCGAAACGGTGCGCGGCTACGCGCGCGAGCGCTCGCTCGAAGCCGGCGAAGCGGCCGCTGCGCATGAGCGCCACCGTGACTGGTACCGCGAGTTCGTTCGCCGTGCCGCTCCCGCCTTCTTCCGCGGCCCGGAATCGGGCGCGATGCTCGACGCGCTGGAGGCGGAGCACGACAACTTGCGCAGCGCGCTCTCATGGTCGCTGGGCCAGCCGGGCGGCGCGACGGCCGCACTTGAGCTGGCGGCAGGATTGTGGCGCTTCTGGGAGATTCGCGGCTACCTGCTCGAGGGTCGCCAATGGCTCGAGCGCGTCCTCGCGGCGACGACCACGGACGAGACCATGACGCGCGCCGACGTATTGACCGCCGCCGGGGTCCTTGGCGCCGCGCAGGGCGACCACGCCGCGGCCATGCGCTACCACGAGCAGAGCCTGGCTCTGCACGAACGGCTCGGGAACAGGAAGGGCATCCAGTTCGCGCTGCACAACCTGGCCAATGCCGCGCAACACCAGGGTGATGCGGCACGGGCACGCGGCTTGTATGAGCGAGTCCTCGAGATCGCTGGGAACGATGACCCGAACGTCAGCTTCGTGCGCGTCGCGCTTGCCGATGTCGCCGATAGCCAGGGCGATCGAGAGGCGGCCCGAGTCAACTACGAGAGGGCAATCGAGGACGTGCGCAGTACCGGCGATGCGTGGGGCATGGCCTATGCCCAGAGCAGCTACGGCCAGTCAGCCGCGCGGCACGGCGAATACTCGGTCGCGCGCGAGCGTTACGAGCAGGCGCTCGAAATCTCGCGCCAGCTGGGCGATCAGCGCGGCGAGGCGCGGCTGATGACACTGCTCGCCGATGTTGACGTGGACGAGGGCAACCACGCCAGCGCGCTCGGGCTGCTCTACGGCGCGCTCGAGATCCGCTGCCGGCTGGGCGACTCGCCCGGAATCTGCAGCGCGCTCGAGCGGTTCTCGGCAGGTGCCATGGAAGTGGACGCCGCGAGCGCGGCGCGCATCCTTGCGGCAGCGGCGTCACTGCGCGAGCGCACCGGCGCCCGGTTGTCGCTCGCGGGGCAGGCCGCCGTTGACCAGCAGCTCGCCCGGCTGCAGGCGACGCTGGGCGGGGAGTTCGGCGATCTGTGGCAGGCGGGCAGCGCTGTCAGCGTGGACGAGGCGCTGCGCGACGCAGCCGCGGTCTTGACCCGCTAGAGGCCTTCCGTGACGGCGACGATCTCGTCTGCCATCAGGCCGTGCGCCTCGCGATGGACCTGTTCGGCCAGCTCGGGCGACGGCGCCTCAACCAGGCAATAGACGCGGCCCGTGGCCTCGTCGAACCAGTAACGGACATAGGCCACGCCGTACTTGGGGCCGACCTCCATGTCCCTGCGATGGGCATCGGCGACCGCAGCGGCAGTCAGTCCCGGAACATGGCGATGTGTATCGAGGTAGGTTGGCATCGAGAACTCAGATTTTCCCCATCACGACCGCTTGAGCATAAGAGTGATGCACTCTAGATCGGCTTGCGTTGTCGTGTCGGTTTTTACGTCGTGCCATGTCGATTCGGCGCTCGCGCGTTCGTTGACTTGATGACGGCGAGCTATTCGTCGAACATCGCGCCAACAGGAGGAACGTCACGATGCGCTATGCGCTGCTGATCTATGTCGAGCCGTGGGATTCGACGCCCGAGCAGGACACAGAGGTAATGAACGCATACAACGGGTTCACGCGCGCGGCCGTCGCGGCCGATGTCATGCGCGGCGGCGAGGCATTGCACGGGGCCAAGACCGCGACCAGCGTCCGCGTGCGCGACGGCCAGACGGTTGTCACCGATGGACCGTTCGCCGAGACCAAGGAAGAGTTCGGCGGCTTCTATCTGATCGAGGCGGCCAACCTGGACGAGGCGATCAAGTGGGCAGCGCAAATCCCGGGTGCGGCGCGCGGCACCATCGAGGTTCGGCCGGTAGTCGACTTCCCGTCACCCGGCAATCCAGGGGATGCAGAGCAGGCACCGGCCGGCATCGCCGCTGGCTGAGCCAGGGCCGGCGGCGTACGACGCCGTCGATCGGATCTTTCGCGAGGAATCGGGCCGAGTCCTCGCCGGGCTGATCCGGGTGGTCGGTGACATCGATCTGGCCGAGGAGTCGGTCCAGGATGCGTTCATCGCCGCACTCGAGCATTGGCCGCGTGAGGGCCTGCCGCCAAATCCAGGCGCGTGGATCGCCACGACCGCCCGGAACCGCGCGATCGATCGGCTGCGCCGCGCGAAGAAGCTGACCGAGAAGACCGATGCCCTGGGCCGACTGATGGTGAATGCCTCGGCCGCCCAGGAGCCCGGGCCTGAGATGTTGACCGACCGACCGGCAGTCGAGGACGACCGACTCCGACTGATCTTCACCTGCTGCCACCCTGCCCTCGCGGCCGACGCGCAGATCGCGCTGACGCTGCGCCTGCTGGGTGGCCTGCGCACGCCGGAGATCGCGCGCGCGTTCCTGCTGCCCGAGGCCACCTTGGCGCAGCGCCTCGTGCGCGCCAAGAAGAAGATCCGCGACGCCGCTATCCCGTATGTCGTGCCCGAAGCGTCGGAGCTGCCGGCGCGCCTCGGTTCGGTGCTTCATGTTCTATATCTCGTGTTCAACGAGGGCTACTCGGCGAGCTCCGGCTCGACGGTGGTGCGCCGCGAGCTCGCATCCGAGTCAATTCGTCTGGCGCGGGTCCTGGCGCAGCTGATGCCGGCCGAGCCAGAGGTCGTTGGGCTCTTGGCGCTGCTGCTGCTGCAGGACTCGCGTCGGGACGCGCGCCAGGATGAACGCGGCGACCTGGTGCTGCTCGCCGATCAGGATCGGTCGCGCTGGGACGCGGCGCGCATATCGGAAGGGCTCGCGCTGTTGGACCGTGCGGCCCGGATGGGGTCGCGCGGCTCGTATTTGCTCCAGGCTTCGATTGCGGCGGAGCATGCCCGCGCCGGTACGGCCGTTGATACCGATTGGGTGCGCATCGTTGCTTTCTACGACGAGCTGCTGGCCGCGCAGCCCTCCCCGGTCATCGCCTTGAACCGCGCCGTCGCCGTCTCGATGGCGAGCGGTCCGGCCGCGGGTCTCGCCCTCGTCGATGCCATTGCCGCGTCCGGCGATCTCGCCGAGTACCACCTGTTGCACTCGGCGCGCGGCGAGCTCCTGCGCCGGTCAGGCCGTCTCGAGGACGCCCGTGTCGCGCTCACGCGCGCCCGCGACCTCGCCACTAACGATGTTGATCGCCGCCACCTCGACCGCCGTCTGCGCGAGCTCGCTTCCTGAGTCGCGGCTCCCGACGGCCGAATCCAACTTGTTACCATGCGGTAACGAATATGGGCGCCAAACCTAGTACTGACAAGTACCACGTTTCTGAGGAAACGGCCAAGGCTGTCTCAGGCGTCGAGCAGATCCGGCGCCGGTTCGCGCGCGCCTGGGGGGCGATGGGCGGATCGTGGGGCGTCACCCCCTCCACCGCCGCGGTGCAGGGTTACCTGCTCGTTCACGGCGGTCCGGTCACCGATCGCGAGCTCCAGGACGCATTGGGCCTCTCGCATCGCGCGATTCGCATGGCCCTCGAAGACGGCATCCTGTGGGGCATCATTCGCCAGGCCGAGGAGACGCGGCGCACCGGTCAACGCGGGCCGGCGGGCCGCGCATGGCTCGCGCTCGACGATCACTGGGAGTGGTTCCGACGGGTGATCGCGGCGCGCAAGAGCCGCGAGGGCGACCCGGTCATCGCCATCCTCGAGGAGTGCCTGGTCGACGCGGGCAAGGCCGGCAAGGATGCCGAGGCCAAGGATCTGCAGGCGCGGGCGAGCTCGCTGTTGGCATTCGTGCGCGAGTTCGACCACGCCCTCTCGGCCGTTGTGCGGGCGCGGACCGAGGTACTGCGCAAGCTTTTCGCCGCCATGAACAACCAGGACGCGCACGACCTCGATCGATTGCTGGCCGGGCTGGCCGACGTGCCCGAGCAAGAGCTCAGCGACGCGATGCGGACCATGTCGAAGATGTCGCCGACGAACCTGCGCCGGCTGTTGCGACTCGCCGGTCAGCCGACGGTCGCGCGCCTCCTGGGGTCCTAGCTCGCGACCGTGGCGGGCGCTCGGTCCATCTCGCGCATCGCCGGGTTGACGAATATCGAGAGCGTCACGACCAGGTAAGCCGCGGCGATCAACACGATCGTGGTGATGACCCCGAATTGCTGGCTGATGAAACCTGCAAGCAGCATGCCCAGCGGCATCGCCACAAACGCGCCAGCAGTAAGCGTGCCGTTGACGCGGCCGCGCATCGAGCGCGGGATGCGCTGCGCGATGACCGTGCCCAGGATGGGATTGATCGGCCCTGAGGCGAGGCCGATCACGACGAAACCGAGCAGCGCCACGACGAACGGCGGCTGAAGAACGAGCAGCCACATCGGGAGTCCCACGATCACGAACGCGATGCCGAACGTCAGGTGTTTGGGCAAGCGCGGACCGATTACACCGAAGACCAGCGCTCCGACCAGCGAAGCTCCACCGAAGGCACCGAACAGCAGGCCCAGATCCACCGACGACCCGTATAGGTCATGGACGTACACGGGCAGGACAACCGACAGCAGCGGCGAGTCGAGGAAGTTGGTCAGCATCACCGTCAGCACGAGTGCGCGGATGAGGCGGTCCTGCCAGACGAAGCGCAGACCGGACTTGAGGTCGTCGAAGTAGCGCGCCTTCCTGGGGGTCTCGACCTCCCCTTCCGCGGGCTCCTCGTGATATTGGACTGACGGGATCAGCACACCCACGAGCGCGGCCGAAACCAGGAACGACATCGCATCGAGCAGCAGCACGCCCTGCGTCCCCATGACGACGATGAGCACGCCGGCGAGTGGCGCGCCCACGAGCGTGGCGCCGCGACGGACGGCCTGCGACCAGCTGGTGGCGCGCTCGAGCGGCGTGCTCGACATGGTCGCGAGGTCGGGCATCATCGAGGTGCGCGCCGCGGTGCCGGGCGCGTCGAGCAGCGCGCCCAGGAAGACCAGCGCCATGAGCGTCCATGGCGCGACGCCGATGGTCAGATACAGCAACGGAATGGCCGCCACCGCGAGCGACGACGCGACGTCTGAAATGACCGACATGCCGCGGAAGCCAACGCGATCGACGAGCGTGCCACCAAAGAACGCGGCCACGACCGCGGCTAGCGTGCTGAAGAACGCGGCGACTCCAGTCAACGCGGCGCTGCCCGTCAGCTCGAGCACGAACCACGGGATCGCGACCAGCGTCATGACGTTGCCGGTCACGGAGATGGCGTCGGCCGCGAAGAGCGCGGCGAGCGGCACGCGTCGGGTCAGGCGCGGTTCTCCTTGACGAGCGCGAACGCGATGCCGTCGTAGCCTTTGGCGCCGACCGTCTGCAGGATCGTCGCCGCGATGCGCGGGTCGTGCGCTAGTGCCTCATTGAACTGGCGGATGCCCTGGACGCGGCTATCGGCGTGGTCGGGCTCGATGATGGCGCCGCCGCGGACAACGTTGTCGGCCACGATCAGGCTGCCCGGCCGCGTCAACCGGAGCGACCACTCCAGGTAGTCCGGGTAGCCCTCTTTGTCGGCGTCGATGAAGACCATGTCGAATGGCTCGACCTTCTCCGCCACCAGCGCCGCCAGCGAATCCACCCCCGGACCGACGCGCACCTCGACCAGCTCGCCCAGGCCGGCGTGCGCCAGGTTGGCACGCGCCACCTCGGCGTGTTTGGGTGAGAGCTCGAGCGTGACCAGCCTGCCATCGCGCGGCAGCGCCCGCGCGAGCCAGATCGACGAGTAGCCGGCGAGCGTGCCGACCTCGAGGATGCGCCGCGCCCCAAGCGCGCGCGCCTGCACATTCAGGAACTGACCCAGGGCGGCAGATACCTGGATCTGCGGCATCCCGGCCGTGACGCTCGCCGCCACCGCGGCGCGCAGGACATCGTCGTCCAGGTCGAACGTGTCGACGATGAAGTCGTCAACGGCGTGCCAGCGGTCCATGAGCGCAGGATAGCCAGCCCACGCCCACCAACGGCTAGAGCCTGTCTCCGCAGCTGACCTGCCGGCCGTGCTGCGCGCTTCCGCACCAGCCCGCGCGAGCGCGTGCTACTGCTTCGCTTGCGGTGGTCGGTCTTGTGGGGTCGCGATGGGTGCGGTTTGAGAAGGGTGCAGGCGGGCAACGGAATGAGTTGAGAAACACTCCAAAAGGGTGGTCGGAGTCTCATTTCGCGTGTACGTTCGCGCCCGCCCTCAGGACTATCTGACCAAAGTCGGTAGTACTTCGGGCGACCACCGATTCAAACGTCAACTGGTCACGATTAGGGAGCAATGGGATGGTTCGCTCGGGTCTTGTGCGCTTCATGGGCGCACCGCTCGTCGCGCTGCTCGCAGCGCTCACGTTGGCTCCCGGTTCTGTGATGGCTGCCGACCCCGGCTGCTCGGTCACGGCCGACCCGCAATCTGCGGTTGGTGGCAGCGTGTTCACCTTCACTGGAAGCGGCTTCCATCCGACCAAGCTGCTGCTGCAGAAGGGCGATGGCGGGCCGATTACCAACGACATCGACCCCACGGGCGACCCTTGGACCCAGGTGGTCCAGTCGCGCGCCGGCGACGAGGGCAGCTGGACAGCGACCTTCCTCGAGGAAGACGGCTGCGTCATCGCGGTCAGTTTCCAGGTCACGCTTAGCGCGACCGACGTCATCAGCGATCTGCTGTCGGACCAGCCGGAGACCAAGCTGCCGGCGTTGTTCTACCTCATGGTTGTCGGCTTCGGGCTCGTCGGCGGCGCATTCCTGTCGCGCAGGCTGGGTGCGGCTCGTTCAGGTCTGAGGCCCTAGAGTGGTCGCGGGACTGGAAGCCAGAGTGAGTCAGCAGCCAATCGTTCGTCACTACCGCGGCGGCACCCGGGCAGAAGTCGAATCTGCCTATCGCGCCGACGCTCAGCCTGCAATTGCCGCGGGCTATCTGCCAGTGGGCCACATCTGGTCACAGGATGCCCACGGCCTGCTGCTGGCCGTTACCTATCAGCTTCAGTCCGCGCCCGTACCGGCAGCGCCGGCGGGCTACCAGGCACAGCCCCAGTACGGGGCCCAGCCACAGTACGTCGCCCAGCCGCAGCACCAGCCGACGCAGTTCGCGCCGGCGACCAATGGCAGTTCGGCGTCGGGCCTTGATTCGCAGTGGCTCGCCCCGGTCGCGCCGGCTGCCCGTTACCAGCCGCCGCCCGAGATGTACGCCGCGCCTCCCGACATGTACGCGCCGGTCGGCGCACCCGTTGCCCCTGCCCCGGCTGCCCCTGCCCCGGCTGCCCCTGCCTCGGTCGCGCCGGCGCCCACACCGCTTGCCGCGCCGGCTCACCTTGCCGCGCCTTCGAACGGCTACGAGCAGCATGAGAGCGCGTCCTCGCGCCAGACCCGACTGACCGTCCAGACGATGGACCTGCACACCGCGGGCGAACCGCTGCGCCTCATCCGCAGCGGCTTCCCAGATGTCCCGCACATGCCCGTGCTCGAGCGCCGGCGCTGGGTCCTAGAGAACGCCGATTACGTTCGGCGCGCGATCATCCAGGAGCCGCGCGGCCATCGCGACATGTACGGCGCGATCCTGCTCCCGCCATACAACGATTACGCCGATATGACCGTGCTCTTCATGCACAACGAGGGCTACTCGACGATGTGCGGCCACGGGATCATCGCGATCACGACCGGGCTAATCGAAGAGGGCCTGTTCCCGGCGACCGAGCCGGTCACGACCATTCGCTACGAAGTGCCGGCGGGCATCGTCGCGGCCAACGCGGCAACCGTGCAGCTCGACGACGGCTCATGGGCCGTGCGCGGCGTGCGCTTCACCAACGTGCCCGCCTATCTCGCCGCTCAGTCGCTGGCCGTGCGGCCCGACGGCGTGCAGCTTTACGGACCGTCCGCGCAGTACGGCGCCTTGAGCGTCGACATTTCGTTCGGCGGTGCCTATTACGGCATCGTCAACGCGGCCGACCTCGGTTTGCGCGTCGTGCCCGAGCAGACCGAGGCGCTGCGCCATGCGGGCGCGGCAATCACTGAAGTGCTGCGCCGCGATCACACGCCCCAGCATCCGACGGATCCGGCGCTCGGCTTCATCTACGGCACGATCATCGTCGACATGGACCCACGCACCTCGCCCGACGGTCGCGCGACAGATGCGCACCTGCGCAATGTGACCGTCTTCGCCGACGCCGAGGTCGATCGCTCCCCATGCGGTTCGGGCACGAGCGCGCTGCTCGCCCAGCTCCACGCGCGCGGCCGGATGCGCGTCGGCCAGGAGATCGTCAACGCCGGCATCACCGGCGAGCACTTCCTCGGCCGCATCGAGGCCGAGACGGCACTCGGCCCGTATCGCGCCGTTTCGACCTCCATCGCAGGCACTGCATACGTGACCGGCTATTCGACATTCGTCGTCGACAGTCGCGACCCGTTGGGCGACGGCTTCCTCCTCAGCTAGCGCCCTCGGGTCGCGTCTGGCGGCCCACAATTTCGCCGTCTATGCGCTGGGCGCATAACCAGCCCGTCGGACCCCTCAGTGCACACCCGATATGGCGCTTCCTCCGCGATTCTGTGCGCTGGCCGCACCAATCAGCCGCTGGACGCCGAGTCCGGGCGTTGGTTGGCGACGCCGGCGGACGAGTCTTGCGCTGAACGCAAGGCGTCAAGCTGCAACCAATCTCGTGCCCGCTGTGTTATTCCGACGTGCACATGGCAATCGCCGCGACCGACCCGCTCTGCATGCGTTTGGCCGATGGCCTCGACGAAGCCTTTGGCGAGCTGGTCGTCGACCACCAGGGGCTGGTGTTCGGAGTTGCCGCGCGGGTAGTCGGTGACTTCGCCGCCGAGGACGTGGCCCAGGAAGTCTTCGTGCGCGCGTATCGCGCTCTGAAGAACTACCCAAAGGAGCGCGTACGGGAAATGCGCCTCCGACCGTGGCTTGGACGCATGACGTTGAACCTCGCGCGCAATTCCATCCGTGGGCGGCGCATGGAGGTCGACCTCGCCGATGTATCGGAATCGAAGCAGTCAACCGACCCCTCACCTGTGCTGCTCATTCAACGCAGTGAGGACCAAAAAATGTGGGCGCGCCTGCTGTCGGGGCTGCCGGCGCGCTACCGGCTCGCGGTGGCGCTGCGGCACGTCGATGAGCTGTCGTATGCCGAGATCGCGGAGACACTCGAAAAGCCCTTGGGGAGCGTCAAATCAGATGTGCATCGCGGCATCGCGCTCTTGCGCGCCGCATATGACGCGGAGCAGCGCGGGCAAGAGCGTCGAATCGTCCAGGAGGCGAGTTAGATGACTGAGCGAGGGATGACCGACCAGCAAGTGGAAGCCGGGCTGCGCTCGCTGCGGACGACCGCGCCGGAAGGATTGGTGACCAAGGTGCTCGATCGACTTGGCTTGGGTGATGCCTACGTTCGTGTCGAAGGTCCAATTGGGCCGCTCTTCGTTGCCTTCGGTCGCGACGGCATTTCACTTGTCGAGCGGGCGGGCGATACGGACGACGCGGGCGATTTCGAGGCGACGTTCCGAGCCACGTTCGGCCGGCCGGTGCGTCGCATCCCCCGCGCACCCGAGCTGATCGAGCGCGTCATCGACGCTCGGCTGTGGGGCAAGGCAAAAGCGAGCGGCCCAATCCCGGTCGACCTGCACGAACTGCCCGAGTTCGAGCAGCAAGTGCTGCGCAAGGTGCTCGAGATCCCGCGCGGCGAGGTGCGGCCCTACGCCTGGGTCGCAGCGGAGCTGGGCCGGCCGCTCGCGGTTCGCGCGGTGGGCAACGCGGTGGCGCGCAACCCCAGTCCGTTCGTGATCCCCTGCCACCGCGTGGTGCGCAGCGATGGGCGGATCGGCAACTACGGCGCCGGCGGCCCGACGGCCAAGCGCGCAGTCCTCGAATCTGAGGGCATGGACACGACCGAGATGGAGCGTCTGCCGGCGAAGGGCGTTCGCTTCATCGGCTCCGACTCGACGCATATCTATTGCTATCCGTCGTGCCGCAACGCCCGCCGGATCACGGAGAAGCACCGCATCACGCTGCGCTCGGCTGAAGAGGCGCGCCACGCCGGCTATCGCGCCTGCCAGGTGTGCCGCCCGGTCGACCCGCCATTCCGCGCCGCCGTCGCGTAGCCTGCGAGCGTGCGCAGACTCATCGACCTGAGCCATGAAATCAGTGACGGGCTCGTCACGTATCCCGGGTTGCCCGCGCCGCAGATCGACGAATACCTGACACGGGAAGCGTCTCAAGCCCGTTACGCGCCGGGGACCGAGTTCAGCATCGGCCGGATCACGATGATCGCCAATACCGGTACCTATCTCGACACCCCGTTCCACCGCTTTGCGGACGGCTTCGACCTGACCGGCCTGAAGCTGGAGCAGCTGGTCGATCTGGAAGGTCTCCTGGTGCGGGTAGTCGGTGAAGCCGGACGCCGTATCGGGACCGCCCGCCTCGACGGGCTGGACGTCAAAGGCAAGGCAGTTCTCATTCACACTGGTTGGGACCGCCATTGGGCCACGCCTGCATATGGCGTTGATCACCCGTTCCTGACCGCTGAGGCCGCGACCTGGCTCGCTGAGCGGGGCGCGGCGCTCGTCGGCATCGACTCGCTCAATATCGACGACGGCGCAGACGGGGAGCGGCCGGCGCACACGACGCTGCTCCGCGCCGGCATCCCGATCGTCGAGCACCTCACCGGTCTCGAGGCGCTGCCGACGAGCGGTTTCCGCTTCACGGCGGTCCCGGCGCGCGTGCGCGGCATGGGCACGTGGCCGGTCCGCGCCTTCGCGACGATCGGGGATGGCCGCTAGCCTTCGCGCGTGACCGATAACACCCCTTCGGAGACGCCGCGGAAGCGTCTCGACCAGATGGTCGCGCCCGCTTGGGCGAACCTCTGCACGAACATGTTGCGCGGCGGGGGCTTCGTCGTCGGCATCGCGCTGATTTACCTGGGTTTTCTGACGGGCGGCTTCTTCCTGCTGCTCACCGGTGTTCTTGGCGCGATCTCGATCGTCGGCGGCTGGTGGCTGGGCGGGCTGATCCAGCGCGAGTCGTGGTACGAGGCCAAGAATGCGCAAGCCAAGTCATATGCGCTGGCTCTCGGCTTCCCGATCGCGCTGATCGTGTTCGCGCAGATTGCGGGACGCTCCTGACGCTCGCGCCGAACACCGCGCGCCGCGGATTCGGGATCAAGTCAATGGCATTCACAGTGCTCAGGCAACACTGGCCTGCACCGTCCCTGCCTAGGCCTGTTCCTCGCGTTGCGGCTTGAGAGCGCGCGCGAAGACGACCGGCGCGTGCCATTGGAAGTCACGCTCCTTCAACCGACCTAGCCGCTCGCGCGCGTTCTTCTCGAGCTGCTTCATCTGCGACTCGCTCAGCGACTGCATCAGCGAGCGCTCGTCGTAGGCAAGCTTGTAGTCGAGGTAGGTGTCGTGCGTCCAGCTGTAGATGAGCTCCTCCTCGGTCGCTGACGCGCGAGCGAAACCGGCGCGGCGCAGCTCGTCGGTGGCAGTCCGGCCGGAGTGGACATCGCCGGCATGCGCTTCATCGGTGCCTTCAGGTTCGTCGATCTCGAGGTCGTAGACCGCCTCGTCGAATTCGTCGGCCGGGATGAACGGACGGCGAGAGTCGCGGTCGAGCCAGGTCACGTAGCTGACCATCCCGGTGGCTCTGAGGACGCGGCCGGCCTCGCGCAGCGCGGCCAGTCGGTCGGGCACGAGCTGCACCACGAAGCTCGAGATGACGAGGTCGACGGAGCCCGCGTCGACTGGCAACGCGTCGGCGTGGCCCTCGACGAACTCGACACGCGATTCGCCGGGCCGCGCGGCCGATACCCTCTGGCGCGCCAGCTCGAGCATGCCCCGCGCAGGCTCGGTTGCGACGAGCTCCGCGGACGGCCAGCGCTTCAGGGCGGCCAGCAGCAGCGTCCCGGTTCCGGCGCCGACCTCGAGGACACGGACGCGGCCACCTCGTCGCGCAACGAACGGATCGACGTAATCGAGCAGGCGGCGCGCGGTCGTTTCGAGAACTGGCCCCCAGTAACGCGCGTAGTCGGCGGCATCGGCGTCGTAGCGCGCGACGATGGGATTCATGGGGTCTTGGGTCCGACTAGGGCAGGCTTGGTTCCGGCTGGGTGATCTCGGCCTCGTCTTCGACGTGGCTGAAGCCCAGTCGGTCGGCCAGCCGCCCGAGCGGCCCGGGCGCCCACCAGTTCCAGCGTCCGAGCAGGCGCATCGTCGCCGGGACCAGCAGGATGCGGATGATCGTCGCGTCCAGGAACACAGCTATCGCCATCCCCACGCCGATGCTCTTGATGACGATCGACTCGGCCAGCGCGAAAGCGGAAAAGACACAGACCATGATCATCGCCGCGCCGGTGATGACCGCCGCCGTGCGCGCCAGGCCCTCGGCGACCGAGGCGGTGTTATCGCCGGTCCGGCGGTAGGCCTCCTGGACGCGTGACAGGAGCAGCACCTCGTAGTCCATCGAGAGCCCGAAGATGACCGCGAACATGATGATCGGGTTGCCGGCGACGGTATAGCCGAGCGGCTCGAAATTGAGCAACTCGTGCAGGTTGCCCTCCTGGAAGATCCACACCAGTGCGCCGAAGCTGGCGCTGATCGAGAGCAGCGTCATCAACACTGCCTTGATCGGTATCACGACCGAGCCGAACAGCAGGAACAGCACCAGCGCGCTGACAAGCAGTGTCATGCCAACTGCCAACGGCGTTCGCTCGCGCATCGCTCCCAGGGTGTCGTAGTTGGCCGCGATGAAGCCGCCCACCTCCGCAGTGATGCCCTCGCCCGGATCAACTTCGCGCAGCGTCTGAGTGACGCTCAATCCGGCCTGCTGCGCCGGTTCAGCAGTCGTATGCACGACCAGGCGGACGCTCGAGCCGCTGATGTAGCGCGCCTTGAGCTGCCCGAGAAGCTTGTTGATCTCGAGCGGATCGTTGGCCGGATCCGGCGGGTGGGCAAAGAGGTTCGCGACCTCGGCCGCGGAGAGGTTGCCGCCGGCCAGCGGATTGCGCAGCACGAATGGGCTCTCGACGAGCGTCACGTCGTCGACCGCGTCGAGGCGCTCCCCATAGTCGAGGATCGCGCCGATGTTGGCTGCGCTGAACGGATCGCCCGGCACGGTCGCGAGCACCTCGAAGGGTGACGTCGCCCCGCCCGGAAACTCGTTGGTCAGATACACATAGGCGTCGCGGCTCTCACGTCCGACAGGGAGAACCGACGCGTCGGGCACGGCCTGGTTGAGGCGCAGGAAGGGCGAGCCCAGGAGCAGCAGCAGTGCCAATGTCGGGAACAGCACTGCGATGGGATGGCGCATGACCCAGCGCGCGACGCGCTCCCAGCGGTTCGCGCTCGCGACGCGCACAGGCTGGCGCAACCCAAGGCGACTCCGGAGCGCGGCGACGCCAGTCGCCACGCTGAACATGTCGATGCGCGGACCGAGCATACCGAGCAGCGCCGGCAGGAATGTCAGCCCATACACGACCGACGACAGCACGACGAGCGAGCCGGCGATGCCGATCGAGCTGATCGCCGACGACTTGAAGAAGAGCAACCCAAGCAGGCCGATCGCCACGGCGATACCGCTGAACGTGACGGCCTTGCCGGCGGTGCCGACGGCGATCTCGACCGCGTCCTCGACCGATCGGCCGCGGCGCAGCTCCTCGCGGAAGCGGCTCACGAGGAAGAGCGAGTAGTCGATTGCCAGCGCAAGGCCAAGCATCGTCGCCACGCTGGTCACGTAGATGCTCATCTCGGTCTGCTGCGCCACCAGGAAGATGAGCGCCAGCGTGGTGGGGATCGCGAGGCCGGCGACGAGCAGCGGCAATCCGGCCGCGAGCAGCGAGCCGAAAACGACGATCAAGATCAGCAGCGCCAGCGGCAGCGAAACCGCCTCGGCCTGGCTCAGGTCCTTCTCCGACTGCGTGTTGGAGTCGCCGGCGAGCGGCCCATAGCCGGTCAGCTCGAAGGTCAGGCCGGATGCCGGCACGACGCGCGACCGGAGCTCGGGCACGAGATCGATCGAGGCCTCGTCGGTGACTTTGAGCAGCACCACGAGGTAGGTGGATGTGCCGTCGAAGCTGAGGAAGCGGTCGTCGTTGCCGGCGCTGCGATAGCCGAAAACGCCCTGGACGTTCGGGTCCTCGAGGAACGCGGCTGCGCTGGCATTGATCGCGTCGAGGTGGCCCGGGTCCGACACGGGCGTCCCGTCGGTTGAGTGGAAGAGCACGATGAGGCTGCTCTGGCCCTGGTGGAAATCGTCCGCCAGGCGCTGGTTGACGAGGGCCGATTCGGAGCCCGTTACCAGCCAGCCACCCGAGCTGAGGACGCCTGGCGCCTGACTGGCGAGCGGGAACGAGATCGCGGCGAGCACCAGCGAGAGCACCAGCACCGCGCGCCGGTGACGGTAGACAAGGCGGCCCCAGGCAGTGAACAACGCAGAAGCCCCTCAGCTAGAGGAAAACGTGACGCGGCGACCGCGCGGCCCCTCGACCGGCCCGGCCGAACGGATCATAGCCCGGGAAGATCTATTCGACGGTCACTCGGAGGATCTGGCCGCCATCGTTGACCAGGTACAGCTCGCCGGCCTCGTCTTCGCCAAAGCTCGTCGGTGTGTTCGCCGCAATGCCGTAAACGACTGACTCGGCTGAACCGGATTCGAGCGCAGCGGCGGCATCGATAACCCACAGATTGCTTGAGCACAGGTCGCTGAAGATGTACTGGCCGATCAGCTCCGGGTAGGCGCTGCCGCGATACACATAGCCGCCGATCACCGCGCAGCCGTCAGCGTGGCTGTATTCCGCCACCGGCAGGGTCAGCCCTTCCTGCTCGCACGCGGAAGTCAAGAAGCAGAACGTCCCTTCCATCGTGTTCCAGCCGTAGTTCTTGCCGCCCGTGCCGGCCGCCTCCGCGTCGATCTCCTCGTGTGCTTCCTGGCCCACGTCACCTATCCAGAGATCGCCCGTCTGGCGATCAAACGAGAAGCGCCACGGGTTGCGCATGCCCCAGTCCCAGATCTCGGGCTGCGCGCCGGCGCGGTTGCCCACCGGGAACGGGTTGCCCTCCGGGATCGCGTACGGATCGCCGCTATCGATGTCTATGCGCAGGATCTTGCCGAGCAGCGTGGCGAAATTCTGGCCGTTGCCGTTCGGATCACCACCGGCGCCACCATCGCCGGTGCCGATGTACAGGTAGCCATCCGCGCCGAACGCGAGCATGCCGCCGTTGTGGTTGGGGAACGGCTGCTCGATACCCAACAGCTCGAGCTCCGAGTCGGGGTCGCCGTAGCCGTCGTCGAACAGGTTGAACTCGGACACGACCGTGTTGCCCTCGAGGTCGGTGTAATTGGCGAAGAAGCGGCCGTTGTCGGCGAAATCTGGGTGGAAAGCAAGGCCGAGCAGCCCGCGCTCGTCGCAACAGCCGATGCGCTCGTGGATGTCCAGGAATGGCGTGCGATCGACCGTGCCATCAGCGGCGACCCGCCAGACGACGCCGCGCTGCTCGACCGCGTACAGGTCGCCCGTTCCGTCACCCGCGTTCGCCAGGAATGTCAGCTGCAGAAAACCATCCGCGAATGGCTCCGTGGCGAGGTGGAAGGGCAGTACCGGGGTTGGCCCAGCAGTCGGTGTCGGCTTGGGCGTCGGTCGGGCTGTGGGCGGGGCGGTCGGAGGCAGGGTCGGCGGCTCGGTCAAGGTAGGTTGCTCGGTGGGTGCGTCGGGAGCGTCGCTGTATTTGATGGCGACGTTCGCCCCGTTCTCTACGTTGTAGAAGACGGTGATCGGCTCGCCCGACGTCATGTGTTCGCGCAAGTGAGCCGACGGCAAGCCACCGTTGCCCAAGTCAAGTCGCTCGATGCGGAAGTCGAGGACGGTGCCGTCGGCCTGACGCAACGAGAACGTGTTGACCTCGGCCGCGCTCGGGCCGTCAGCGGCGATTACAACGCCTGTCGCCTGCACGGGGACGGGCGTCGGGGTGACGGTGGCCGCGCAGGCGCCAACGCCCAGCGCTGAGAGGATCGCCGCAGCGACTACTAGGAGAGCGCGAATGCCGCTGCCTCTGACTCCCCCAAGCCGAGATCGTTTATGTGCTTGCGTGCCTCGGTCGCGTCGAGCTTGCCGGCGCGCGCCAGCTCGGACAACGCGGCAGCGGTGATGTGGTCGGCGTCAACCCCGAAGAAGTGGCGCAGCGCCTCGCGGGTGTCGGAGCGGCCGAAGCCGTCAGTGCCGAGCGAGATGTACGAGCTGCCCGGGATCCAGCGCGCGATCATGTCGGGCCAATCGGTGACAAAGTCGCTCACGGCGACGATCGGGCCGCGCGCGGCGGGCTCGGCGAGCAGCTGCGAGACGAGTGGCCGGCGCACTTCCTCGTCGGGGTGGAGGTAGTTCCAGCGCATGGTCTCGAGCGCCTCGCGTCGCAGCAGCTGGTAGGAAGTGGCACTCCAGACTTCGGCCGCGACGCCACGCTCGGCGAGCATCCCCTGGGCGCGCAGCGCCTGCTGCATGATCGAGCCACCCGCGAGCAGCGTGACCGCGAGCGGCTGGCGCGCATTACGGCCATTGCCGTTGCCGCTCGGCGTGGCGATCTCGGGAGCGCCGCGGAACATGTACAGGCCGCGCGTGATGTCCTCGTCGCTGACGCTCTCAGGCCGCGCGGGCATCACGTAGTTCTCGTTGTACAGCGTCAGGTAGTAGAGGACGTCTTCGCCGCTGCCGTTCTCGCCGCCGTACATGCGCCCGATGCCGTCGCGGATGATGACGGCTGTCTCGTAGGCGAACGCGGGGTCATAGACGCGGATGCTCGGGATGACGCTGGCGACCACGAGCGAGTGGCCGTCCTCGTGCTGCAGGCCTTCGCCATTGAGCGTGGTCCGGCCGGCCGTGCCACCCAGAAGGAAGCCGCGCCCGCGCGCGTCGGCGAACGCCCAGAACTCGTCGCCGGTGCGCTGGAAGCCGAACATCGAATAGAAGATGTAGAGCGGGATCATGGGCTCGCCGTGCGTCGAATACGCTGTGCCGGCGGCCTGGAACGACGCCGATGACCCGGCCTCGGTGATGCCCTCCTCGAGCACCTGGCCGTCCGTCGCCTCGCGGTACGAAAGCAGGAGGTTCGAGTCGACCGGCTCGTAGAGCTGGCCGAGCGCCGAGTAGATGCCGACTTCCTTGAACAGCGGATCCATGCCGAAGGTGCGGGCTTCGTCGGGAATGATCGGCACGATGCGCTGGCCGATCCCCTTGTCGCGCAGCAGGTTGCGCAGCAGCTTGGCGAAAGCCATGGTGGTGCTGACTTCCTGGTTGCCCGACCCGGTCATGAACTCGCCGAAGACCGGGTCCCCGGGCAGGTCCATGGTCTTGGTGAGCACGACGCGGCGCGGGATTGGACCGCCCAGGATTGCGCGGCGCTCCCTCAGGTACTCGATCTCGGGCGCCTTATCGCCCGGGTGGTAGTAAGGCGCGTCCTTCAGGTCGGCGTCGGAGATCGGCAGCTCCAGCCGGTCGCGGAAGGACCCCAGCTCGACCTCGGTCAGCTTCTTGGCCTGATGGGTGATGTTGCGGCCTTCGACACCGGTACCGAGCGTCCAGCCCTTGACGGTCTTGGCCAGGATCACGGTCGGGCGGCCCTTGGCCTTGGTGGCCGAGTCGTACGCGGCGTAGACCTTGGAGTAGTCGTGACCACCGCGGCGCAGGTGGGCGATGTCGTCGTCGGACAGGTGCGCGACGAGCTCCTGGAGCCGCGGATCCGGGCCAAAGAAATGCTCGCGGATGTAGGCGCCGGTTTCGACCGAATACTTCTGGAACTCGCCGTCGAGCGTGCTGTTCATCCTGTCGACCAGAGCGCCATCCGCATCGTGGGCCAGAAGCTCGTCGAACTCGCGCCCCCAGATGACCTTGATCACGTTCCAGCCGGCGCCGCGGAAGACGCTCTCGAGCTCCTGGATGATCTTGCCGTTGCCGCGCACCGGACCATCGAGCCGCTGCAGGTTGCAGTTGACGACGAAGGTCAGATTGTCGAGACCCTCACGCGCGGCGACTGACAGCGCCCCGAGCGCTTCCGGCTCGTCGGTTTCGCCGTCGCCCAGGAAAGCCCAGACGCGGCTGTGCGACGTGTCCTTGATGCCGCGGTGCTCCAGGTAGCGGTTGAAGCGCGCCTGGTAGATCGCCGCGAGCGGCGACAGCCCCATCGAGACCGTCGGGAACTCCCAGAAGTCGGGCATTAGACGGGGGTGCGGGTACGAGCTGAGGCCCTGGCCGGGGACAACCTCCTGGCGGAAGTGGTCGAGCTGGTCCTCGGAGAGCCGGCCCTCGAGGAAGGCGCGAGCGTAGATGCCCGGCGCGGCGTGGCCCTGGAAAAAGATCTGGTCGCCCATGCCCTCCGCGTCCTTGCCGCGGAAGAAATGGTTGAAGCCGACCTCATACAGCGTCGCCGCGCTGGCATACGTCGCGAGGTGGCCGCCGATGCCAGGCGCGCGGTTGTTGGCGCGCAGCACCATCGCGACCGCGTTCCAGCGGATCATGCGCCGGATGCGGCGCTCGATCATCTCGTCGCCCGGGAACGGCGGCTCCTGTTCGGGCGAGATGGTGTTGATGTAGCGCGTCGCGGTCAGAGGCGGCAGGCCCAGGTTGTGCTGGCGCGCGCGCTTCAGCAGTCGATAGAGGATGAACTGGGCGCGCGCCTTGCCCTCGTCGGCGATGACCGAATCGAGCGAATGGACCCAGTCGCTGGTCTCGTCCGCGTCCCGATCGGGCAGCTGCCGTTTGAAGTCGCCGAACTCGTCGAACATGTGTTTGGTCAGTTTAGGGGTCGGACCTCGAATCGGCCGTGGGCCGGATGGCCCAATTCCTCCTGAGCCGAGAGGCGCATTCGGCCGGTCGTATCCTTCGGCCATGGCCAAGGCAAAATCGAAGCCGGACCGCCCGATTCCGGCCAAGAAGGCTCTACCGAAGAAGGCTGTCCTGATAAGGGCTGCGCCGAAGAAGGCTCTACCGAAGAAGGCCGCGCCGAAGAAGGCCGCGCCCCACAAAGCCGCGGAGCGAACCGACACGCAGCCGTCTCCCGCCCCGGCCGTTACCGGCGCGGCGCTCGGCATCGACATAGGCGGGACGGGCGTCAAGGCCGCGCTGATCGACGTGACCACGGGCGAGTTGCTCAGCCGGCGCTACCGCGTCAATACGCCCAAGCCGGCGACCCCCGACGCGGTGGCCAAGGCGGTCCAGCACGTGGTCGGCATGGTGGCCGCCGAGCGCAAGCTGCCAGCCGAACTGCCCGTCGGTGTCGGCATCCCCGGCCCCATCAAGGACGGCAGGGTGATGACCGCGGCCAATATCGACAAGCGCTGGATAGGTGCGTCCGCCGAGGAGCTCCTCGGCAAGGCCCTGGGCAGGCGGGTCTACGCAATCAACGACGCAGATGGGGCGGGCCTCGCGGAGATGGCGTTTGGCCCAGGGCGCAAGGTTCCCGGCACAGTGCTGATGCTCACGCTGGGCACGGGCATCGGCAGCGGATTGTTCGTCGACGGCCGACTCGTGCCGAACACCGAGATGGGCCACCTGGAGTGGCGCGGGCGCGATGTCGAGCTGCGCCTGTCCGGCGCGGCGCGCGAGCGGCGAAGCATGCGCTGGCGCGCGTGGGCAAACGAGTTCAGCGCATTCCTGGAGCGCCTCGAGATCTACTTCTGGCCCGATCTGATCATCCTCGGCGGCGGCGTGAGCAAAGAGCTCAAGAAGTACGAGAAGTGGCTCAAAAGCCGCGCCAAGATCGTGCCCGCGCGCTTCCTTAATACGTCGGGCATCGTCGGCGCGGCGATGTACGCATCGGATCGCGTTCGCGCCGAGTCCGCGCGCCCTGTCCAGCTCGTGCCTGCGGGCGCGCCGCGAGCGAGCCGCGCCGGCCGCGCGCGGAAGGCGTGACCGGCATCCAGGTTCATCTGCTCGACGCGACCTACGAGCTGTTCCGCGCCCACTTTGCACCGCGCCCCCAGAGGCTCGACGCGGCCGGCAACGCGGCCAGCGCGACGATTGGCCTGATCGAAAACGCGCTGTATCTGCTGCGCGACGAGGGCGTGACTCATCTGGGTTGCGCGTCCGATCACGTCATCGAGTCGTGGCGCAACAAGCGCTGGCCGGGCTACAAGACCTCATTTGGCATGGATCCCGGGCTGATGCGCCAATTCGGACCTGCCGAGGAGGCGCTTTCAGCGCTTGGGGTTGTCGTGTGGCCGCTCGTCGAATGGGAGGCCGACGACGGGCTGGGCACCGCTGCTGCCCGTTTTGCTGACGCGCCCGGTGTCGAGCGCGTCGTGATCATGACGCCCGACAAGGACCTGGGACAGTGCGTCCGCGAGGACGGCAAGGTGGTCCAGTTCGACCGGCGCCAGCGGAAGCTGATCGATGCGAATGGCGTGCGCGAGAAGTTCGGTGTCTCGCCCGAGTCGATCCCCGACTTTCTCGCGCTGGTGGGCGATTCATCCGACGGCTACCCGGGCATCCCGGGCTGGGGCAAGGTGTCAGCCGGCGCGGTCCTCTCGCGCTACGGTCACCTCGAAGACATCCCCGAAAAGGTCGCGCACTGGGACGTCAACGTCCGCGGCGGTGCGACGCTGGCGACGTCGCTACGCGAACACCTCGAACTGGCGTTCCTGTTCCGCGAGCTTGCGACGCTCGTCTTCGATGTGCCGCTTGTCAGCGAGTCCCTAGACGACCTGCGCTGGCGCGGCGCTCATCGCGCGCCCTTCGAGGCGCTCGCCGAGAAGCTCGCCGCGCCCGACCTCGTCGGCCGCGTCCCGAAGTGGGCCGACTAGGCGAACAGCAGAAGTGGTCCGCACTCGTCTTAGCAATGGTTTGGTGGTGGGCTGACTACGCTGGCCGATGTCGGCCACAGTGACAAAACGGGCGTAAGCGAGGCTTAAGGCCGCCGATCCGGGCCGTTACCGTGCGTGGCCGACTTGGGCGAGAGTGAATGTGGGCGACTGGCCCGCCCTTATGGCTTCGTTAGCGGCGTTTTGTCAGCCGGGGCGACAGTCGGCAGCTTCACCGTTTAAGAGCGCTGACTAGCGCGGCTCGCGGAAGTCGGCGAGGAGGAAGCGGAGCGCGTCGGGCAGGCGGCGCGCCCAGGCGCCCTCGTTGTGGCGCGCGTTGCGCTCCTCGACGTAGTGCAGGTCGCGATCAAGCTCAAGGCCACGCGCCAGGAAAGCGTCGCGCACTCTCCGGGCGTCGCGCGTGGCCCCGCGCCATTCACGCCAGCCCATGTCGAGGTGGATGCGCGACGGGGGCAGCGGTGACTCTTCGATCAGTGTGACGACGCGGTAGTCGCTGAACGCTACAGCCGGGCTCATCACGCCCGCCAACCCGAACACGGCGCGCTGTGCGAACAGGGCATAGAGCGAGATCAAGCCGCCCATCGACGAGCCGATGATGCCGGTCGCCATGCGCTCGGCGCGCGTCGGAAACGAGCGATCAATCAAGGGCTTGACGGTCCCGACGAGCCAATCGAGGTAGGCGTCGCCCTTGCCACCTGTGGCGTGGCTCCGGCCACGCCAGGCGAGCGTTGAACGCCACGGGTTGTACTCGTGCATCCGGTCATCGCCGTGATTGGCAACTGCTACCGCGATTGCCTCGATGCCGTCCCTGGCCAGCTTCTCGAGCGCCTCATCGGCCGCCCACTCGACACCGATGTACGACGTCTTCGCGTCGAAGATGTTCTGGCCGTCCATGAAATAGAGCACCGGATAGCGCCGACTGGCCGATCCCCTGCCCTCGCCTGCTGCCATCGACCTGGCGAGCGACGGCGGCAGGTAGACGCAGATCTCGCGTGCCGGGATGCCCGGGTCGCCAGCGACCCTGGGCCAGACCAGGACCTTGCCGCTGATCGTGTTGTTGGCGCCGTGCACATCAGCGTACGGACGCCAGCCGCTACTCGGCTCCGTCACGCCCTTCCGCCGTGAATACGCAGCTCGGCCTCCAGGTCGAGCGGCGCGATGCCGGCTTCCTTCTCCATGTCGCCCCACTGCTCGCGCGGCACGCGCCACATGATCTCGAACTCATTGCCGTCCGGATCCTGTCCGTAGAGCGACTTGGACACGCCGTGATCGCTCGCGCCGCCCAGCGCGCCCGCTTCTTTAAGGACCGAAGCTGCCAGCACCAGGTCCTCGATGCGCGGCACCTCCCACGCGAGGTGGTACAGGCCGGTCGCGCCGCGCGGCGGGCGCGGGGCGGCTGGACCAACGGCGAACAGCCCCAGGTCGTGATGGTTCTCGCCACCCGCTGCCCGCAGGAAGCACGCGAAGTCGCGCATCCGATCGACGATCTCGAAGCCGAAGACGCTCGTGTAGAAGTCGACCGCGACGTCGAGGTCGCGCACATAGAGCACCGCGTGGTTCAGACGCGAAACCGGGATCGAAGTCAACTCAGCAGCTCCAGCAGTGTTTGGTGATGGACCGGCGCCGCACCGAGCAGGCCGATGGATTTGGTGGGGCGGTTGATATCGAACCACGGACCGCCGTCGAGCGTCGTCAGCCGCGCCCCGCCCTCGCTCGCGATCACGCCCGCGGCGCACACATCCCAGGCGCTCATGCCGCCCGACTGGACCACGGCGTCGAAGCGACCGTTGGACAGGTAGGCGATGGCAAGCGCGGCACTGCCCATCGAACGCGACACGCGGATGCTGCGTCGGAGCGCGTGGTCGCGCTTCGCCCAGCCTCGGCGCGGCAGGGACAGCGACACGACGCAGTCGACGAGGCGCTCCTTGACGGGCAACTGAATCGGCTTGCCATCCAGGGTCGCGCCATGACCGGCCTCGGCGCTGAACAGCTCGTCGCGCACCGGGTCGTAGACGACGCCCACAGTCGGCCGGCCATCAACTGACAGGCCGATCGCAACGCAGAACAAGGGAATGCCATTGGCGTAGTTGATGGTGCCGTCGAGCGGATCGATGACCCACACCCGGCCGACGGACTTGTCGGCAGCCGATTCACCACCGGCGGCGTGCCCGGCGCTGTGGCCCGATTCCTCGGCCAGGATCGAATCGCTCGGAAACGCGTCGCGGATGGCACCGATGATCAGCTGTTCGGACAGCTCATCGACCTCGGTGACCACGTCGTGCTCGGACTTGTGGACGATGCGCTCGAGCTTCTCGTAACGCTCCATCTGCAGCCGACCCGCCTTGCGCGCGGCGTCGGTCGCAACGTCTAGCTCGCGACTCACCTTCGCGCGGTTGCCTCGACGAATGTGGGACGTGACGTGGTCATCGCGAGGCGCGGCGGGCGGGGCACGGGGCCGATTGTAGGATGGGCTTCCGGATGACCCACGAACCTTGACCAGCAAGACCTGGACCCTGATCGCGGCGGTGCTCGGTTCGAGCGCCGTCTTCCTTGATTCGGCGGTCCTGACTGTCGCCCTGCCGGCGATCGGCAAGGAACCGCACCTCTTCCTGGGCGTGCTGGAGGCGCAGAACTACATCCAGTTCGGTTACCTCCTCTCGCTGTCCGCGCTGCTCGTGCTGGCCGGCGCGCTGTCCGACTTCTTCGGCCGGCGGCGCGTTTTCATCATCGGCCTCGTCGGCTTCGGGGTGACTTCGCTCCTGTGCGGCCTCGCGCCAAACCTCGAGGTGCTGGTCATCGCGCGATTGGTCCAGGGAGCGGCCGGCGCGATCCTGGTGCCCGGGTCACTGGCCATCCTGACCAACAACTTCGAGGGCGAGGAGCAGGGTCGAGCCTTCGGCATCTGGGCAGCCGCGTCGGGCGTGGCACCCATCTTCGGGCCGCTCGTGGGCGGCCTCCTGGTCGACAACCTGTCGTGGCGCCTGATCTTCCTGCTCAACGTGCCGATCGTCGCGCTTGCGGTATGGGCCGCCCAGCGCCACGTCCGCGAGAGCCGCGACGAGCACGCGAGCGGCCGCTTCGACTGGATAGGCGCGCTGCTCGTGGCCGTGGCCGTCGGCGGCCTGTCGTTCGGCGCGATCTACGGCCAACAGCGCCAGTGGCAGGACCCGCTGGCGTTCGTCGCGCTAGGTGTGGGAGCGCTGACCACGATCGCGCTGCCGTTCTACTTCCAGCGCGCGCGCAACCCGCTGGTGCCGCTGGGCTTGTTCCGCTCGCGCAACTTCAGCGTCACGAATGTCTCAACGTTTCTGATCTACGGCGCGCTTTACGTCAGCTTCTTCTTCGCGCCGCTCTTCCTGCAGGGCACGCTTGGTTACACGGCCACGGCAGTCGGCCTGGGCTCCATCCCAGGCACCCTGTTCCTGATCTTTCTCTCCACTCGCTTCGGCAAGCTTGCGGCCCGGCATGGCCCACGGCTGTACATGACGATCGGGCCGCTGCTCATGGCTGCCGCGCTGCTGTGGCTGGCGCGCATCCCGGCGAGCAGCGAGCCCTGGCGACTCCAGTTGACCGACACCTCGACCTGGTTGCCATCGACCGGCTACCTGACCGACATCCTGCCCTTCTACCTGGTATTCGGCATTGGCATCTCGATCATGGTCGCGCCGCTGACCACTGCGTTGATGCGCTCTGTTCCAGGGCGCCAGGCCGGCCTGGCATCGGCGATCAACAACGCGATCTCGCGCGTCGGCCCGCAGCTCGCGGGAGCGGTGATGTTCATCGTCGTGAGCGCCGTCTTCTACAGCGCGTTGTCGACCAAGCCGCCGCACCTGGATGTGACATCTGCCGAAGTCCGCGCGGCATACCAGCCGCTGAATGCGCCACCGTCGGCTGCGGATAACGCGACGATGACTGCGGTGCGAGAAGCGTCGGCCGGTGCGTTCTTCTACGCGATGGTCGGCGCGGCCGGTCTGCTGATTGCCGGTGCGGGCGTCAACTGGCTGTTCATCAGCAACCGCCAGGCGCTCGCCGGGGGTGACGCATCGACAGGCGCGCCTATTACAGAGGAATCAGGGCCGCCCCCAGCCGCCCACGGCTAGTTGCAGCGCACCGCCAGGGTGAGCGACGAAGGCAGCGCGTTACCGCTCGGCAGTGGCGGCACGGTGGCCGTGATCGTGCGGGTCGTGCCGGCGGCAATTTGATCAGTGAAGAAGACGTAGTCGCGGAAGTCGGTCATGCCCGCGGCCGTGACGCGGCAGCTGGCGCCGGACGCGCGCGTGCCGCTATTGGTCACGGCGACGACCACATCGAGACCGCCATCGGCGCGCGTCGCGACCGCGTTCAGCGCCGATGGAAACGGGCCGACGCCGGCACTGGCGAGCCGCAGCAGCAAGAGCAGCGCGATGAAACCGCCAATGACGCCGAAGAGGATCGTGCCATGGACCTGGGTTGGGCTGGGGCCCTTGATGTGCGCCGGGTTGTCGCGCTCGCACAACGCTACGCCGAGCGGCGTGGGTCGGCCGCAGCGAATGCAAGCGTCATGAGGTTGGGTCAAATCCACGGCAGCGGACATCACGCTGAGCCTAGCGCGAGGTGGCGAGACCCGCCCGCGTGGCTGCATCGAGCAGCGCGTCCAACTCGTTCGGCCGCACCCACGACACGACGACCTCGTCCGCGCCGCGCTCCTGCCACTCCCCGAGGAACGTCGCCATGTCGGCGACGAGCGGCTGCTCCTCGAGGGATACGTCGCGCGCCAGCGACACCGCGATCAGGTGAGCGACATCAGAACGCGTCCGGCCATGCGCTTCCAGTTCCGCCAGGTGGATCGGCAGCAACGCCTCGTAATCGGTGCCGTTGGTGGTCCATCCGTCGCCGACCCGAGCAGCCAGCCGCGCGCCGCCGGGCTTTTCACCGCCGACGATGATCCGTGGCGCAGGTGTCGGCACCGGGAACGCGTAGGCCTCGTGGAGTGAGAAGAACTCGCCCTGGTAGTCGGCCGGCCCGCCTGCCCAGAGCAATCGGATCACCGCCACTGCCTCTTCGAGGATATGCACGCGCACGCCGGGCTCAGGCAAATCGATCCCATACATGCCGAGCTCCGGACCCGAGCCGCCCACACCTATACCCAGCTCTACCCTCCCGCCGGACTGGTCAGCGAGCGTCGCCAGCATGCGCGCCAGCACCGCCGGATGGCGATTCATGACGTTGTTGATGAAGGATCCGACCATGAGGGTGGTGGTCGCTGCCGCTGCCGCCGTCAGCGTCGTCCAGCACTCGAGCACCGGGTCGGTCTTCTTGCCGCGCGAGACGAAATGGTCCCACGACCAGACGCCCGTGAAGCCGGCCTGCTCAGCCGCGATCGCGGTCTCGCGCCACCAGGCCGACGACACGCCGATCGTTGTCGGGTTCAGCCCGATGGGGATCAAGGCAGGGACGTGCCGGCCTCCAGGGCGATCTCGATCATCTTCATGGTCGCCTTCTCGAGATCCTCGAGCGCCATGTAGTCCGCGCCGACGGCTTCGTCGTCTTTGATCAGCGTGTCGCTGACGGTCAGGATGCATGCGCCGCGGACGTCATGGCCAAGGCCCTGCTCGCGCGAGGCGAGATAGAAGAGCGCGCTCGCCTCCATCTCTACGGCGATCACACCGCGGCTGCGCATCTTGGCGGCGTAGTCGGAGTCCGGGTTGTAGAAGACATCGACGCTCTGGATGAGACCCGGGTTGGGCTCGATGCCCATCGCGCGGGCCGCGTCGATCAGGGCGCGCGTCAGCTCGAAGTCCGCGGCCGGGGCAAAGGGATCGCCGTGTAGATAGGTTCGCGTCGATCCATCCATGGGCACGGACGCCGTCGCGACGACGACATCACCGGTGCGCAGACCATGGCCGATGCCGCCGCATGTCCCAGTGCGGATGAAGCGCGTCGCGCCGAGCATCAGCAGCTCTTCCATGACGATCGAGAACGACGGCGTGCCGATGCCGCTCGTCTGGATGCTCACGGGCTTGCCCTTATAGGTCCCCGTGTAGCCGAGCAGCGAGCGGTGCTGGTTGACCCGCCTGGCCTTGTCCATGCCGCCGTCGAGGAGCGCGGCCATCATCGTCGCGCGGCCGGGGTCGCCGGGCATCAGCACGAGTGGCGCGTAGTCGCCGCGTTCGGCGCGCAGGTGGATCTGTGGCATGCCGCGAGTCTAGCCGCGCGCAGAATCACGAGCGCTACGACGGCCGTGAACCGCTCAGCGACTCAATCGTCCCTTGGGAAGGGTGCGACCGCCGGATTTGGACGTCGAGCCCACCTTCACCCGACGGTTGAACCGCTCAGCGACTAAAGCGCCGTCAAGCCGAACTCGTCGGACACGCGCCGGGCGAACGTAGTAGAGCGACCGCGACCTATGGGCGCGGTGGCTCACCAAGCGGGAGGCGCCACAGGGTGTGCCACGGCTGGTCGGGCATGTGGCCTATGAGCCACGCCTCGCGCACGATGTGGCGCACGGGCAGCGCCGCAGGCAGGGCGTGCTCGGCCGCGGCGTAGTAGTCATCGGACACGTCCTGGGCGACCGTCAAGTGGGGAATCACCGTTTCGTAAGCACCTTCGTAGGGCGGGTAGTCGGGGAACGCGCCTGCCAGCGCGGTAGTCAACCGTCGGAAAGGCTCGGCCGGGTCTGGCGGCAGGTAGACGACGTTCGGAAAGCGACTGACTTCGCGGAAGTTGACGGTGAAGATCGGTTCCGCGGCGACGATGCGGGTGATCGCCCGCCGAATGTCATCGTTAAGGCCCTCAACCGGCATGAATGGATAGATCAGCGTCACGTGCGCGGGCACGCCGTCCGCCGCCGACGGATCCATCCGCTCGCGCAGCCGAGCGATCATCACGGGCACGGCAATCGGGACGATGATGGCGCTCTCGCCCTCCACGACCGAAGCGTATACGGTGCCGCCGCGATGGCAGCACAGAACGCGGTCGACCTCGAGTTCCGCCACGTCTCGCGGCGCTACGGCGACACCATCGCGGTCAACGACCTGAGCCTCACCGTGCCCGCGGGCAAGATCTGCGTCTTCGTCGGCCCCTCGGGCTGCGGCAAGACGACCAGCCTCAAGATGGTCAACCGGCTGATCGAGCCGACGTCCGGCCAGATCCTCATCGGCGGCCGCGACGTCATGGCGCAGGACCCCATCGCGCTGCGCCGCGGCATCGGCTATGTCATCCAGCAGGTCGGGCTGTTGCCGCACCTGACTGTCGGCGAAAACGTCGCAATCGTGCCGCGGTTGCTCAGCTGGGAGCAGCCGCGCATAACGGCGCGCGTCGAC
>JAXDLE010000086.1:0-3147 GCA_034666725.1 Chloroflexota bacterium
AGGGCGCGAGGAGGAGCGTCCTGAACGCTGTGACGTGCGTCGGCCCGAAACGTACGACACGGCCGCCGTACTACCCATCGTGCAAACGCCGTATTTTTCGCGGGTGGACGACAGCGAACCGCCGATGGCCTGCGTGATCTGTGGCCGCCAGCTCGGGGACTCGGACGACGACCAGCCCGACTGGCCGACCGGCCCGATGTGCGGCGACTGCTACCAGGCGCGCGAGACCGACAACGACATCTGGGCGAGCGAGCTCAACGGCGACGAGGATGCCGAAACGGCCTAGAGCCCTACGGTTCGCGAGGCATTGCGCCTAGTTGTAGTAGCCGACTTCGCATGCGCTCCGGATTGACCCGTGCATGTTTCCGCCCCACTTGAGACCGTAGGTGTCGATGCGGCCCTTGACCCGTCCGCCGCCAGCTGCCATCCAATTCGTTGAGCTTTCCGGCGTGTAGAAGAACATGGAGACGGAGACGTCCAAGAACGTCCAGTTGGCGAAAGCGCTTTGGGTGGCGCTGGCGTCGATGAAGCTCGCCATGCTCGAGCTGCTCGCCATGGCCTTCCAGGTGGGACTGGTGTAGACCGTGTGCGCCGGCCCACCGCCCTGGTAGCCCCTTACGACGAACCGCCAGCCGACCCAGGTCTGGGCCGAGTAATGGCCCCACACATGCGGCGCGTGAACCTTGATCGTCTGGAGTTCCCGGTGCGGATACACGCCAACCAGGGGTCCGTACTTGCAGACTGCACCAGGGTGGCTGGCGCTATCGGACACCGACCAGTTGCCCACGGTCCCAGTCTCGCTGAGGTCATAGTCTCCGAACGCCGCCACCGGTGACGCCGTCAGCATCGACGCTATGGCAAGCGTGAATACGGTCGAACCAATGGCAAGTCGACGGCGGCCGGTCACATCCGGCTCGCCATGAGCACGCCCAGCTGAACGATCGCGTCGTCGGGCCCAGACTGAGAGCCCGAGATGTAGGCAAGCACGCCGCCCTTCATGAAGTAGAGCCCGGGCTGGAAGCTGTCGGTCGACCAATACGCCTCATCGCCTACGCCCGCGACAGCCTCGCCATCGTTGATCTTCATGGTGTTGAAGATGTTCGTCGCGGTTGCCGGGTCCGTGTTGACCCACGTTCTGACTTCGTCGCCCGCGCCGTATGCGCAGTAGGCATAGGCCTCGATCGAGCTCGGAACGGCGCCTTCGAGGGTCTCGCCGTAGGCGGCCGATACCTCAGCGACGGTCAGCAGCGCGCACGCGTCGGCGGTAACCGGTGCGTTTGTCGGCCCGACGGCAGGCGTGCTCGTCGGGGCGGGAGTTGGCTGCCCTGGCGGAGTGGTCGGCCCACCGGGCCTCGCCGTGGGCGCGGCTGCGCCGCCGCACGCGGCAAGGATCAGCAGCAGCACCGCGCCCAGCGTCGCGCTCCCCAGCGAGTGGATATTCGCGTTAAGCATCCTGTTTCTCCTCGGGAGGGTCATTTCTTAGATGAGTCCGATGGTGTGCAGGTGCCCCCCTTCCCGGTTCCTACGGCTCGGGCCCCAGCCAACCCACCGTATCAGGGGCCTTCGTCCGCACGACCCCGATCAGGGTGGTCGGCGTCTTGACAACTGTACGTTAGAGCGTATGCTTAACAGCACGATGAAGTCGATTGCCGTGACCGATTTGCGCCAGCGCACTGCAGAGGTTCTGGACGAGCTCCACGCCTCCGAAGAGCCATACGTGATCCTGCAGCGCTCCCAGAAGGCGGCCTACCTCGTCGACGCAGATCAGTACGACGCTCAGATGGCGGAACTCCGAGCGGCCCGACGGCAGCTGTTCCTGCGCGAAGTCCGCGAGGCTGAGGCGGAGTACGCCGCCGGCAAGGGCCATGAGTACGCGGACGTGGAGGCACTTCTCGCCGACCTGCGCGGCTGAGGCGCGATGCGCGTTTTCGTTTCGACGGCCTTCCTGCGGGGCGCCCGGAAACTCAAGCCACCGCGCGACGAATTGCTGCGCGCGGCGCTGAAACGCTTCGAAACCAGCCCGCAGGACCCCCTCTTGCGCACCCACAAGCTGAAAGGCGACCTGGCCGATTACTGGGCCTTCAGCGTGGACGACGACCTCCGAGTCCTCTACCGGTGGGAAGCCGAAGTTTGCTTCCTGGTCGGGCTCGGAACACACGACGAGGTCTATTGAGAGAGCGATCGTCCTCAGAAGTCCGCGTGATAACGTGCGGGCGCGCGCGAGGAATTGGGGCGCGCCGGAGGGGAAATTGCGCGTTCTACTCGGGCGTCGGTGGTTGGGGGCGCTACTCAGCGCTTGCCTGCTCGCAGGCGTGACGCCATCCATGGCGCTTGCCGATGACCCACCGCTAGCTCCTGCGGCGGTCACGATCAACAGCGGAAACGGTTGGACCAACAACCCGATCGTCTCAGTCGGACTGCCATACCCGACTCACGATGACAGCCTCATCCGACTATCGAACAACGGCACGAATTGGGGGCCGCCCGTTGACTGGGCACCTGTCGTCAATTGGGATCTGCTCGACCCGGCGACCGGGGGCGCCGATACCGATGACGTGAAGGCCGTGTATGTGCAGTCGGACAACGGGACCGGCTCGTGGGCCGATGTTGGGAATGATTCGATAAACCTGGACCGGTTGGCCCCGCAGATGAGCGGCCTCTCCGTCCTATGCGACAGCTACCAGAGCGGCTGGATCGCTTCGCGTCCCTGTTGGGGCAATCCATCTGACGGCTTTTGGGACTACACCAACAACATTGACCGAATCGAGTTCAGCCTGGACGGCGGTCCGTGGACCAACATCTCCGAAGCTACTTACTACTTCGACTTCCGCACGCCGTTCTGGGGCGGCAACTGGGAAGACCAGGATCGCCATGTGTGCGTGCGCGCGCTCGATCGTGCCGGGAACCAGGGCGCCCCGGAGTGTTCGAGCTACAACCTGAACATCCCGGCGGTGATCCATCGGACGGATGGCGATGTTTACGACATCCGCATCGACATGCCGCTGCCCGCCGTCACTGGTCAGCCCTTCACGTTGCGGCCGGTGCTTCCGGACAACTTCCCGACGGCGACGCTGCCGTCCACCGCAATATGCGACTGGATGCTCACCTGGGGCGATATGGACCCCGTGACGCACGCAATCGTGGTCA
>JAXDLE010000087.1:0-31282 GCA_034666725.1 Chloroflexota bacterium
CGAACCACAGGCACGTATAGATCTTGTTCATGGGAAGACCCTAGCGCCGACCCACCGAACCCGCCTCCGGCGCTCCACTGGTAGCTCATGGCACTACCTCTTTGCAATGACGTTGTTATGCCGGACCAGTTGATTTCGAGTCGCCGCCCTGCCTACTCTCGCAGCGCACCCCCACTGACGGTGGTGTCAGGTGCTGCATCGGGGCCAACCTGGGGTCTTGGGGGAGTGAGAAAGGCGAATTAGCAGAGATGTTCACGGCGACGTCTAACCAGGTGCGGCCGCGGTCGCGCCTGCTGGTCACATTCCTGTCGGCAACCTTGCTAGCGAGCGTGATGGGTTTCGGCCGCCCCAACGCGGCTGCGCCGACGCAGGCCGCTGACCCGCTGGCAGCGGGCGCCGTCACCTTCGTCAAGACGTTCACCGGCCCGCCGGTCAACTGCACGTACAACGGCGGGTTCGCGTCGACCAACTTCATTCGCGGCGACTGCGTTCGCTTCGATTTCGTGATTCCCGGCTCTGATACGGGATCACATAGCGCTTCGGTGCAGGTCCGCTCAGCCGATGGCAGCACCCTCTTCCAGACAGTCAGCGCGGTCCAGAAGGGTGGCGCCGGCGTCGACTGGTACGGCGTCACGCCCATCGATCCTGCCGCGACTCCCTGGCAGCCCGGCATGGTCATCGCCCGCGTCATCGTCGATGGCAACGCCACCAGCAACACTCCGTTCTTCTTCAACCAGCTCGGCGCGACGGTCAATCCGGGGCCACTCGCTGCCGGCGATCGCTATGAGCCGGGCGACGCAATCCCGCTCGAAGGCTCGATCTACGAGCTCAACGACATCGCCGCCACGCCCAATGAGACGGGCGTCCCGGCGACATTCAAGATTCGTCTTCTCGGACCCGAGGGCGACGAGCTGTACCTGTCGGGCACCCAGACCGCCGAGTCGGATGGCTCATTCCCGGCCGGCTTGACCATCCCCGGCAGCGCCACCGCTGGCGTGACCGCTGACATCTCGACCGACTACAAGCAGACTCTCGCCATCCAGGTCGTCGACGCCGCGTACTCGGATTCCGGCGTTTCGCTGGATCCGCCGCGCATGCTCGGTGACTTTGCCGGCGATCCGGCGGGCATCGGCGCCGTGACCGTCCAGGTCGTGCCGCCCAATCTCGTGCTCCAGAACCTGTACTCATCGGTCAGCGGCTGGGTAAAGCCCGGCGAGACCTACCCGTTCCGCGTCTTCGTGCGCAACTACACCGCGTCAGCGAAGACCAGCGTCACGGTTACCATCCCGCACCCTGATTCAATGACGTTCGTCAGCGCCAATCCGCTGGCGGGCTCGGGCAGTGCCAACGTCGGCGGTGGCAACACCGTGACCTGGACCATCGGCAGTCTCGCCGCTGCGACGAGCACGGGCCCCACGGTCGCGACGCTCGTCGTCGAGGCCAGGGCCGCGACCCTTGCCCAGGATCCCGAGGTCGTCTGGAAGGACCTGTCCAACACCGCGACCCTGACCTACTCGGGCGGCCCCGGCGGCATCACCTCGAGCACTCATGGCCCCAAGGTCATTCCGCCCATCGAGGAGTTCGATACGGCGCGCTACGGCGACAAGCCGTTCGTCATGGTCCCGGTCGACTTCACCGACCGTTTCCACGACGCGGCTCACACCGGCGACGCGCTGTCGCGCAAGGTGAACTCGGCCGGTGTGGCCGGCTCGACCTTCAACCTTTACCAGGAGATGTCATTCGGGCAGCTGTTCCCGAACGGCGTGGTGCCCAGCGCCGGCATCGCCAGCGCCGGGTTCGACTACGCGCCTGGGTTCAACTTCACGATGCGTGATCCGACCAAGGCAACCTGCCGCGGCACGACCATCGGCGACGTCCCGCAGCCCATCCAGAGCAGTCTCTATGGCACGCCCGCCTACCCGGAGCGCATCCACGATGGCTGGTATCAGCTGCCGGGTGACACCGAGTATTACGGTGGCGACTGGCCGGCATTCACGCTGGGCACCGGCAGCACGATCGACGGCGCATGTGGCCCGACCAGTAAGTCGGTCTTCGACGCTGCGCAGATCGCCGACCCGGAGATCGACTATGACGATTACGACCTCGACAAGGACGGCGTCGTCGACTTCTTCATGATGGTCTTCACCGGCCTGGGTGGTAACGGCGACTCGCAGCTCAATGGCCTGCCGCCGTACGACAACATCTGGCCGCACTCCTCGAGCCTCGAGTACTCGTATACCGACCAGGCGACGGGTCTCAAGGGCTACATCAGCGACGATCAGCTGCGCAGCCTCGAGGACGTACCGCAGTGCTGGACCAGCGCCAGCTACACGACCTTCGCCGACTGCGCCGCCAACGGCGGCTCGGGCGACAACTCGAAGCCGGTTTACGTCCGCGTGGGCCCGTACAACGTCAACCCCGAGTCGGCCATCGATCACGCGAGTGTCATCTCGCACGAGTACGGCCATCACCTGGGCCTGCCCGACTTCTATTCGACCTCGTACACGACGTACAACGACTGGTTCCTTATGGCCACCGACTACTCGCAGCACTACACCGTCTTCGGCAAGCAGGAATACGGCTGGGTCGTGCCCACGTACATCCAGCCCAATCAGACGGTGAACGTCGACAACTGGAGTGAGATCAAGAACGACACCGGCAAGATCACCTGGCAGCGCCCCGACGGCACGTTCTACACGCTGTCGGCCGCGAACGGTGACCAGAACATCCACAACGGCCAGGTGTACGCGGTCAAGCTGCCGCGTCGCCAGCTGATAACCCAGGCCCAGGTACAGAGCGAGGCTTCACTGCCCAACGTCATGTACTCGGACCGCGGCAATGACTTCGGCTGCACGCCTGTCGGCGGCCACAACCTCGATATCGCGCTGCCCGAGCTCGCGTCGATCCCTGATGGCACGACCATCACGGTCTCCTACAAGTCCAAGTGGGACATGGAATGGGACTTCGACTACGGCTTCACGATGGTGACGACCAACGGCAGCAACTACACGTCGCTACCGTCGGCCAACAACTACACGACTCCTTCAGCCATCAACCCCAACAGCTCGAGCTGCCAGCAGCAGTACGGCAATGGCCTCACCGGCACCAGCGGCTCGTATCGCGATGGAACATTCGCGGCCGACCGCAACCCGGCCTCGCCCATCTTCAAGGACTCACCCTTCCTGGCCGACTCGTACGACCTGTCCGACTATGCCGGCCAGTCCGGAGTCGTCCTGCGGTTCTCGTACTTCACCGACCCGGGCCTCGATCGGCCGGGCTGGTTCATCGACGACCTCAAGATCACCGCCGGCAGCACCGTGATCTACTCGACCGACTTCACCAACCCCGACCCGTTGCACGTCTTCCCGGGTGGCTGCGGCGCCAATGGGATCAAGACGGCCGATCACTGCACGGCCGGTTGGAACCAGATCGATGCCACGACGCCATCGGACCTCGATCACGCTTACTACCTCGAGCTGCGCGACCGCAGTGGCTTCGACTTCAACGGTCGCGGCCAGTCCGACCGCGGCTCCATCGACTGGTCACCGGGAGTGCTCATCGAGTACACCGACGAAGCCCGCGGCTACGGCAACGTGGCCGGCATGCCGCCGCGCCAGCACTACATCGACTCGCAGCCTGAGCCCGGGCTCGACTGCGGCGAGGCGCTGGTCGACGACCCGACGACGACACGCGACGACACGGCCAAGCGCTGTGACGACGCGGCCTTCACCGCGGCCGCAGGCGACAGCCACTTCGACGACAACCCCAACGGCGGCGCCGATCCGGGTGACTGGATCGACAACTTCGCCGACGACTCATCGGACGACGGGTTCTGGCACTTCGCCAACAACTGCCTGTCGCTCGACGTGACGTCGCTGAGCGGCGCTGATGCCGACGAGACGCTGCCTTCGAACGCGAGCGCTGACGCGATCATCCAGACACTGCCTGGCTGCGCCGCGTTCAGCTACACCGGCGGCTACGCCAACGCGGCGCCAGTTGCCGATGCCCAGGCCAAGCCCATCACCCAGCAAACGAACAAGCCGATCATCTTCGACGCCAGCGGTTCGTACGACGATCTGACGCCGAGTGGCCAGCTCATCTACCAGTGGGACTGGGACAACAACGGCACGTACGACCAGACGGGACAGACCCTGGCGCACAGCTTCACATCGACCGGCGTCAAGACGGTGAGGCTGAAGGTGACGGACAAGTCCACGCCAGCCAAGTTCTCGACCGATACCGTCCAGGTGACCATCACGTCGGGGCCGCCGCCGACGACCAACAAGCCTGACCTTGTCGTGCTGTCGCAGAGCTTCACGCCGACCACCGTCCATAAGGGCGACGTCGTGACCTTCCGAGCGACAGTAAAGAATGCCGGCGCCGCTACTGCGAATAGCAGCTTCACGGCCTGGTACCGCAAGACCAGCAGCGGCAAGAAGCTGCTGGGCAAGGTGTCGACCTCGACGCTCCCCGTCGGTCAGACGCGCCAGGTTGGGATCACGTTCGATACCACGGGCATGAAACCGGGTACGTACACGATCTACATCAAGGCCGACTGGACCAAGGTGATCGGCGAGTCGAACGAGAACAACAACATTCTCCAGTTCACGCTCGTGATCAAGAAATGACGGTCGCCTAGGCCGCGCATCGCGGCACGCGTTTCCAGGGAGAAGCCGGGCGGACGTGCGCCCGGCTTCTTCGTTTGGCGCGGGCCCGGCCCGACTAGCCCTCCATCCGCAGCTCTTCGAGATCGAGCTCGCGCTCGACCAGGCGCAGCGTGTCGTCGTTGATCTCGCGGCTGTCACGCAACGCGATGACGACCTCGCGTTCGGCGCCTATCACCGCGAGCTGAATCTGGCGATGCTCCTCGTACTCCTGGTTGCGCTCGGCCGTCTCAGCCGCGTCGGCTGTCGCGAGGTGCTGGGTCCTGTCCTGCAGGCCCGATTGGAGTCGGTCAAGGAGGGGCTTGTGGTCGGGCCAGAGCGGTCGCTGGCGTTCGATCTCGCCGAGGCCCGCGGCATAGGCCGCTTCGCGTGCAAGCGTTGGCTCGTCGCCGTCGAGGTTTGAGTTGCCAAACGCCGCGCGGCGCACGAAATAAGGCAGCGTCAGCCCCTGGCCGACGAGCGTCACCAGGATCACCGCAAACGTGATCAGCAGGATGAGATCACGCTCTGGAAAATCGCGCGGCAGCGCGAGCGCGGCGGCGAGCGAAACGGCTCCACGCAGGCCCGCCCAACCAACGATGAAGCGGCCCCAACGAGCGAGCCGCACATCGCGCGCAGCGAGCCGGCGGTAGGGCGTGTTCGGCAGCTGGCTCGAGAGATACGTCCACACGAAGCGCGTCGCAACGACGGCGAGCGAGACGACCACGACCACACCGGCGAGCTCGATCCGACCGCGCGCCTGGAGCGCCTCGGCGATGGTCGGCAGCTCGAGACCGATCAACAGGAAGACGAAGCCATTGAGGACGAAGCCGATCATCTTCCAGCTGCCCAGCCACAGCGTGCGGCTCCGGGCGGTGAGGATGCGACCGTAGCCCTTACCGATCACCAGGCCGGCGGTCACCGCCGCGAGGACGCCGGACACGCCCAGCACTTCGGCCGGCAGGTATGCCGCGAAGGGCACGACGAACGAGATGAGCACCTCGACCGTCGGCTCGTCGAGGAGGCGCAGCACCTGCGCCGCCAGCCAGCCGACCACCAGCCCGATTGCTATGCCGCCGACGAGCGCGACCACAAGCTCCGCTCCGGTCGCGAGCGCCGCGAACGTGCCGCCAGCCACGATGGCCACGCCGGTCCTGTAGATGACGAGGGCAGTTGCGTCGTTGAAGAGCGCCTCGCCCTCGATCAGGGCGGTCACCACGCGCGGTGTGCCGATGCGCCGGAACACGCTGGTCGCGGCGATGGCGTCAGTGGGGGCGACGATCGCCCCGAGGGTGACCGCGGCCGCCCAGCCCATGGTCGGCACGAGGGCCTGGGCCACGATCGCGACAACAGCCACCGTGAAGACGACCAGGCCCAAGGCGAGCCGCGTGATTGGGGCGATGTTCTCGCGCAGCTCGCGAAAGTTCGTCTCGATCGCGGCGATGAACAGCAGCGGCGGCAGGAAGACGAGCAGCACGAGGTCCGGCTCGAGGTTGATGCGCGGCAATCCAGGTATGAACGCGAGCAACAGGCCGCCCAGCACGAACAGCGCCGGGTAGGGCACACCGACGTGCACCGAGAACGCGTAGAGCACGGCGATCGCGACCAGGATCAGGAGAACGGCGGTCAGCGCTTCCAAGGAAACTCAGGTTAAACGAGAGGCTGCTCGACTACGATCCGCAGATGGCGAGAAATGCGAATGCCATGACCGAAGGCCTCAAGCGTCACTTGGAAGCGAGCCGTTGAGCCTCAACGATTTCGCGCGGGTGTCGCTGATGTTCGGACCGTCGCCCGTGCATCCCTTGCCGCGGCTCAGCGCCGCGCTCGGCGGGGGAGTGGAGATCTGGGCCAAGCGCGAGGACTGCAACAGCGGCATCGCGTTCGGTGGTAACAAGGTGCGCAAGCTCGAGTACCTCGCAGCGGAGGCGATCGCGCAGGGCTGCGACACGCTCGTCTCGATTGGTGGCGTGCAGTCCAACCACACGCGCGCCGTGACGGGAGTGGCAAGACACCTCGGCCTGAAGGTCGTGACCGTCCAGGAGCACTGGGTTGACTGGGACGATCCGGGCTACGAGCTCGTCGGCAACATCCAGCTCACCCGGATCATGGGCGGCGACATCCGCATGGATAAAGCCGGCTTCGACATCGGCATCCGCGACAGCTGGCGCGAGGCGCTCGAGTCGGTCGAGAAGTCGGGCGGCAAGCCGTATCCGATTCCCGCGGGGGCATCCGACCACCCACTCGGAGGCCTGGGCTTCGCCAACTGGGTCCTGGAGGTCGCCCAGCAGGAGAAGGAGCTGGGCCTCTTCTTCGACACGGTGATCGTATGCACGGTCACTGGCTCAACGCACGCCGGAATGATCGCCGGAACCGCACTCGAGGGGAGGGATGACCGGCGCGTCGTCGGCATCGACGCCTCCAAGACGCTCGACAAGACACGCGACCAGGTGACGCGCATCGCGAAGGCAACCGCCGCCGCGATCGGTGTGGAGCGCGAACTGCGCCACGACGAGATCACGCTCGTCGACGGCTATGCCGGGCCCATCTATGGCGTGCCCGACGAACAGACCATCGAGGCGATTCAGCTCTGTGCGCGGACCGAGGGCGTGATCACCGATCCGGTCTACGAGGGCAAGTCGATGGCTGGCCTGATCGGCATGGTCCGGAGTGGCGAGATCCCGGCTGGCTCGCGCGTCCTGTACGCGCATCTGGGCGGCCAGCCGGCGCTGTCGGCATACGCTCACACGAAGGGATTGGGACAATGATCAAGAAGCCCGCAGTGCTCATCGGCGCGATTGCCGCTTTCGTTATTGCGGGCTGTGGTGGCGCCGCACCCGCAACACCCACGCAGACGGCGCCGAGTGCCGTTCCTTCAGCAACCGCGAGCCCGACTCCAGGAGTTTCGCCCACGCCCGGGCCGACGACATCGGCACCGCCATCTCCTTCGCCTTCACCCTCGCCTCTGGCGGCTTCGCCCCAGCCCCAGGCGGAAGAGGACATCACCGTCGATGGGACAGCCCCCGACTCCGATTCCGTGCTCGAGCTTGTTGCCGGCCAGCCCGTCGAAATCACCGCTGCGGGCTCGTGGTGCACGCCCGGATGTGCGGGACCTGACGGCGAACGGCCTGCCGATGCGGGCGAGCGGGCAGACATGCCCATGCCCGACGAGTTGATCGGCGCGCTCATTGGGCAGATCGGCCATGGCCAATTCTTCCTGATTGGGAGGTCATTGCTGTTCGCCGCGGGCGAGTCGGGCAGCTTGCGGCTACTGATGAACGACCGATTGTGCTGCTTTGGGGACAACTCAGGCTCGATCCACGCGACGATCAAGACGTGGCCCCTTGGCGCCTTCGTACCGGATGTGACGTCGCCATCGCCAACGCCGCGACCGACAGACGGTTTCGCAGCGTTCCTCAACGAGCCGCTGCCGGATGTTTCGGCGAACGCGGCGGAGAGATCGATAAACGAGGCCTTCAAGAATCATCCGGGGTTGCGCCAAGAGCAGATCCCGGCATTCGGCGGCACGTATAACGATTTGATCGGGAACTTCTTCTACTGCAGCGGTGAGCTGTGGATATCCGACGCGGAGTTCGATCAGTACTCATGGCGTTGCTCTGCTTTCGCCGCGCTTTGCCTGGCCTACGCGGAGACATCCGACGAGCTCTTCACCGATGCCGCGCGGAACGTTGCCGGGGCAATGCGTGAGACCGCTCCGGCCTATTTCGATCGATTTGTTGACCAAAGCCTGTCCTGGTTGGGGGACCCGGGCTGCGGTTACTGAGCGGGCGCCTCGTTGGCGCCAGCCGAGGCCCGGCGCGACGTGCTTGAGGACGCCCTCGACCAGGTGCGCGTGTAGTGCACGTCGAGTTGGTTGGGGACCGTCGTAGCAGCGTGGGAAGCTAGATCTGCAACGCGCCCTATCTCAGGGCTGTTTCGAATGCCGCCGCTCCGAGTCCGCCTGGGCCTCGTGATATCGGTCCTTCGCGACCTGCTCGTCGACATCGGCCAGCGCTGAGTCGGCATCCGCGTCGGCGGAGTCGACGAGCGCGCTCTCGACGACAAGACGTGCGCTTGCAGCGGTCTTGGCCGCAGAGGCTTCGGCGAGTGTGGCCGACTCGAGCGCAGCCTTGGCAGCTGCCGCAGTCGCCACTGCTGCTTCCTCCGCCTCGTGTGCAGCCTGAAGTGCAGCCTGAGCCGCGAGCTTGCCGCGCCGCGCCACGGCCGCGAGCTGCTCGGCGTTGCGCCAGCGCTCGAGTGCCTTTTCGGTCGTGATGTGCTCCTTCGCCTCGCTCACGGGCTCGTCTCCCTCTGCCTGGTGGCTCGACGGTATCACCCGCGGCCATGCCGACCAGAGCCGCTGCCTCGGCGCTAGCGCCAGCCGAGGCCCGGCGCCACGTGTTTGATCACGCCCTCGACCAGGTGCGCGTTGTACTCCACGCCGAGCTGGTTGGGGACTGTCAGTAGCAGCGTGTCGGCGGCCTCGATGGCCGTGTCCTCCTTGAGCTGCTTGATGAGCTCGTCGGGCTCCGCCGCATATGAGCGGCCAAAAACGGCCATCTTGGTCGGTTCGATGTAGCCGAACTGGTCGCGGCCCTGCTGCGGTCCGCCGAAGTAGATGCGGTCCTGGTCATTCATGATCGCGAAGATGCTGCGGCTGACGCTGACGCGCGGCTCGCGCGTGTGGCCCGCCTCTTTCCACGCCGCGCGGTAGGCATCGATCTGCTTTCGCTGCTGGACGTGGAGCGGCTCACCGGTCTCGTCGAACACGAGAGTCGAGCTCATCAGGTTCATGCCCTGTTGCGCGGCCCAGATGGCCGTCGCGGTCGAGGCGGCACCCCACCAGATGCGCTCGCGCAGGCCGGCCGAGAACGGCTCCAGGCGCAGCAGCCCGGGCGGATTCGGAAACATCGGTGAAGGGTTCGGCTGGGCGAAGCCCTCGCCGTTGAGGAGCTCGAGGAAGACCTCGGTATGGCGCCGCGCCATCGCGGCATCGTCCTCGCCCTCAGCCGGCTGGTAGCCGAAGTTGCGCCAGCCCTCGATAACCTGCTCGGGCGAGCCGCGGCTGATCCCCAGCTGGATGCGCCCACCCGCGATCAGATCGGCGGCACCGGCGTCCTCGGCCATGTAGAACGGGTTCTCGTAGCGCATATCGACGACAGCCGTGCCCATCTCGATGCGCTTTGTGCGCGCGCCCACGGCGGCCAGCAGCGGGAAAGGGGAGGCGAGCTGGCGCGCGAAGTGGTGGACGCGGAAGAAGGCGCCGTCGGCACCGATCTCCTCCACCGCCACGGCCAGGTCAATGGACTGGAGCAAGGCATCAGAACCGCTGCGCACGCCCGAGTGGGGCGAGTCGTTCCAATGCCCGAACGAGAGGAACCCGATTTTCTTCACGCTCCGCAGGTTAGGCGCCACTTGACAGCATCGTCATACAACCTTATGGTTGTATCAATGCAGGTGACGCCGACCCTCGACTACGACCGAATGTTCGGTGCCCTTGCCGACGCAACAAGGCGAGACATCGTCCGCCGCGCGATCGCCGGTAACGAGGGTGTGGCCGAGCTTGCAGCGCACTACCCGATGAGCTTCGCCGCTGTCCAGAAGCACGTAGCCGTGCTCGAGCGTGCGGGGCTCATCGGGAAGTCGCGCATCGGCCGACGCAAAGTCGTGCGCACACAGATGCAGAACCTGGGCATCGCGCGAGGGCTCCTCGATCGATACCAGGAACTGTGGCGCGACCGGTTCGAGCGAATGAGCCAGCTATTGGACGAATCACGCAATACGACTCAGGCAAAAGGTAAGGAGATCCAGCCGTGACGGTTAACGCAGTCCAGAAGGACCCGGAAGCGCACACGATGATCATCAGCACTGATCTCGATGCGACACCTGAGAGGGTGTGGCAGCTGTGGGCCGATCCGCGCCAGCTCGAGCGCTGGTGGGGTCCGCCGAGCTATCCCGCGACCTTCACGCAGCTCGAGCTCACGCCGGGCGGCAAGGCGCAGTACTACATGACCGGCCCGACCGGTGACATGCCGCAGGCCGGCTGGGTCATCGTCGAGACGAACCCGCCGCACAGTATCGTCATCAAGGACCATTTCGAGGCACAGAACGGCATCCCCGATCCCAGCTTTCCGATCACCACGATGCGCGTCACGATCGAGGACATCGGCAACGGCAAGACGCGGATGTCGATCAAGAGCGAGTTCCCCGATGTCGAGGCCATGGAGAAAATGCTCGCGATGGGCATGGAAGAGGGCATGACCGAAGCGGTCGGCCAGATCGACGCGATCCTGGCGGAGACGGTGCGGGCATGACAGCAGAGACCGCCCCGACGACTGCCATGGAGACGCACACCGTCGACGTGCCAGGCGCCACGCTCACCTACGACGTCCGGCAGGGGAGTGGCAGCTCGACCGAGCCGGCCCTCTTCCTGATCGGTCATCCCATGGCGGCCGGCGGCTTCGTTACCTTGGCGAGCCACTTTCCCGATCGGACGGTCATCACCTACGACCCGCGCGGGTTTGAACGCTCAGTCAGGGAGGCCGGCTCACCCTTCAACACGCCCGAGCTGACGGCCGATGACGTTCACGCAGTCATCGGTGCGTTGGGCGGCGGCCCGGTGGACCTGTTCGGGTCGAGCGGCGGCGCGGTCACCGCGCTCGCGCTCGTGGCGCGCCATCCCAATGACGTGCGCACGCTCATCGCGCACGAGCCGCCGCTCACCGCAGTGCTGCCGGATCGCGCCCAGGCCGACGCCGCGGTCAAGGACATCGTCAATACGTACCAGAGCCGCGGCTTCGGCCACGCGATGGCCAAGTTCATGGGCGTCGTCATGCTCCAGGGCGAGGTCCCGGCCGACTGGGCGTCACGTCCCGCACCGGACCCTGCGATGTTCGGCATGCCGGCCGATGATGACGGCAAGCGCGACGACACGATGATGGGCTCCATGGTGGCGATCACCTCGTACCAGCCGGACATCGCCGCTATCAATGCCGCACCGACGCGCGTCGTGATAGCTGCCGGCGAGGACGAGGAAGGCACGATGGCCAATCGCGGCGCCCACGGGGTCGCTGAACTCCTGGGAAGCCCAGTCGTCAAGTTCCCGGGCGGCCACGGCGGCTTCTTGGGCGGCGAGTACGGCCAGATGGGCAAGCCCAAGGAGTTCGCGGCAAAGCTGCGCGAGGTCCTGGGCTAGGCCAATATCCTGCCCTTGTGAGCAAGGGCCGACTCGAAGCATTCAGCGATGGCGTCCTCGCCATCGTCATCACGATCATGGTCCTCGAGCTGCGGCCGCCGGAAGGCACCACGTTCGAGGACCTTTTCTCGCTCTGGCCGCAGATCCTGGCGTATGCGATGAGCTTCGCCTACATCGCGATCTACTGGGTCAACCACCACCACCTGTTCCAGGCCGTCCGAACGGTGAGCGGCCGCGTTCTCTGGGCCAACATCCTGTTGCTGTTCGCGCTGTCGCTTGTCCCGTTCGCGACGGCTTGGATGGGCGAGCACTCATTCGGCCCGAACACGGTCGCGATCTACAACGTCGTCCTCATCCTGCCGGCCTTCTCGTATTTCCTGCTGGTGCGCGCGCTGCTAGCGAGCCCGGGCCAGTCGGCAACGCTGGCTGAGACGCTCGGCGAGAGCACCAAGGGCCAGCTCTCGTTGTTCGCCTACCTGGCCGCGCTAGCTGTCTCGCTCTTCCTACCGGTCGTCGCGGTGGCCATCGACCTCTTCGTCGCCGCGCTCTGGATCATCCCTGACCGGGCCATCGAGCGGCGGCTCAGCGAGCCCAACTAGCGCCGTGCGCATGCTGTTGGCCGCCATCCTCCTGTTTGCCTTTGGCTGCGCAGCACCGACTCCGACACCTTCACCGATCCCGACGCCTGCATCGATCCCGACGCCCGCACCAACTGCGACCCCGACCCCGATGTCGTCGCCGGTTGCCAACCTTCATCCGCCCGCATGTAGTGACTCCACACTTGTATGGGACAGCCAGGACGAGCGGCTGCTTCTGGCGACCTGCGTGAATCAGGTGGATCCAGCCGACCATGAACAGATCTGGTCGTGGGATGGCGCCACCTGGACGCTAGCAAGTGACGAGGGGCCGGCCCCACTCGTGGTCACGGCGGTTGCGTGGGACTCGCGACGAAACGTGCTCGTGCGCTACGGCGGGCTCCCGTTCGACTCGAACGGTTGCGTTCCGGAGACGTGGGAGTGGGACGGCACCGACTGGAAACAAGTCAACGTTTCCACGCAGCTATACCCACCTGCCTGCGATCACATGAAGCTCGCCTACGACATCGAGCGATCAAGGACCGTGCTGTTCGGTGGAGGGCGCCTCCAGGAGTTGTCGCCCGAGACCTGGAGCTGGGACGGCGAGGCTTGGTCTGTGCTCGCGAGCTCCGGCCCTGCGCCCCGCGCCCATCACGGGTTCGTGTTTGATCCGAACCACCAACAGGCCTTCCTGTATGGCGGCATCGACAACTCGAGCATCTTCGATGACTTCTGGTCGTGGGACGGCCAGACTTGGACGAAGCTCGACTTTGCCGGACCCGGGACGCGGTCTCATTCCGGTTTCGCGGGCAGCCCGGATGGCTTGCTCCTGTTCGGGGGCGCGACGGGTAACTCCACGTTCGGCACGCTCAGCGACGAGACGTGGTTCTTCACGGACGGCGGGTGGACCAGCTTGGACATTCCGGGACCGTCGCCGCGCGGCTCACCGGCGCTCGCCTGGGATCCAGGACGCGAGATCTGGGTGCTGTACGGCGGGTTTGACGCCACCGGCGCCGAGCTGGGCGATGCGTGGGAGTTCGACGGCTCGACGTGGAGCTGCGTCGACCGCTGTTAGGCGGCGAGCTCCACGAAGTCGTCGCTGTCGTGCGCGGCCGCAAGGGCCGGCGCGGCAACGAGCTTGGGCGCGGGGGAAGGCCACGCCTGCTCGTCGGACATATCCGTACTGCGGCTTGCGCGCAGGGCGCGCATCGTGTCCAGCGCTACCTCGCGCAGGCGCTGCTCGTTAAGTTCCAGGGCCAGAAGACTCATTGACTCCATCATCGCTCGATCCTAAGTGTCTTGATCTCAAACATCACAACTCGAAGATTAGACATGGTGACTGTGAATGTCAAGTGTCTTGACATAAAGATGCCTATGAGCCCACAATCCGGTCGAGATGGCTAAACAAGAGCGCGATCACCTCGACGCGCAGCTCGAGGTGTGGACGCGCGAGATTCCCAATCTCGACCTGCTGACAGAAGGCATCGTCGAGCGCGTGGGCAAGATCTCGCGTGCGTTCGGGCGCACGATGGAGGCAAACCTGGCCGAGTCGGGCCTTTCCAACCGGACGTTCCGAGTGCTGGGCCGGCTGCGCTACGAAGGCAAGCCGTTCCGCGTGTCGGCAGGGGAGCTGGCCGACCATCTGGGGCTGTCCAGCGGGGCCATGACCAATCGGCTGGATCGTCTGGAGCAGGCAGGGCTCATTCGTCGGCTGGCCGACCCGAACGATCGTCGGGGAGTGCTCGTTGAGCCCACCAAGGCCGGCCACGCAGCCTGGGACAGCGCCGTCACGGCCCAGGCCGAGTACGAAAAGCTTGTCGCGTCCGTGCTGTCGGTCAAGGAAAAGGAGCAGCTGCACGACCTGCTGCGCCGGCTGATGGGCGCGTTCTCGAAGGAAACCGTCGAGTCCGGTAAGCGCCGTGCTCGCAGCGACGAGGACGCCGACTAACTCGTGATCTGATCCCGCTATCTCCCTATCGCCGCAGACGGCCCTCGGGCCGCTGCTGCGCTCTCCGCGCATGCCCGCGTGGGACGCGTGCTTACGCTCCGCTTGCGGTCGCGGCTACGCTGCCGCGCGTGCGCAACCCGCTCACAGTCGCCCTGGACCAGATCTCTCCGCCACGGCTGGGGCGCGATTTCCGCTGGCTGCTGTCTTCTGCGCTCATCAACAACCTGGGCGACGGCCTCCTTCTGGCCGCAGGCCCGCTGCTCGTCGCATCGCAGACGCACGACCCGTTCCTGGTGTCGCTCGCACTGACGTTCGACTACCTGCCGTGGCTGCTGTTCGGGCTCATAGGTGGCGTCGCGGCAGACAGGTTCAATCGGCGGCTGATGGTCATCGGGGCCAACGTCGTCCGTGCATTGGTGCTCGCGCTGATGGTCGTGACGATTGCCAACGGGACGGTGAACATCGTGCTGGTCCTGGCCGCGATCTTTGTGCTGGGCACGGCAGAAGTGTTCGCCGACTCAGCCAGCAGCACCCTCATGCCCACCATCGTGGCTCGCGACGACCTGGCGGTGGGCAACGCGCGCTTGCAGGGCGCGTACATCACCGTCAACCAGCTCGTCGGACCGCCGATTGGCGCATTCATGTTCGCGATCGGCATGGCGCTGCCGTTCGCCGCGAACGCCGCGGCTTTCGTGCTGGGCGCGGTGCTGATCGCGCGCATCTCTTCGAGCGTGGGTGCCGTCGCGCGGGCGGGCGACCAGCCGCACTTCGTCACCGACCTGATCGAGGGCGTGCGCTGGCTCGCTGCCCACCCTGCGATGCGCACTCTCGCGATCACGATCTTCACCTTCAACGTGACCTGGGGCGCGGCAATGGGCGTGCTCGTCCTGTATGCCGCGCAGCAGCTGCACATGGACGCGGTCGGCTTCGGGCTGCTGACGACGTCCGCGGCCGCGGGCGGAGTCGTGGCGACCATCTCGTACGGCGCGCTCACACGACGTTTCAGCCTCGGCAACATCATGCGCGTCGGCCTGCTCATCGAGACGCTGACGCACCTGACCCTGGCACTGACCACTTCGCCGCTCATCGCTCTCGGCATTCAGTTCGTTTCGGGCATTCACGGCTTCACCTGGGGGACGACCGCGAACACGGTCCGTCAGCGCGCGGTGCCGAACGAGCTGCTGGGCCGAGTCGGTGGGGTGATGCGCTTCGCGGGCTACGGTGGACTCGTCATCGGGACGCCCATCGGTGGGCTGATCGCGGGCCAGTTCGGCATCACCGGCCCGTTCTGGTTTGGCTTCATCGGGTCGGCGATCCTGGTCGTGCTGCTGTGGCGCCAGTTCGGGCACATCGCGCACGACTGAGCGCGGGCGTCGACTAACAACTTGTCGATTCACTCTCCCGAGTCGGCTCTTTGACTCAGTCACAAGTTGTGACTGACGGGGCCGGGTAGGTGCGCCCCCAGCGATGCACAGCCTCTGACTCATTCAATGAGTTGACTCGCGACCAGCAGATCGCAGATCTACGGTCGCGCCAGTCCGGGCGGTCTAATCAGTCACCGGGGTTGCCGCGGCCGCGCGCGATCGTCAACCCGACGATGCGCGAGATAACCAGCGCGACGTAGAGCAGGCCACAGACCTGCTCGATCATCACCCACGACCGAGCCTGCGGCAGCACCGGCACGATGTCGGACAGGCCGACGCTCGTCAGGTTGGTGAACGACAGAAACAGCAGCTCGAGCCACGTCCGCGTCCCTACGCCATCGAAGCTGATGAAGGAGCCCGGCCACAGCACCTGGATCGCGCCGAACGTATAGGCGAACGCCCAGGCGACGACCGTGAAGGTCGCGCCCGTGGCCCACAGCTCGTCGTGCGTGATGAAGCGGTCCAGGAACATGTAGCGGAGCAGCGCGGCGGTCGTGTAGAAGTAGAAGACCGCGTGCAGAACGGCCGATGCGAGGGCAACCCCAGCATTGGTGGGATCTAGAACCTCGATGACCGTGAGGACGACGATCGGCAGGCCGAGCAGGACCGCGATCCACGTCAGCGCGCTCGTTGCCTGGACGGCGCGAACCGCGAGGAACAGCACCACGAGCGCGAACGTCGACAACGCGGCGCGGCCGAGCGGCGAATCCTCCATGAACGGGAACACGAGCACGCCCAGCAGCTGGACTGCGAGCAGCACCGCGGACGGGCTCCGCCACGCACCGGAAAGCCAGCCGATCATCGCGGGGAGTCTATTGACTAATGCGGCGGGGAAGGCGTCTCATGCACCTGAGCGGGGGCAGATCGTTCCGTAGGAGAGGGGCCTCATGAAGTCAAGTCACGGGAGCACGGTCCGATTGGCAACCCTTCTTGTCGCCATCAGCGCCCTGTGGGCGATGGCCGCGCCGGGAGTGCAGGCCAAGCCGCCGGAGCGCGATGTCATCCATGGCAGCCCGATCTTTGTCCCCGCCGGCGAGGGCTGCGCCTTTGACGTGGTGGAGATTCCGGATCCCGGTGCGCACGTTCGAATCACGTACTTCAGCGACGGGCGCGAACGATCGATCGCGCACGCCGACGTCAGAATCATCAACGTCGACACGGGCGCCACGTTCTACCATCGGGCGCGTTTCAACTCGACCGACGTGTACATCGCGGCGACCAACCAATTCCGAAGCGTAATTGACGGCACGGTCTGGATTACCTTCTGGCCGGGCGACCAGGGTCCGTTCGGCACGGTCGGCACGAACGGCGCGATGTATCGCTTCACGGGGCACGTTGAGCTACTGGTCGAGGCCGATACGCTCGTCTACACGTCTTTCAAGTCGAGCGGCCGCGTGCAGGACGTCTGCGCCGCCCTGTCCTGAAGCCAAGCGACCTAATAACGTTGCGGCGTGGCTCTGACGACTGAGCGCGCCGCAGGCGCACCCAGGTACGCGAACGACCTGATCCAGCTGATCCGCGACTCGCTGATCGGCGCGGATGAGGCGGTGGCGGGGCCGTTTGGCCTGCGTCGAGTCACCTACGCCGACTACACCGCGTCCGGGCGCAGCCTGGGTTTCATCGAGGACTACATGCGTGACGCCGTGATGCCGCTCTATGCGAACACGCATACGGAATCGAGCGGCACGGGCCTGCAGACCACAAGGTTCCGCGAGGACGCGCGGCGGATCGTCCGCGACGCGCTCGGTGGCAACGAGCAGGACCACGCCGTGATCTTCTGCGGCGCCGGCTCGACCGGGGCCGTGGACAAGCTCGTCGCCATCCTCAACCTGCGGATCCCGGCAGAGCTGGAGGATCGGTACCACCTGTCGCAGGCCATTCCGGCGGGGGAGCGGCCGGTGGTGTTCATCGGGCCTTTCGAACACCATTCGAACGAGCTGCCGTGGCGCGAGTCGATCGCCGACCTGGTAACGATCCACGAGGACGCCGACGGCCACATCGACCTGGCAGATCTCGAGGCGAAGCTCCTGGAGTACGCAGACCGACCGCTGAAGATCGGGTCGTTCTCCGCGGCATCGAATGTCACCGGCATCGTGAGCGATACCCATGCGATCTCGTCGCTGCTGCACAAGCACGGGGCGCTGAGCTTCTGGGATTTCGCCGCGGCCGCGCCGTACGTCGACATCTCCATGGAGGGCAAGGACGCGATCTTCCTCTCGCCGCACAAGTTCATCGGCGGCCCGGGCACGCCGGGCGTGCTGTGCCTCCGACGCGAGCTGATGACCAACCGCGTGCCGGCGGTGGTCGGTGGCGGCACGGTCGCGTACGTCAACAGCGACGTCCACGTCTACCTCACCGACAAGGAGCATCGCGAGGAGGGCGGCACGCCGGCGATCCTCGAGTCGATCCGCTGCGGCCTCGTCTTTCAGCTCAAGGAGACGGTCGGCGTTGCGACCATCCGCGAGCGCGAGCACTCGTTCATCCAGCGTGCGATCGAGCGCTGGGAGCGCCACCCCAACATCGAGATCCTGGGCAATCGCCAGGCCGAGCGGCTGTCGATCGTGTCGTTCGTCGTGAAGCACGGCACGAGCGGCCAGCACCTCCACCACAACTTCGTCGTGGCGGTCCTGAATGACCTGTTCGGTCTCCAGTCGCGCGGCGGCTGTTCGTGTGCCGGGCCGTACGGCCACCGACTGCTCGGCATCGACATCGAGACGTCACTCAAGTACGAGCGCGAGACACGCAAGGGCTGCGACGGCATCAAGCCCGGCTGGGTGCGCGTGAACTTCAACTATTTCATCGAGGAAGAGGTCTTCGACTTCATCCTGTCGGCGGTCGAGATCGTCGCGAGCGACGGCTGGAAGCTGTTGCCGCAATATCGATTCATCCCCGAGACCGGACTGTGGCGCCACGTCAGCGGGGGAGTGGAGGCACCGCTTTCGCTGAACGACATCTCGTATGCCGGCGGCCGCATGACCTATCAGGCCCACCGTCACCGCGAGCCGGCGTCACGCCTGGCCGACTACCTCGCCGAAGCCCGGTCGATGTTGGCCGGCCCACCACGCAGCGACCTACCGATCGACCACCCGGTCATGGACGCGGAGTTCGAGCTCCTGCGCTGGTTCCCGCTCCCGAGCGAGATCCAGGTCAGCGAACCGCGACCATGAAACTGACGACGACCACGCAGATCTCTGTTGACGGCGTGATGCATGCGCCGGGCGAATGGGCGCACTTCGACGACGAAGCCGGGGCAGTCATGGACCAGATCTTCCAGCGCGCCGACGCGTTCCTGTTCGGTCGGCGGACCTACGAGCACTTCGCCGATACCTGGGGAACGTGGCCAGATCCCGGTGACAGCCCGATCTGGACGGCCCTGCACACACAGCCCAAGTACGTGGCATCGACCACGCTCACCGAACCGGCGTGGGTGAACACGACTGTCCTCTCGGGTGATCTCGTGGCGGCGGTCAAGGAGCTGAAGGCCAACCCCGGACGCGACCTGCAGGTTCAGGGCAGTGGCGCCCTGATCCGCTGGCTGCTCGATAACGACCTTGTTGACGAGATGGTGCTATTCACGTTCCCCGTGATCATCGGCCAGGGCACGCGGTTGTTCCCTGAAGAGGGCCCGGACCGGGCGCTCGAGCTGGTCGAATCGCAGGCCAGCCCCAGCGGGGTGACGATCCAGGTCTATCGGCCCACCGGGCGGCCCAGTATGCAACTCCGATCAGCGATGGCCGACTGACGGTCATCGTCGAGTCGATCTGAGGCAAACCGCTCCGCCGGGAGCTGATCCGGCGGCACCGGCCAGTCCGCGACGGTGGGCAGCGGTGCTCGGTGCTCATGTATCGTCCGACTGCCAGGAGCTTGGCGGAGCCGTTTGAAGGGGGATCAAATGCGCGCAGATCGCGTGCTCATCGCTTGTGTGATCGGTGCGGTGCTCGTGGCCGCATGCGGTGGGACCACCCTAGCTCCGACGGCGACGCCCGCCCAATCGACCGGCGCGACGGCCACACCAGCGGCCAGTGCAACTTCCCTGGCCACGGCGACGCCCGGGACCGCGGCGACTGCGACGCCTTCAGCGGCACCGACCTCGGCCGCGACGCCCAGCCCGGCCCCGACAGCCGCCGCGACACCGACGCTTGCCCCGCCCTCTACGCCATCGCCCATCCCCGTCGTGACGCCGACCCCACCCGCGACGCCCGGGCCGGTGATCATCGGCCCCGCCTCCATGGTTGCGCCGGACTCCATCCCGGCCGACACCGTGTTCAACGTCGACTGGATCGGTCCCAACAACACCGGCGACTACATCACGATCATGCTGGCCAGCAAGCGCAAGTGGAACGGCGAGCCGTACTTCTACACATACGGCGGGACGCCACGCCAGCTCCAGTCGTCGACAATGCCCGGCGCCTACGAGATCCGCTACATCAACGGCGCGAACAAGAAGGTCCTGGCTCGCCGGCCCATCACGGTCACCGCCTTTGTCGGCAGTCTCGACGGACCGCCGAACGTGGGCGCGGGCACGGAGTTCGACGTCGCCTGGACGGGCCCCGCGTCACCGGGCGATTACGTCACGATCGAGCCCGTGGGAGCCACCGAGTGGACCAACGAGAGCTTTTTCTACCTGTACGCCACCCACATCGGCACCCTGACCGCGCCACTGGCCGCCGGCAGCTATGAGCTCTGGTACGTGGCCGGCGACGAGACGGTCATGCTGCGCGAGCCGATCACGGTCGATCTACTGCAGGCTTCGGTCAGCGGACCGGCGTCGGCCGTTCACGGCGCGACCTTCAGCGTCTCGTGGACCGGCCCGAACGCGACCGGCGACTACATCACCATCGTGGACGCGGGTGCGGCAGAGGGCAGCTTCCTGTCCTACGCCTACACGAACTACGGCAACCCGGTGACCCTCACGGCGCCGTCCGCACCTGGCCAATACGAGCTCCGCTACGTGTACGGCGGCGCCAATCACGAAACACTCGCCGTAGCGACGATCCAGATCCAGTGACGTTCACCCGGCTGGTCCCGCTCGTGCTGCTGGTCGCTGCCTGCTCCGGAGCGCCGTCGCAGGCGACGCCGGGCGGCTCCCCAGGGTCATCCACCGCGCCTACCGGCGGCCAACCGACACCGGCACGCACCCTGACCCCTCAGCCGTCCCCTGGGGAGACCGATGAAGGGGACGTCTACTTCGGCGGAACGATCACCTGGACAGCCCAGACCACTGAGCCCGTCGCCGATGTCATCCACACTCAGAGCGTCTCGGGCACTGCGTTCGTGGTAATTCACGTCGTCAATCCGTCCCTGCTGCTCGCCGAACGCGACACCGGGAACACGTACAGCTACGACTACGGCAACAACTACGGCTGCGCCGGGTCGCATGAAGACGGCACGCTCGAGTCGCAGGTGGGGGTCGGCACGACCGACGAGTGGGACTACAGCATCGCCACGCTGAACGTGAACGGACGCCTGGGGGAGGACCTGCCACTCTCGATTCACATGCCGGACTACTGCGGACCGTCGCTCGGCGGCGATGCTGGCAGGGTTCCCGACTACGACGGGTTCCCGGACTGCGAGGAGGGCGGTGACCAACTCTACGCACGCTTCGACGGCGTCGGGTCCTACGTGCTCGACTGCGCCGCAATCGTCTCCTTCAACGGAGTCGACAACAACATCGGAACCGCCACCGGCAGCGTCTCAGGCACGCTCCGACCGCTAGACGGCCCGCCCTAGCCGAGTACGGGAGCAGGCGATGCTTTTCAATGGGGCTTCGCGCATGCTGCGACGGATCGTATTGCGGCTCCCCCAAGGCATCCAGCGCGTGCTCTACAAGGGCGGGCAACGGAGCGATCGGCTGCGCGATCCCGAAGCGGTCGTCTATGCGCTACGGGTGCGATCGGGCGATCGAGTGGCTGATTTGGGCCCCGGGTACGGACACTTCACGCTGGCCCTCGCAGGCGCCGTCTCACCGGACGGCATCGCCTATGCGGTCGACACGGACAAGGACACGCTCGATGACATTCGCGCGCAGGCCAACGAGCGCGGCATCAGCACGCTGAGGACGGTCGAGACCAGGCGCGACCGCCTGGAGCTGCCCGAAAGCGTCGACCTCTTGTTCGTCTCGGCGACCTACCACCATCTGCGCAACCCGGCCGACTACTTTGGGGCGGCTAGGTCGCTGCTCGCACCGGATGGCAGAGTCGCGATCCTGGAGTCGCGCCTCGAGGGACCGCTCGCGCGCCGGATGAATCCACATGGCAGCGTGCCCGCACAGGTTGTCGATGACATGGCCCGCGCCGGCTACACGCTGGTCGAAACGATCGACATCGTCCGCGGCCACTGGCTCGGCGTGTTCACGGCGCGCGAAGTGAGCGTGGCTGCGAGCCGGTTGTGAGGCATCGCGGCCGGCAGGCGCATCACACGTAACGCACGGTCGGCCAGTCTCGCGCACATGGGAAACACACGCCACGCAGATAAGGCCGCGACGCGCGGTTCCGCATCCCGACGTGCTGCCGGAGGCACCGGCGCGCCGCGCGAGATGGCTCAGGGCGGCCCGCAGGGCAACCCGCGCGGTCCCAGGGACGCCAACGACCCCGGCTCAACGCGTTATGGAAAGGGCACCGCTACCGGCTCCAACGAGCCCAAGGACAACGTGCAAAAGGAGCAGGGCGACTGGAGGTCGCGCCAGGGCGGCGACCAGTCGCGGGCCGGTCGGTAGCCCCGAAACTCCGCGCCGCAGAGGCCGCAATGAGCGAAGCCTCACAATCGAGTTGTGACCGACGGGATCGCCACGGCGGAGACGCGCATTGACAAATGGCTGTGCGCGGTGCGGCTCGTCAAGACGCGGCCGATGGCGACCCAGCTGTGTGTCGGCGGACACGTGACCGTCAACGGCCACGCAGCCAAACCGTCGACGCTGATCCGTCGCGGTGATCGAGTCGAAGCGCTGATCGCCCTGCGCGTGCGAATCGTCGAGGTCGTGCGGCCCATCGACGTGCGCGTCTCCGCGCTTGTCGCCGCCGAGTGCTACGTCGATCACAGCCCTCCGCCAGTCGTCACTGAGCTGCGACCGGGCATCAAAGTCATGCGTGGCGAGGGCCGGCCAAGCAAGCGCCTGCGCCGCGAGCTGATCCGGCTGCACCGTCAGATTGATTCCGCGTGAAGGCCGACGGCCCTACAAATGCCCGGTCTGACGATTGGCGAAGGCGACGCACGAAACGCACTGCGGGCCCTCGCCCGGTTCGTCCGCGATTTCCGCCTCGCGAACGATGAGGCCACACAGAGTCCCCCAACTGTCGGCAGGAAACGCCCGCGCGATATGCCAGCGCCTGTTGTGCAGCTTGCCCGGCCCTTCGAAACGCAGCCAGACTCGCTTTTCGTCCTTCACTCGGGTGATGGTCTGACGCTCCGATCAAAAAGTCGAAGACATAGTTGCTCTGGCAGCGATAATCAGACGCGATGGATCTGAGGCAGATCAAGTACGTGGAAGTCGTCGCTCGGGTGCTCAACTTCACGCGCGCGGCCGAGGAGCTCCACGTCGCCCAGCCGGCGCTCTCACATTCCATCGCGAAGCTGGAAGCCGAGCTTGGATTCCGGCTCTTCGAGCGCACCAGTCGCAGCGTCAAGCTGACCGACGCCGGGGCGAAGTTCGTGGCCCGCTCGCGCCGAATCCTGGTCGAGGTCAGGAACCTTGGTCTCGAGATGGCCGAGTTCGGCCAGGGCACGTCCGGCGTTGTGCGGATCTCCACGTGGTACCACCTCGAGCCCGCGCTGCCCGACCTCCTGCACGACTTCATCGCCCAGAACCCGAAGATCGACGTGACTATCGTCGAGTTGGTCGGGACGCAGATGCTCGATGCGCTGCGCCATGACGAGATCGACCTTGGCGTGGCGATCGTGGCACCGCAGTGGGATCTCAGTGAGATTGCCCAGCAGCTGATCCGGACGGAGCCGCTCGTGGTGATCGTGCCGAGCGACGATCCTCTGGCGCGCGCGACCTCGGTATCGCTGGACAAGCTTGCTGGTCGGTCATTCATCGCTCCGACGGCTGGCACCACGGCGCGCTACTGGTTCGATCGCATGTTCGCCGGCGCCGCCGTCGAACCGCGTGTCGTCGTCGAGACGAATGAGATCGCCGCTGTGCAGGCCTACGTCAAGCTGGGCATCGGCCTGGCAATCTCGCCACGGTCCGTGGCGCCGCCGGTCGACGAGCCCGCAGTTGCCGTGCCGCTGGCGGGATTCCCGGAGCTCCAGATCATCCTCGCCTGGCACGAAACGGGTTATCGGACACCGGCGGCAGAAAAGGCCCTCGCGTTCGCCAGGGCAGCGAGCAGCCCACCGTCTAAGTAGATACGCGCTCCGGGCTGTCGATTTCTCGGGCGCGCGTTCGTTGTGCTGGTATCCGGATCGATTAAGGGACGCCGGCACATACCAAGAGCGGAGGCTCAAGCCCACATGTCTAACTTCCTGCTTCTCTATCACGGCGGTTCGCGCCCAGAGGATCCGGCCGAGCAGGCCAAGGTCATGACTGCCTGGACCGAGTGGTTCGGCAAGCTTGGTGACGCACTCGTCGATGGCGGCAATCCCGCTTCGCAGACACGCCAGATCGCCGCGGATGGCGGCGTGACGACGGTCAACGGCGGCGCACCGACCGGCTACTCGATCATCAAGGCCACCGACATGGACAGCGCCGTCGCGCTGGCCAAGGGCTGCCCCGTCCTCGCGGGCGGTGCCAGCCTTCAGGTCGCCGAAATCATGGACGCGATGTAAGTCCGCTCCTTCGGGTCCCCGGCCAGTGACCACGTCACTGCCGGGGACTTTTTGTTTAGCCCCGCCCCGCGTCCCGGGAACCGTCCTCCGGCGTCGCCCGTCGAACGTGGGTGGCTGAACCCCAAACACCGCTGTCGCGGCAGGCTCGCTTCGACACGCTCTTCATCGAGAACCAGCGCGCCGTGCTCCGATATGCGATGCGCCGCACCGAATCGGCGGCCGACGCGGAGGACGTCGCCGCGGAGACTTTCACGATCTGCTGGCGCCGGCTCGAGGTAGTGCCGGTCGATCAACCTTTGCCGTGGCTATACGCCGTGGCGCGGCGGGTGCTGGCGAACCAGCGTCGGGGGAGGGGTCGGCTGGAGCGTCTCATCTCCGTCCTGCGGTCGCCCGACGTGGCCACACCGGCCAAATTGGGCGACGATCTGGACACGCCGGTGTTCCATGCGCTGGCGTCGCTTTCCCGTGCAGACCAGGAATTGCTTCGCCTTGTCGCCTGGGAGGAGCTGGGTCACGCAGAGATCGCCCAGGTGCTCGGCATAAGTTCGAACGCAGTCGCAATTCGGCTCCATCGCGCTCGAGCGCGTTTCGCCGAGGCGCTGAAAGGTCTCGTGACGCGGCGGACACATACAGATGTGACAGGCACTGACCGTGTCGCATGGAAAGGAGAAGCGCTGTGAAAGACTCGAACGGTTCGGATCCGATCGATCGGCTGCGCGCTGCAAACCCGGCCCGTGCGGATGAGGTGCCCGACGCGAGTCTCGCCCGCGTGTCGGCGAGCGTTCAGGAGCACATCATGACTCACGAACAGAAGAACTCCACTTCGCCGCGAGCGCGGTTGCGCCCGCTGGCCCTGCTGGGCGGCGCCGTGCTTACCGGTGCCTTCGCATTGGCTCTCGCCTCGTCCGCGGGCCTGGGCGGCCAGGTGCCGGGCAGCACCGCCAGCCCGGATCCTGGCAATGGCCACGTCCACGGTGGTGGCGGCATGGCAATGTGCATCAGGTACGACCCGGAGCTGCTGCCGACCTTCGACGCCGTCTTCGACGGCACGGTCACGGCGATCTCCGGCGACCAGGTCACATTCGAGGTCAACCAGGGTTGGAAGGATGCCGCAGGCAGCATCACGCTGACAGCACCGGACACCAGCGTCGCATTGCTTGGCCCGATGCCGGAGTTCGCGGTGGGTAGCCGTTACCTCGTGACCGCCGCCTCAGGAAACGTCAATGGCTGCGGCTACACGCTCGAATACGACGCCGCCGAAGCTGCTAACTGGGCAGCTGCATTCAGCAACTGACCACGCACATCAACTGCAAGTGGCAAGGCCCCGTCGCGAGACGGGGCCTTGTTCTTGTCGCGGAGTCGATCCGATAGGCTCTGAGTGATGAAACTCCCCAGGAACGTCATGGCGCTTGCCGTTGCGTTGGTCGTGAGCGTCGTGCTGGTCATTCTCTTGACGCCGCTCGGCTTTGAGAGCCGCCCACCGACCGCTTTGAAGACGGTTGGCTACATTGCGATCGGAACCATCTTTGTTGGCCTCGCACTGGACGTGGCGTCACTCGTCCTTCTGTTCAGGCGAGTCAGATTGGCTTCGATTCTGGCGATCATCGGCTCGATCCTCTTCTTCTTCCCCATCATCGGCGACTTCGCTGGGGCCTTCTTCTCGGTGCCCATCCCGCCAGCAATCAACACTCTCGAATCCATCTTTGCTGTGGTGGTAGTCGTAACTCTCTTCCTGGCCGCGAACGTCTACAGGGAGAGCAAGCCCCTTGCAGGAGAAAGCTCGAATGAACGACCAAACGATCTTTGATCGGATCAACGATCTATCGCGTCAGGAGGAGGAACTCTGGAAGCGAGCCAGTTCCGGCGAAGGTCTTGACACCACGGAGAGGGAGCGGCTCGACACCATCAAGGTCCAACTCGACCAGGCCTACGACCTGCTGCACCAGCGCCAAGCCAAGCGTTCGGCAGGGGTCGATCCCGAAGGAGCGAAGGAGCGCCCGCCGGAGGTCGTCGAGCGCTATCAGCAGTAATCCGCGCCACCAGCATCCCATTGGATTGAGCGCCCGGTATGCCGGGGTGACGTTCTGAGCACCGAAACCCTCGCCGCGATCCTCCTGGTCGCGGTTCCGCTCGCCTTCAACCTGGCATTTTTCGAGCTCGGACGCGCCTTCGACTATCCGAACATCCTGCGCAAGGAACCCGACGAGATTCTCCGCCGCTTCGCCGCTGGCGGGTCAGGCCTCTTGCTGCGCTGGCAGGCGTTGCTGATCAGTGCCCTCGCGATGCTGCCTTTGGTCGTATTACTCGCCATCGTCCTGGCCGCGCCTCCTGTGCTGACGGCACTCGCGATCGTCATCGGAGCGGCCGCCGCCCTCGTCCAGACACTCGGGCTCGTACGCTGGCCCTTCGCGGTTCCTGAGCTGGCGCGCCAATACATCGCGGCTGAAGGTCCCGATGCCGACGCAACCAGGCGCTCAATCGCCCTTGTCTTTGCGACCTTGCATCGCCTGCTCGGCGTGGGCATCGGCGAGCACCTGGGATACCTGCTGACCGGGTTCTGGACCCTCGTCGTCGCCGCCTCGATCCTGGCCACCGCCGTGCTGCCGGCGTGGGCTGGACTCGTCGGACTACCGATCGGCATCGCCCTGCTTATCGGCACGTTCGAGTTCGTGGGACCAAACGAGAGGGACGGCTGGCCGCTCGCGGGCATCATCGTGCCCATCGCCTACATCGCCTGGTCGCTCTGGCTGATCGTGCTGGGAATTCTCATTCTGTTGTGAAGGCGGCGTGGCGCGAGCGGTACGGCGGGCCGGAGGTCGTGTCCGTGCGGGAACGCCTGGTGCTGCGCGCCGCGCGACAATCCCTCTGTGCACGTCGAGACGAAGTACGCCAAGGCCGGCGACATCCACGTCGCCTATCAGACGATCGGCCAAGGGCAAGTGGATCTGGTGTACGTCCCGGGCATCTTCACGCACGTGGAGTGGCAGTGGGAGGAGCCGTCATACGCGGCCTATCTGCGCGACCTAGGCAGGTTCTCCCGACTGATCATGTTCGATCCGCGTGGGCTGGGCCTATCTGATCGGTCGGTCAACCTTCCCACGCTCGAGCAGCAGATCGACGATGTACAGGCTGTCATGGACGCGGTCGGCTCGGAGTCCGCGTACATCTACGGCGTGTCGCAGGGTGGCCTGATGGCGATGCTTTTCGCGGCCACTCATCCATCACGCACCCGCGGCCTGATCCTCTACGGTGCCTACCCGACCGCGCGTGCCGCTGACGACTTTCCGTGGGGCCGATCACCTGAATGGCTCGCGGAGTACAGCCGCCAGCTGGACGACGAATGGGGCACCGGTGCCTTTGCCGCCCAGGTCGCTCCAACGCGCTCCGAGGACGATTCCTTCCGCCGGTGGTGGGGCCGCCTGGAGAGGTTCGCCGCCGGGCCCGGGAACGCGCTGGCCTTCGCGCGCATGAACATGGACACCGACGTCCGACCAATCCTCGGTGCTATTTCGGCCCCTGCTTTGATCCTTCAGCGACGCGGCGACACTTACCGCGCGGCCGCTATCGCTGGATATCTGGCCAAGCACATTCCCGGCGCGCGGCTGGTTGAGCTCCCTGGCATTGACCACCTGCCGTACGTGGGCAATTCCGGCGCAGTCGTGCGCGAAATCGAGGCGTTCGTCACCGGTGCGGCTCCAGTACCACGGGTTGACGTCGACCGCGAGCTCGCCACTGTCGTGTTCATCGACATTGTCGGCTCCACAGAGAGGCTCGCGTCCATCGGTGATTCTCGCTGGACGGAGCTCTTGGACCGATTCCTGGCATTGGTCCGAGCCGAGCTCGCTGCGCAGCACGGTCGCGAAATCGACACTGCGGGAGACGGGATCCTCGCCCGCTTCGATGGTCCGGCGCGGGCCGTACGTTACGCGTTGGCGATTTCTGCAAGCGTCGACAAATTGGACCTTCGAGTGCGCGCGGGCATCCACACCGGCGAGCTGTACAGCTCGGGCGACGACGTGCGTGGTATTGCCGTGCACATGGCCGCTCGAGTCGCCGCGGCTGCCACGCCCGGCCAGGTCCTCACCTCAAGTACGGTCCGCGACCTCGTGGCTGGCTCCGGCCTGATATTCGAGGACCAGGGGGAGTACGAGCTCAAGGGACTCGATGGAAAGTGGCATCTCTTCGCCGCCAGCGAGCCATGAAAGCAGCTTGGCGCGAACGATACGGCGGGCCGGAGGTCGTGTCCCTGCGCGACATTCCCAAGCCGACACCCACCGGCAGACAGGTGCTCGTGCGCGTCGAGGCATCGAGCATCAACCGGGCCGACCTGGACGAAATGCTGCCGCGCTGGCAGTTCCTGCGCCTCTTCATGGGACTGCGCCGGCCACGTCGGAAGCGGCTCGGGCTCGATGTCGCCGGCGTGGTCGAGGAGGTGGGGGAGGAGGCCTCCCGCTTCAAGATCGGTGATCGGGTCTTCGGTGACCTGTTTCCTTATGGCGCGGGTGCATTCGCCGAGTACGTCTGCGCGCCGGAGAAAGCGCTTGCGGCCATCCCCGACGAGGTGTCGTTCGAGGTCGCGGCGACGCTGCCGCACTCGGCGGTCCTTGCCCTGCAGGGCCTGCGCCTCCGCAACGGCCGCACGGTGGGGCACGGGGACCGGGTCCTGATCGTGGGCGCGAGTGGCAACGTCGGCCCTTTCGCGGTCCACATCGCCAAGTCGCGCGGCGCGCATGTGACCGGCGTGGCGAGCGGCGACAAGCTCGATTTCGTGCGCTCGCTCGGCGCCGACGAGGTGATCGACTACCGGACCACCGCCCCCACCCGCCCAGCCGAGCCCTACGACTGGATCCTCGACGTCGACGCGCATCACCCGCTGCGGCAGTGGCGACGGGCGCTGAAACCGGGTGGCGTCTACGCTGCCGAGGGCGGCCCTGCGCGGTGGTTCCTGTCGCTGCTGTTCTGGCAGCCGATCATGAAGCTCACCACCGACAAGACCATGGGCATGATGCTGCACTGGAAGCCCTTCAACCCACCCGACGTGGCCGAGCTCAAGCGCCTGGTCGCGTCGGGCGCCGTCAAACCCGCGATCGACCGCCGCTTCAGCCTTGACCATGTCGCCGACGCGCTGACCCACGTCCACGAGGGCCACTCCCGCGGCAAAATCCTGGTCGTGCCCTAGGTCGAGTTGGAAATCACGTCCCTCGATGCGTTGGGACGCTGTCGCGCTCTCAGGGGAGCGTGCCGCGTCGAGTTCAGTCGCCGCGATGCTCTCGGGCGCCTGCGTGATCCATCCGTGACGCTTCGACGGTCGCTAGGCTAACGAAATGCCGACATGTTTCGGACGCCGGCAGGGTCCGCCAGCTGGGCAGCGTCAAACTAGGTGTCACGGCTCGCGTCCATGGTCGCGTTCGCACGAGCATGAACGAAATGGCTAATCCCCTGACAGTGTCGCCGGACGTCCTCATTTGGGCGCGTGAATCTGCACTGGCCTCACTCCAGGATGCGGCCGACCGAGTGGCAAAAGACCAAGACACCATCCGTAAGTGGGAGGCCGGAGACGAGCGACCCACGTTCGCACAACTTGAGCGCCTGGCCGATGAGTACGGGGTATCCACCAACGTCCTCCTATTGCCGACCAGGCCCGATGTGCCCGACCCGCCACCAGATTTCCGCGCCGCCGGCAACGGCCGGGAACCGCTCAGCCGACAAGCGAGGCGCGAATTGCGACGTGCCCGCCAACTCCAGTCACTGGCAGCCGAGCTCCGTTTGCTCCGGCCCTTTTCGGTGCCACCTTTCGACGACCCAGCACAGGCTGTTGAAGCCGCTCGCGCACTACTGGGCATCGACATTGGCACGCAGCTCTCCTGGCGAAACGCAAATTCGGCATTCAACGCGTGGCGCCAGTCATTGGACGATGCGGGCCTCCTAGTCCTCCAGTACGGGTTGCCGGATGAGGGACTCCGTGGGCTATCGCTCGCTGGTGACGCCGGCCGGCCACCCGTGGTGCTCGTCAATCAAAGCGACTGGATCAACTCGCGGATCTTCACGCTCCTTCACGAACTGGGACACATGTTTTTTGGGCAGAACGGCGCGATTTGCGACCCATGGCGTAGGTTGGCGGACGGTCATGCGATTGAGGCTGTATGCAATCGCTTTGCCGGGGCAGTTCTTGTCCCGGGGGACCACCTGAGGTCCCAGGCGGAGGCTGCGGCGATCTCCCGACAAGGAGACGTCGCCGAAGTCATTGCCCTGCTCGGAGCTTTGGCTAATCGGTACCGCGTCAGCTCACAAGTGATCTGGTATCGGATCCGAGACCTCGGTCTGGTAAGCGATACAACATTCAACGCGCTATGGCCCCTTCTTAGGCCACCGCTCAAACGCAAGTGGACGAAGACGACGGAGGATGACAAGGGCGGCATTCCGCGGTGGCGCCTTGCTCCGAGTCGTTTCGGCCCTCGGCTGGTTGGAGCGGTCATGGAATCCGTGGCGCACGGTCGATTGGACTCTACCCGAGCCATGCGCGCGTTTGGCTTGGGCACGGCAGACCTAGCTCAATTGCAGACGCCCTCGACATCGGCATGACATGGACGTCTATTGCATCGACACCAGCAGCTACGTGTACTGCCAGAAGTCGTTCGGAGAACGCCTTAGTCGCTTGGTGCTCTACCAGGCCGTTTGGGAGCTGCTAGACAGCCTGGCAGCCAACGGGCGGCTCACCGGCCCGCATCAGGTAT
>JAXDLE010000088.1:0-6083 GCA_034666725.1 Chloroflexota bacterium
CGTGCCCCAGGGCAGCGGTCCGTCCGCCGAATCCTCGACCGTCGTCACCACGGTCACTCCCGTGGCGAAGCGCGTCAGGACCTCGCGGTAGTCGGCGGCGTCCACTCCGGCAGGCTTGAGCGCGCCCGAGGGGCTTGATTCGATCGTTTCGGCCATCCGCGAATGAGTCTAGGCCGCAGAGGCCCGACGTGGCACGATGCGTCCATGCGTTCTGTCCAACAGGTCACGTTTCAGTCACAGGATGTCTGGTTTGGCGAGTTCAACCTGCCAGCCGATCATCCGGAGTGGGGGCGCGAGGCGAGGGTCTCTGACGGGGTCGCGCTGATCGCATTCCCAGGGACCGCGGTGCTCATCCATCAAGTCGAGCACCGCCCAACCGTCGCGGATCCCATGCGCGCCGTGACATACGCGCCGGGCTCCGTCTATCGCCGGGCCGTGGTGTCGCCGCAGGGTGATCACTGCTCATTCGTGGCGTTTGACGCGCGACTGGCAGCGGAAGCCGCCGCGCCCTTTGATCGCGGGGCAGCCGGAGACCCCGCCAATTACCGCTTCCCATTCGCGGCGGCCGCGATGACGACGCCCGACTTCATGCTCAAGCAGCGAGTTCGGTCGCGCCTTGCGGACCCAGATGTCGACGCGGGCGAGGTTCGGGAACGCCTCTACTGGCTGATCGAGCGAGCTGTTCGGAGCGGCTATCGCGTGCTCGGCACAAGCCGACTCGCGGCCACGGGTCAGCGCGAGGCGACTCGGCGCGAACACTGCGACCTCGTCGAGAACGTCCGCAAGCTGATCGGGCGGGATCCCGGCGCACAGCTCTCCATCGATCAGATCGCGAGCGGCGTCGCGACGTCGCCCTTCCACCTGAGCCGCGTATTTCGGCGCGAGACGGGCACGTCGGTCCATTCGTACCGGACGCAACTGCGCTTGCGCGCGAGCATCGAGCGCCTCGCCGCGGGTGACCGGCTGGCCGACGTGGCGCAAGACCTGGGATTCGCTTCACAGGCGCACTTCGCCGACCGTTTCCGACGCACATACGGCGTCCCGCCTGCTGCCTGGCGCCGGCAGCTCGTGAGCGGCCGACAAATGAGCAAGATCGTGAAAGAGGCAGCCGGCCGCGCCGCCTAGGCTCGCGCGATGGTCCGTTCTCGCGTCGTGTCTCGCGCCCTGCTGGTTTGCATTTTTCTGGCTGTTGGCTGCAGCGGCATCGCTGCCACACCGACGCCCAGCCAGGCACCGACCCCTACCTCGGCGCCGACTCTCAGCCCAAGCCCCAGTCCAGCATCTTCGCCGCTCACGCCGGCGGTGATCGAGGTTGGTCACGGGCCGTGCGCCATCGCCGAGCTCGACGGCTCGATCTGGGTGACGAACTACGGCGACGGGACCCTGAGCCGTATCGATCCGGTCACGAACGCGGTCGACGACCCCATCCAGATCGGCTCAAATCCATGCGGGTTGAGCGCGTTCGATGGCGCCCTGTGGGTTGGCATCCTTGGTACCGACGAGGTCGTGCGCTTCGATTCGCAAAGCGGCACCGTTACCGATCGCGTCGATGTGGGCGGCGATCCGTGGGATGTCCAACAGGGCTTCGGCTCGATCTGGGTCGCGGTCCAGGGCACCGACCAGGTGATGCGTATCGACCCCGCCGATGGCTCAGTCCTGGCGTCCATCAGCGCTGGTTCGATCGTGGTTGGGCTGGCCGTGACGAGCAGGGAGGTCTGGGTCGCGAACTCGCTCAGCGGCACGATCGCGCGCATCGATCCAGGCACCAACACCATCGCCGGCGAGATCGTGCTTCCGGCCGATCCATCCTGGTTCGCTGTTGGGCCGCAGACCGTCCTGGTGACGCTCTCGAGCAACGGCAAGGCCGTACTCATCGATCAGGCCACCGCCCGGGTCATCACGACGACGACCGTCGGCCTCACGCCGCGCGACCCGGGATTCGTGGGCGGCAATTACTGGGTCACCAACGAGGGCAGCGCCGACGTCCAGGTGCTCGACGCGAACGACGGCACGGTGCTAGGCGTGTTCACACCGCCCGATGCGAGCGGCATCTTCGTGGCCGAGGGCCTCCTTGGCGATGGCTGGATCGAGAGCTTCAGCGGCACCAGGGTGTCGCGCCTGGCGGCTGAGACGGGGCTGCCCTAGGGTCTAAGAACCTCCTAGCCGCGGTCGACCAGCGGCTTGACCTCGCCGATGAAGCGCTCCAGCGTCTCTGGGTCGAACGGCGCCGGGATCTCGGCAATCGCCGTGTTGAAGCCGAGCGCCTTGACCTCGAGCAGCTTGTCCGCGATCTGCTGCGGCGTGCCCGGCCAGAAAGTCGGGTCATCCTCGACGTCGCTCATCGGCGTCTGGTTGTGCGCCATGAGCTCGCGCCAGACCTTGCGCGCCTCTGCCTCTGTGTCGCGAATGATCGGCTTGCAGCCCACGGTGAACTCGATCTCGTTGATGTCGCGACCGACCTCGGCGCAGTGCTCGCGCAGCACCTCGACCTTGTGAGCCAACTTCTCCGCCTTGCCCATCGCATTCCACATGTCGGCGTACTTCGCGACAGTCCGCAGTGTCTTCGTCTCGCCCGAGCCGCCGATCATGATCGGCAGCCGCTTCTGCACGGGAACCGGCTCCTGGCGCAGGTCCTTCATCTGATAGTGGCCGCCTTCGGGTGAGGTGGCGCTGCCGCCGTCGAGGATCGTGCGGATGTCACCGACCGCTTCATCGAGCCACTTCAACCGCGTCCCAGGGCTGGCACCGAAATCAATGCCGTGCGCCGTGTGCTCGTACTCGAACCACGCCCCGCCCAGACCCAGGATGGCCCGCCCGGCGCTGATGTGATCGAGCGTGGTCGCTTCCTTGGCGACCAATCCCGGGTTGCGGAACGGGATGGCCCCGACCAACAGCCCCAGCCTTACCCGACTGGTGACCTTGGCCCACGCGGCAAGGCTCAACCAGCCCTCGAAGATGTCCTGCTGCGGCTCACCGAAGATCGCGTGCAGGTGATCCCACGCCCACAGGTGGTCGTAGCCGAGTTCGTCCACGCGGCGCGCCGCGGCCTCGTAGGCGGGCCAGCCGGTTGACTGGTTCCACAGCAGGATCCCAAGACGAACGCCGCTCACGCCCTAGATGGTAGGGACAGTCGATCGCAGATGAACGCAGCCGCTTCATCAGCGGTCTGAATGTCCGTATCGACTGTCAGGTTGGACACCGACCGGTACAGCGGTGAACGTCTAGCGGCAGTGGCATCGAGCCAAGCCTCCGCGTCTGCCCCAAGCCAGGGACGGTGGTCTGCGCCCGCGGCCCGCACTGCGGTGGTCGCGGGGTTGGCGCGTAACCACACGACCGACGCGGCCTCGCGCAACCGCCTACGAAGTTCGGGGTCCTCAATCGTGCCTCCCGCAGAGCCGACTATGCATGGCGCCGGCTGGTTCAGGCCGAGCAGCAGCGCATCCGCTTCCGCAGCTCGCATTGCCCGTTCGCCCAGCGTCGCCAACAGGTTGCGCGCAGACAAGCCTGTCGCCTGCTCGAGCAACTCGTCGTTGTCGTAGAACGGCCAGCCCGTCCTTGCAGCCAGCAGCCGGCCGATTGTCGACTTGCCACTGCCCATCATCCCGATCAGCGCCACTCGATCTGGCGCGGCGCGACGGGACATGACAGAAGCCTAGACGACGACCCCGATTTCGAATGTCGTCGCATAGCCGTCATTGGAGCGCGCCGGGGCGAGCAGCAGCTGGCTGCCGCCGTTCTGATAGATGCCGTCCCGGCTGTTCGGCGTGTCCTGGGGACCCTTGCTCGCATAGGGCTCTACCGTGAACGCCTCGGCCGTGACCGCCTCGTCGAAATAGAGCTGCGAGGTGAACTCGAGGCCGGTTTGCGAATCGGGATCGACGCGGATCTTGAAGTGGATGTGAACAGTCCGGCCGCTGTACCAGCCGGGGTAGATCGTGCTGAACGCGGCGTTGCCGTTCGCGTCCGTCATCTGGTAACCGCGCAGGAAGGTCGTGCCGACGGTCGAGCCGGCGCCCGGATCGACCACGTCCGAGTAGACGCCGAGCGCGTTGCAGTGCCAGACATCGACGAGCGCGTCGGCGAAGGGCGTGCACGAGTTGCCGCTGATCTTCGACACGGCGAACGCGAGGGCGAAGGGCGTTCCCTGCTCGACTGTGCCGCTGCTGGTGTCGGCGCGAATATCGGCGCGGTTCAGCCGCTCATCGACGAAGTACGGCCCCTCAGTCTGCTCAGGCCGCACAACGCAGCTGGGGATCGCAACGCTGGTCGGCGTTGCGCTCGGGATACCCGTCGGCGCGGTCGTCGGCGACGTGCTCGGGATCAGGCTCGGTAGGACAGAAGGTGCACAAGCAACCACGACCACGCCGGCCGCGCCAACACCAAGCAGGGAAAGCACCTCGCGCCGAGTCATCACCCGGCCGACAGGTCGGTCGTCGTCGTCAATGATCTGCGGGCTCGTCATCGCTGCATGTTCGCGGCTCTCGCTGAGAAGTCGCTGTGACTACGCCGGGAAGAGACGGTCATGCTCGCGCTCGGCGAAACGATCGGTCATGCCCGCGACGTAGTCGACGACCTGGGTCGTGAGGTCGGCGTCCGAATCACGATAGGAATCGGGCACCTCGTCGGGGTGCTCGAGGTGGTAATCGATCAAGCGTCGGATCAGGGTGACGGCGGCGTCGTTGTGACGCTGCTGCCCGGCCGAAAGGTAGACGCGCGCGAACATGAAGTCGCGCAGCTCGTTCATGACCGCGAGCGTGGCCGGGTCCATGGCCAGGGAGCCGGTCGCAAGGCTGTTGTCGATGACCGCGTTGATCATCTCCTCGATCCATCCGCGGCCCGGCGGCCCGAAGCGCTCGAGGGCCGCGGCCGGGAATTCGTCGCGTTCCAGGACCCCGGCACGCAGTGCGTCGAGCGCGTCATGCGTGAGGTACGCAATGCGATCGCCGTAGCGCACCGTCATCCCTTCCGCAGTGGCCGGCGGCGGCTCGACCTTCCACGAGTGCGCGCGAATGCCGTCGCGGACCTCCCACGTCAGGTTCAGATCTTCGAGCACCTCGAAGACGCGCACGCTCTGCGCCGCGTGGTGCCACTCCCCGCCCTTGACGTACGGCGAGAGGGCGGCCTCGCCGGTGTGTCCGAAGGGCGAGTGGCCCACGTCATGCCCCAAGGCGATCGCCTCGGCGAGAGCCTCGTTCAAGGACAGGGCGGCAGCAAGGGCGCGCGAGATCTGGGTCACCTGCAGCGTGTGCGTCAAGCGCGTCAGGAAGTGGTCGTCGTCGGGATTGATGAAAACCTGCGTCTTGTGCTTGAGCCGGCGGAACGCCTTGGAGTGGAGGATCCGATCGCGGTCGCGCTCGAAGGCCGTCCGGAACTCGTCGGGCTCCTCTGGCCTCGTTCGCCCACGCGAGTCCCTCGACCGCGTGGCGGCCGGCGCCAGCCGCTCCTCCTCCGCCTCGCGCGCGAGGCGCCCGCGCCTGACGAACCCGTCAGGCATCGAGCCGCTTCACGACGCGGAAGTACTCGCACAGAATCGGCGTCACGTCGGTGATCTCCTTGTCCGACCAGAACCGCTCGTGCGCCGCTCGCCAATCCGCGACCGACTCGAACCCTTCACCTTCATCCCGGGCGAACTGCAGATCAACCTCCCCACAGGGCAAGATGCTGACCGCTGTCGTCTCGACGATCGCCACCGGCTGGTCGTCAAAGTCAAGCAGCTGCCACTTATCGCCCACTTTCGGTAGCGGATCGTTCGTATACGGGGCGTGATCGGCGGCCAGGCCGGCGGTCGCGATCTTGTCGCCGCGCAGCACGGCATCGACCAGCTTCCTACGCAGCGGCGTGCGGGCGTAGCCGAGCTCGAACGGTGGCAGGTCAGGCGGGGGCCCCATGTGGGCTAAGCGTCCTGTGGCTCGCGCGCCACGATGTAGGCGCGGCGCGACTGGTATTCGATCTCAGGCGCGTACGGCTCGCGCTCCTCCGTCGAGACGACCTCGAGCCCGGCTTTGGCAAGTAGGCGCGTGACCAGCTCGACCGGCAGGAAGCGCGCGTCGAGCACGACCGGCATATCCCACCACTGCTCACGA
>JAXDLE010000089.1:0-22300 GCA_034666725.1 Chloroflexota bacterium
GTACTTCGTTGTCGGTTCGGACCTCCCCGCTTCTGCCATCGCCTTGCAGCCAACGTACTGAAGCAGGCGTGTCGCCCGGGCCGCCCTCGTCGTCGGACGAGCCGCGCCGGCCCGGGCGCAACACGGTGACCGGCGCGAGCTGGCCCATGCCATCGACCAGGCCGCGCGCCTGGGCGACGTCGGGCACAGGCGCGTCGAGCGGCGTGAAGAAATCGGCAAAGCCGCCCTCTGCCTCCAGGTCGCGTCGGACCATGACCGAGTCGTAGGTCTCCAAGGCCTTGGCGACGCGATCGACCAAGGGCCGCGGGAAGCCCAGCGCATAACCCACCTCGCGCACGGCCGATCGGGCGCGGTAGGTCACGAGGTTGCACACCATGCCGGTGTGCGCCTCGCCGTAGCGCTCGTAGCAGTACTGGATGACCTCCTCGCGGCGCGACGAGGCGAAGTCGATGTCGACGTCCGGATACGACGTGCGGCCCTCGTTGATGAAGCGCTCGAAGAGCAGCTTGTGGCGGATGGGATCGACGCGGGTGATGCCCAGAACGTACGCCACGATGGAATCCCCAGCCGAACCCCTGCCCTGCGCAGGGATGCCGCGGTCACGGCAGAACCGCATGATGTCCCAGCAGATCAGGAAGAACTCGGCGAGACCGGTGCGCTCTATCACCTCGAGCTCGTGTGCCAGCTGCTTGACCACCCCCGGTCGCAGAGGGACATAGCGCCGGCGCATGCCCTCATGACACAGCCCCTCGAGGTAGCCGAAGGCCGTCTCCCCGGACGGCACCGGGAAGCCCGGGAAGCGGTATTGCTCGAAGTCGAAGTCGACCGAGCACTGGGCACCGATCTCCCCCGCGGTGGCGATCCCTTCCCGCCAGGCACGGGCCACCGACTCACCCAGCGCCCCCGTTCCGACAGGCAGGCCGGCCAGCTCCGCGCCCGATTTCAGGTGGTAGTCGCCGTTGGCGCGGCGCAGATGGGCGCTCTCGTCGAGCGTCTTGCCGTGCTTGATGCACACCAGCACGTCCTGCAGCTCGCGCGCGGCGAGTCGCGCGTAGTGCGCGTCGTTGGTGACCACGACCGGCAGGCCCGCGGCGTTCGCGAGATCGACCGATTCACCGACCAGCCAATCGTCGTCGGGCAGCAGATGGTGCTGCAGCTCGACAAAGAAGTTGCCCTCGCCAAACACCTTGGCCAGACGGCGCAGCACGTCCGCGGCGCCTTCGCGGTCGCCGGCCAGCAACCGGCGCGCGAATTCGCCGTGGCGGCAACCGGACAACGCGATGAGGCCTTCCGTGTTGGCCGCGACCAATTTGTGGGTGTAGCGCGGCGCGCCCTTGGTGCCCGCCAGCTGCGCGGCGCTGGCGAGGCGGCACAGGCTGCGGTAGCCGGTCATGTCGCGCGCCACCAGGACAAGATGCGGGCCGAGCTCGCGCGGCCGCACACCCCGCAGATCCTCTTTCTTCGGTTCGCGATGCCCGGGCGGTCGCAGGCGCTCGATGGCTGGTCGGACCGCCCGGCCGTCAGTCGGTGGCTGCAGCGGCAGGTGGTCGGTGGGAACGAGAGCTGCCCGGGACTTGCGTCGCCGCCGGGGGATCGCGACGCCACCCGGGTCCGGCACGATCGCGTCGAGCAGCTCGATCTCCATGCCGACGATGGGTCTGAGGCCCGCTTCTATGGCCGCGCTGGAAAATCGGACCGCGCCGTAGAGGCCCTGGTGATCGGTCAGGGCGACCGCCGACAACCCCAGCTCGACTGCTCGCTCGGCAAGGTCGTCAACGCTCGACGCGCCATCGAGGAACGAGAAGTTGGAGTGGCAGTGCAGCTCGGCGAAGGTCCCCGTCACCTCGCCATACTAGAACAGATGTTCTAAATTACAACCAGAAGAGAGGCCCGGGGAGTCGCCTCCACCGGGCCTCGCCGAACCCTATTAGGGGAGATTTACTTGAACGAGCCGTAGCCACCGGGCTTGGCGTGGGCGTACCAGGTGTTGCCGGGCCCGATGCTCGCGTCGTGACCGTGGTCCATCAGCACCTCGTAGGCGCCCCAGATGCAGTAGCCGCCGTCGGCGAAGTAGACGCCATCGGTGCACGGGCCGACCCAAACGAACTTGTAGTGCCAATTCGAGCCGGAGCCGCCCTTGACACCCTTGCCATTCCACTGGTTATCGAGCCAGGCGCCGGTGCAGGCCGCGGGATCGAGGTTCCCGGCGTCCTTGCAGGTGTCCCACTGCTCGTTCCACTTCATACCCAGCTTGTCGGCCGAGTAAGAACCCATACAGTTGGCCGCCTGCCCGCCGGCGAGACACCAGCTCGAGCCTGTGCCATTGAAGCTGTTGGCGGTCAGGTTGTAGCCGTACTGGTCGTAGCCACTCCCCGCGTTCACGGAGAACGCGCCGAGCGCAACCAGCATGGCGGCGGCCGCCATCAATCCAAGACGTCGCATGGTGAAGAGTCCCTCTCCGACAGGTCGGTCTCACCAGTGGCTGGGCGCGGTCGCGGTGACCGAGCTAGATGCCGCGCCCTTATGCCTCCCGTCGTATTCACCACACGTCATAGCACAACGCGGCCCAGATGCAAGGAGACACGTGTTGCCGGAGCGCAACAGGCTGGCTTGCGCGGCGCAACACGGCCGACCGTGGTTTCATTAGGTCGATGCCCCGTGTCCAGCTACGAGTCGCACGTCGATGACCTCACGCCCCAGCGCCTGGGCAGCCATCCTCGGCGCGACGCTGGCCGTGTTCGTCGGCGCGGTGGCTTTGACGTTCGGCCTGGGCAGCTCACCTGGCGGCGCCACCGTCACACCGACGCCACCGACGGTCGCGCACGGTAGCCCCGGGCCGGGGTCGAGCAGCGGTCCGGGCACACCCGGGCCCGGTGCGACACCCACACCAGAGCCGACGCCGCCCTCAACCGACAAAATCGGCCCGGCTCACAGCGTCGGCCCCAAGCAGCTGAGCGGCTACGGCTGGCCGATCAAGCGGGCGTGGATAACGAGCAAGTTCGCCCATCGGAGCTTCGGCAATTTCATCGTCGTCGATGGCGTTGAGTACCACGACGGGCTCGACATCGCGACGCACTGCGGCGACACCGTGTACGCGGCGCATGACGGGCGCGTGCTGGCTAACGACCGCACCTTCGACCAGCACCTGGGATACAAGGGCGATCCGGCGGCGATCTACGAGCGCCTTCAGCGGCTGGGCCGCGTAATTGCCTTAGCCATCGGGGTGGTGATTGACGACGGCAACGGATATCGCAGCCAATACCTGCACCTGAACGAGGCTTTCGTGGAGCCGGGCCAGTTCGTCCACAGGGGCGACCCGATCGGCAAGGAAGGCGAGACCGGCGCCGCGCGGGGCTGCCATGTTCACTACAGCCTGATCCGGATGGACGGCGAGTGGCAGGGCATCATCCCGCGCCTGTGGAAGTACGGCTACCCGGAACAGATTCGAGAGCACGTCGACCCGATGGATGTGCTGCCATGGGGCGATGAGTGGGCCCCGCTGCGTCTCTATAACCAGGTGCATCCACCGACACCGACACCGACTCCGGCCAGCCCAGCGCCACCGACCGTCAGCCCGAGCCCGAACCCCACCAGCTCCGCTCCCACGCCATAGGCGAGTCCTTCCTCCCAAGACGCGTTTCCGCTGTGCGGGCCGCGTCACAGGTCGCGCGACGAGTACGTCACACCCACGATGATCACACTGCGCGGCGCGCTCCCGTTCGTTCGCGCCTTCGTCCTGGCCGGTTTGGCCATCTACCTGATCCTGTTCGCGCTGCCGACGGTCCTCGGAATCGCGGCGGCGGCCACTCCCTAGCTCACTCGGCGCGGAGCCCGGCGCCCCAGCCAACCGGTTGGGGCCGCCGGCGCCATATCCTTGGCACGTGGAAGTGCCGCGTTTCCAGATCCTTGCCGCCGCCTTGCTCGTGCTCGTGCTGGCGGGACTGGTCGTCGCGATCGTCGTTTTGACCATTCCGCCGGGCGGCCCGCCGACTCTGCGCTAGACCCGCGAAGCCCGTTCCGGCTCGCAACATCTTTGGCTGACTGAGCGTCTCACGGACAACAGCGGTCGCCCGTCACTGATGCCCGGCTCCTCCTCCCCGGACGCAGGCTGCGACGCGCGTTTCCTGGACTCGGCCCCGGTCTCCCCCGGGGCCGATCCACGTCCAAGGCGAAGGAGCCGAAGGCGCGTATTGCGCCTGGATCGCTTGCTGCTCAGTCGAAGACGCGCTCCAGGTGCCAGGTGTTGTCGACGCGATCTAGATAAACGAGCGCCAACAACCTGGAGCCGGCCAGCTTGAAGTAGTCGCGGCTGACTGGCCGGCGCCACCACGCTTCGTCGACGCGCCAGCGATTGCACACCTCGACTGGGATGCTGCCACCCTCCCAGCGCAGCCGGGCGGGCTGGCCAGTGGCGTCGAGGTCGACTTCGATTGCGCGTGGGTGTTGGCTGTACAGGCGAGTCATCGCTCACGCCACGGACTGTGTGGCCAGACCCGAATCAGCGCCGGCGGGGAACAGCTCCGACCGCTGCTCTACCAGCGCCGCTTCGGGATCGAGCAGCCGCGCACGCAACAGGCGGTCCTGGCCGAAGCGCAAAGCCAAGCCGATGAGCTGCCAGTCGAGCCGCGCGGCACGCGCCAGCTGCGGCGCGAAGAGGCCCAGCTGTTGGCCCGCGACAACCTGCTCGCCGCGCAACTCGACGGCGATGCGCGTCACCGGCGCAGCCGGCATGCGCGTGTTGCCAAGACGCGCGAAGAGCAGGCGCTCGAGCAACTCCGGGGCGGCCGCCGGCTCGGGAAGCGCCTGCTCCAGGATGAATGGCTCCCCGCGCTCAACGTCCAACTGGAGCATTGCCCGGGTCGCGCCGGCACCGCGCGCGTTGAGCTGCTCACACAGCGCCTGGCACATGTTGCGCAACAGGAAGCGCAGCGGCTCGAGCGTCTCCAGCGGTGGCTCGAGCTCCGCTTCGGCGCGCAATTGGGCAATGGGTTTGCGCGGCTGCAGCTGCCGACCGTCAAGGCCGCACGCGAGGTCGTGCAGCTCGCCGCCCGACGCGCCGAAGCGCGCGATGACCGCCGATCGCGAAAGCGCGCCAAACTGGCCGATGCGCGTCAGGCCAAAGACACGCAACCGATCGCCCGCCTCATCGTGAGCCGGCAGCAGCTTGATCGAGAGCGGCGCGAGATACGCGGCCTCCACCGCGGCGTCGCCGACCGGTACGCGCTCGAGGTTGCCCTGGCCGATCACCGCCGCGACCTGCGCGCCGAAGCGCGTGTTGGCGATGCCGATGCGCGGCTTGCCCGGCAGCAGCTTCGCGACGATGTCGACGACACGGCCGGTCAATGTCTCTTCGTCACCCCATAAGCGGTGCAACCCCTCGATGCCGAGGAGCGCCTGGCCGAAGGCGCGCTCCCCCGGATCAGGCTCTGCCTCGAGCGACGGCGTGAAGGCGGCCAGCGCGTCGAGTGCCACTTCGAGCGCGCGCCGGTAAGTGGGTAAATCGGCCGCCAGGAAACGCGCCTCCGGCACCAGTCGATGGGCCGTGCCCAAGGGCAGCCCGCGTTCGACGCCAAGCCGGCGAGCGGCGGGGCTGCAGTCGACGACCTCCCCTTCTTCCCACGGCTGACCGCCGATAACAACCAGCTCCGAAGGCTGACCGCGGAGGGGGAGCATCGCGCGCGCGGCCTCGATGCGATAGCACAGGTGCGGCCAGTCGAGATACAGCAGTCGCATGGGGTCGCCGAATCAATCGATGGCTAGCGAGTCCGTGACCAGCGCGGTCAGGCGGTGTGGAGCAGTCGGAGCGGCTGGAGCTCGGCTGTCTCTTGGTAATCGGCCGTGGCGAAGCGGTTTAGCGCGGCGGCATGCTCGCCGTCGACCAGGTAACGGATCTCGATCTCTGTCTCGCGGCCGGGCAGGCCGAAGCGGTTCTTGGCCACGTTGACCTGTACGTAGCGGCCAACGATGTCGCGCCCGGCGCGCAGCCAGCCGCGCGGCTCGAGCTCGAGCCGCAGCGCGACCGACTCGGCCAGCGCGCCGTGGATGGGCGCGGCGAGGTTAGTGGGCTCGATCACGATCATGCGCACGCTCGAACGGCGCGCGTGGGCGGCCAGGCGGCGCAACGACGCGTCATGTCCGCGAGCGTTCAGCCGCTCCGGCAGGTCGATGACCAGCAGGTCGATCTGGCGCCCCGCGACGAGCGCTGCGGCAAGCGCCCAGCCCTCCTCCGCGTCTGCCGGACGCAGTACCAACAACCAGCGCAGGTCGATGCCGCGCGCGACTGCCTCGATCGGATCGAAGATGCGACACAGGTCGAGGAAGGCGACGATCCCGCCACGCGCCTGGGCCTGGGCGAGACAGTGCAGGGCTAGCGTCGTCTTGCCGCTCGAGCGCGCGCCGCGGAAGGACGCGCTCACGCCGCGCGGCAAACCGCCCGTGCCGAGCAACGCATCGAGCCGCGCGAAGCCAGTCGGGATGACCTCGTCCGGCAGCGCCACGAGGGCCTCTGCAGGCCCTGCCGGCTGAGGCGCCAGGGCCAGCGCGCCATCTACGAGCGGCTGGTCAGCACCGACCCCAACCCGGACCGCGGCACTCCCCCAACGCGACTCGAGTCGGGCGAGAGCGGTCCCCAAAGCGGGCTCGGTGGGCATGCCGGCAGCATAGAACAGATGTTCTATAAGTCAAGCAAGTCAGATATCGATGCGATGGAGAAACTCCGGCGGAATCCGGCCCTCGAGCCTATTAGCCTAACGAGATGGATCTATTGAGGCGGCTAGGCCGTGGGTCGAACCGCCCGACGGATGTGGGGGTGATTCCTCGCGGGTCGAATTCGGAACTCGGGCCAGCAGTCTTGGCCGGCGGCTGGAGCCTCGAGGTCGTCGGCGAGAGTTTCCGCCAAGCGGAACTCTGGGGGCTGATACGTCCGGATCAGTCACAAAACGAACGGATCCGTCAATCCGTGACCGCGATCCTGCTGCCCGAATTGGATCACCCGCAGGACCGCAATGCCGTATCCGTCTGGTTGAGTGGTCTGATGATTGGATACTTGGCACGCGAGGACGCTGCCGAGCTTCGCCCGGGCCTACTGATACTGCAGACGCGTCATGGTCGACCAGTCGCGCTCACCGGAGTCATCGCCGGTGGCGTTGGACGATCGCTAGGGGTATTCCTCGACTTCGATCCCGCCGATTTCGAGGTAGACCGCGAAGGTTACGAACCACGGCGTGGCTCGACCGGCTGGCGTCCAATCGCAGAATCAGGGGTCTCGGTCAACATGGCTGGCTCGCTTCGAACAGGCCTGAGCGAAGCCGTTTACAGCGACGCGAGCGACGACTCGTACGATTTGTCCTGGCTGGTAGATCTGCCGGCTGACGACGCGGGAGCGATCAAGAAACTCCGTCACTGGCTCTCGAGCGACCCGGATCCAATAGACCGCCACTACCAATATTGTGAACTCGAGTCGCGCCTGTACAGATCCAGGGATGCGTTCGTTTCGGCCCTATCCGAGTACGACGAGACGTGTCGCGCGCACGACTCCGAGATGGACGGGATCCGTGCCTCCTTACTGGCGAAGTTCGGGAAAGTACCCGTTCTCGAGACTTACCGGCAGGCGGCGGTTCGCCATCAAAAGGCCGGCCAATGGGCAGAAGCCCTGTGGTGGGTCGACCGAGGACTGCAGTTGTATGGCGACAGCCCTGCTCGTCCCGAAGCTGTGGCCGACCTGTCGGAACGTGCCGCTCGCTTCCGCCGAAAGCTGGAGCCCAAGTCCCCTTTGCGCACAACCCGAACGCCTGCATCGGAAAGTCGCGCGACTGCTCCAGTGATTGAGGAACTGACATGCTCAATGTGTGGAGGTATTTTCAGCCGGATCCAAACACGAGGGCGTAAGCCGGTCAGGTGCCCGACGTGCGCTGGTCAGGACGGCCAATGACCGATAAGCCGACCAAAGACAGCTCCGACCAGCCGACTCAAGGTGCCAGCCAACCGACTCCGCCGCCGCCAGAGATACCACCCTCCGCGCCGTCGGGCGTGGGCTTCGCAGCGCTCCGACCGCCCGGTCAGCAGCCGCCCGCGGGGCCTCTACAGCGACCCCAGCCACCCCAATCACCGCAGGGCATCCCTGTCGCCGTTCCGCCACCGCCGCCGCCAGCCGGCCCCGTCTACCAGTACGACATCTCGCACATGCCCCCGAACCGCGCCAGCGGTCCGTCCGCGCTGTTGGTCGGAGGCCTGGCCTTCATCCTGGTGCTGGTGGTGGGAGCGGGTGCCCTGTTCGCGCTGGGCGTAGGTCCGTTCGCCCGACCCACGGCGCGGCCGACGCCGACGCTCATCGCCGGGCCAACTCCGAGCGCGGGACACGTCACACCCAAGCCGACCACGGAGACCGCGCCGCCCCTCACGCCCGAGCCAACCGGCGTCGCCCCTTCTGCCACGCCCATCGGCGACGTCAAGGCAGCGCTGCTCAGCCACATCCCCGACGCCATCGCCGACTCCTGCCTCGTCAGCGCCCCTGGGGAAGACAGCAAGATCGTCGCGCTGGCCCTGTGCGAGGCCGACGAGGGCAACATCAAGCTGACCTACCTGCAATACGACTCGTACGACCCGATGTTCACCAATTACGAAGGCTTCCGCCTGGCGTCGCAGATCGAGCCCGACTCAGGCGATTGCAACGACCCGGCGAGCTGGCCGTCCGAGCAGGAGTTCAACATCAGCGGCCAGACCGCCGGCCGCTGGCTGTGCACCGAGGCCTTGGGCGAGACGTCGATCTACTGGACGGACAACCGGCTCAACATCCTGAGCCAGGCAACCCAGAAAGTGGTCGACTACGAGCGCCTCGTCGACTTCTGGGTGCACGAGTCGGGGCCGGATCTCTAAGGGCAACCTCCGAGATCGCAGGAGCTAGTTGACGGACGTCGTCTCCGTCTGTGCGCTCGACGCGAGGTCGCGCGCCGGCCAGGATTCCGTCTCGGCATCAGGCGACTCGGTCGCGGCGAGCTCGAGCCGCTCTACACGTTCCTTGAGGGAGAGCATCTGCTTGCGCGTCATGAGCACGATGCCGGTGCCCATGATCTCGCCCAGCACCGCCGTCGCCGGGCCGCTGCCCGGCGTCTTGGCGCGGAAGCGCTCGATGAGCCGCGTGCCGCCGTCCTCGGGCTGGAGGTAGAAAGCCCACGAGGCCTTGATCTCGGGATACGACTCCTTCTCGGTGCGCTCGGCCTGGCTGCGCAGCAGGTCGGTGTCGGTGTAGAGGACGAGGGCGCGCTCGACCTCAACGACCTTGACCAGGAAGCCGCCGCCGGGATGGGTCGGCATGATGTCGCCGAGTTTCAAATCCTGGAACTCGGACATGACGCCGTCCGCGCTGCCCTTGTTGTCGAGCATGTCGTAGGAGTACCAGCCGGCGCGGCCGAAACCCATCTGGACCAGCCACGGCCAGACTTTGGCCACGGGCGCATGGATGGTGATGCCGCGCGTCTCGACGTGCGACGGCTCGTCGATCAGCTCGTCGCCGGGCAACGGCAGCTCCGCCTCATGCGGATCGAGTCCCCAGCCGCGCACCTTGGGCCGCACAAACGCGAAATAGACCACGCCTGACGCGACGAAGGCTGACAGCACGGCAAGCCCGATCGCCCGAATGAGACGCATCTCACACCTCCACCTGCATGGTCGCACGCGCGGCTAACGCGCCACAGAGCCGAACGTAACAAACCATGAGCTCCCCGCGGGACGCGAAAGAGCAAGAGCCACGCGGCACCGGCTCGGCGCGCGACTTCATGCCCGGCGCGCGTGCTGGCCTGCCGGCGCTGAGCGAAGCGGTCCAGCGCTGCGAGGGCTGCGGTCTGTATGCCTTCGCGACGCAGGCCGTGTTCGGCGAAGGGCCGCGCGACGCAACGCTGATGCTCGTCGGCGAGCAGCCGGGCGACAAGGAGGACCTGGCGGGCCATCCGTTCGTCGGACCGGCGGGGCAGCTGCTCGATCGGGCGCTGGTCGAGGCGGGCATCGATCGCGCGACGGTCTACCTGACGAACATCGTCAAGCACTTCAAGTGGAAGCACCCGGCGACCGGCGAGCGGCCGTCCGGGAAGCGGCGATTGCACGACAAGCCCAACGCCTACGAAGTAAGCGCCTGCCGGCCGTGGTTGGCGGCCGAGATGGCGCGAGTCAAGCCGCGCATCGTGGTCTGCCTGGGCTCGACTGCGGCCCAGGGCCTGCTCGGCGCCACGTTTCGCGTCACCCGCCAGCGCGGCGAGTTCTTCCCTTCATTGGACGGTCCGATCATCACGGCGACGATCCATCCATCGGCCGTCCTGCGGGCCGCCGACGCTGCGTCACGCGAGCGCGAGTTCGCCGCGTTGGTGCGCGACCTGCGGCTCGTCGCTGATCGGCTGGCCCAGGGTTGAGCGGGCCCTCGTCGGTATACTCACGCCTCGCGTGGGGATGTAGCTCAGCTGGAAGAGCACCGCGTTCGCATCGCGGGGGTCAGGGGTTCGAGTCCCCTCATCTCCACCATCTCCCCACACGATTCCGCGTCTGCATGTGAGGCCGACTTGACCGCTTTCTCGGACGACGCCCGGGCTGAGCTCGACGAATTGCTGGCAAGCCTCGAGCTGCTGGCCGACGACGATGTCGCGTACCTGGCCGAGCTGTGGGACAAGGAAGACGGGACCGCTCGCAGGGAGGCCTGGATCAAGGCCAAGCCGGCCATCGAAAAGGCTGGTCTGATGCGCGACCTGGACCGCGTGCGCAGCTCGGTCGGCGCGTGGATGCAGGCAAGCTCGTCCGATTTCCAGGGCATCGATGGGTTGCTCGGTGGTGCCGGAGGGGCGGCCGGGGCTCGACGCGCCGCGGCGCCCGCGTTCATCGATGCGGCGGCGGCGATCCTCGCCGGCGACGCGCTCGACGAGGGCGATCAGCGAGTGCTGGCCGGTCCGTGGCGTCGGCTGACCGAGGACGAGCCGGAGTCCTAACCCGGGTCGGGCCCCGTACGCCGTTAGTCCAGCGCCTGGCGGATCTCGTCGTTGTGGTCGCGCAACCACTTTCGTGCCGGGCGGCTATCGCCGTAGTGCTTCTCGACCAGGTGCCAGAAGCGCTTGCCATGACCGCCGTAGCGGAGGTGGGCAAGCTCGTGCACCACCAGGTAATCGAGGATCTCCGGGGGGCACAGGATCAGGCGCCAACTGAGCGACAGGCCGCCGTCTTTTGACGCGCTGCCCCAGCGCGATTTCTGGTCGCGGACCTGAAGGGCTTTGGGCACCACTTCCATCTCCGCCGCACGTGCGTTGATCCGCGCCTTGAAGACGTCGCGCGCCTCTCTGCGCAGCTGGCGCTCGAGCGCGTCGCGCTCGGCGTCGTTGCTGACGCGGACCTTTCGCGCGGCGCCGTTAACCATGAGCACGCGGCCCGCGGCGAGCGATGGCCGCGTGGCGAGCTTGATCCGCCGCTCCTCGAACTTGGCCTGCTGGCGCGCCACCCAGTCGCGGTGCTTCTCGTAGAGCGCGGCCGCGTCCCGCTCCGACGCCCGCAGCGGCATCACGATCAGCGCCTCGCCGTCTTCGGTCACCTGCAGGCGTATGCGGCGCGCCTTTGGGGAGCGGCGGATGACGAAGCCGGGCCGCGGCCGGGGCGCGACGGTGCCCCACAACTCAAGCGTCCCGGACCGATCCTGCGCCATTGGCCTCGATGCTAGCCGCTACTGGCCGCTGCTAGAATTCCGGCTCGCATACGGGGCGATAGCTCAGCTGGAAGAGCATCTGCATGGCATGCAGAAGGTCCGGGGTTCGAGCCCCCGTCGCTCCACCATCCCTTACCCTTATGACCTTCATGGCATTCAAGACGGATCAGATCGGCCGCTCGAGCGCAGACCTCGCGCTTACCGGGGTCGCCGGCGCATAGCGCGCTGCGCGACCCAGATCCCGCCGCGATCCGTCCGTCTCAGCCCAATCCCCGAAAGGGCCATGCCATGAACTCCGAGTTACGCACACACCCATATAACCCCGGCGAGATCGAGCCGCGCTGGCAGGCGCGCTGGGAAGAGCTGGGCCTGCACACGGCCGATCTCCACGCATCCGACAAGCCCAAGTTCTACCTGCTCACGATGTACCCGTACCCGAGTGGCGATTTGCACATAGGCCACTGGTCGATCATCGCCCCGACCGACGTGGCCGGGCGCTTCAAGCGAATGCACGGCTACAACGTCTTCTTCCCGTTCGGCTTCGATGCCTTTGGCCTGCCCGCGGAGAACGCGGCGATCAAGGGCGGCATCCATCCGCGCGACTGGACCTACGGCAACATCGCGACGATGCGCCGCCAGGTGAAGCTGATCGGCGCGGCGCTCGACTGGAGCAAGGAGCTCATCACCGCCGATCCGTCGTATTACCGCTGGAACCAGTGGCTGTTCCTGCGCTTCATGGAGCAGGGCCTGGCGTACCGCCAGATGGCGCCGGTCGACTGGTGCCCCAAGGACCTGGTCGTGCTGGCGCGCGAGCAGGTGCTGGGCGCCGACCGCGTGTGCTGGCGCTGTGGCACTCAGGTGATCAAGCGCGACTTGGAGCAGTGGTTCTTCCGCACCACCAAGTACGCCGACGAGCTGCTGTCATATCAGGGCCTGCGCTACCCCGAGCCCCTCAAGGTCATGCAGACCAACTGGATCGGTCGCTCTGAAGGCGCCGAGATCTCTTTCAAGGTTGCGGACCAGTCCGGAGCTGAGATTCGAGTATTCACGACTCGGCCGGACACGCTCTTCGGCGCCACCTTCATGGTCCTCGCGCCGGAGCATCCGCTGGTCGATGCGCTGACCCATCCCGACAACAAGGCGGAGGTCGAGGCATACCGCTTCGAGGCCCGCCGCAAGAGCGAGATCGACCGGCTGTCGACCGATCGCGAGAAGACCGGCGTGGCACTGGGCGCCCAAGCCGTCAATCCCATCAGCGGCGAGCGGATTCCCATCTGGATCGCCGACTACGTGCTGTCCACGTACGGCACCGGCGCGATCATGGCCGTGCCGGCGCACGACGAGCGCGACTTCGAGTTTGCGCAGCGCTTCAGCCTGCCGATTCGGGTCGTGGTCGCATCTACGGACGTTGTGCCGGACATGATGGACACGGCATTTGTCGCCCACACCCCTGACGAGGTGCTGGTCAACTCGGGCGACTTCAGCGGAATGCCCGCTCCCGAAGGCGCCAAGGCCATAACCGCCAAGTTGGAGGGGGCTGGTCAGGGTAAATCGGCCGTCACCTACCGCCTGCGCGATTGGCTGGTCAGCCGCCAGCGTGGTTGGGGCGCGCCTATCCCGGTCGTGTACTGCGAGGAGGATCCGTCGTGCGGCATGGTGGCCGTGCCAGACGACCAGCTGCCGATCACCCTGCCCGATGACATCGAGAAGTGGCCCGCGCAGGGCAACCCACTCGAGACACACGCGACCTGGAAGCACACGAGCTGCCCATCGTGCAGCGGCAAGGGGCGGCGCGAGACCGACACCATGGACACGTTCGTCGACTCGTCCTGGTATTGGTGGCGCTACCTCGACCCGACGAAGGAGGACGGGCCCGTCGATCGGGCGCTGAATGAGGCGTGGTGCCCTGTCGAGCAATACACCGGCGGCGCCGAGCATGCTGTGCTGCACCTTATGTACGCGCGCTTCTTCGCGAAGGCGCTCAACGACCTTGGGCTGGTCCACGAACGCGAGCCGTGGAAGCGGCTGTTCAACCAGGGCCAGATCCTTGGTGAAGACGGCGAGCGCATGAGTAAGTCGCGCGGCAACGTCCAGGATCCCGACGCCCTGGTGGCACGCTACGGCGCCGACACCGTGCGCCTCTTCCTGATGTTCATGAAGCCGTGGGCGGCCGATGCGCCCTGGAACGCCAAGGGCATCGAGGGCGTGAGTCGCTTCCTGCGCAGGCTGTGGACGGTGACCACCGATCCGATGGGCAAGGAGCCCGGCGATGCCGAATCCGGCCGACTACCCGCGGGCCTGACTGCCGAGCAGACTGCCGACGACCTGCGCCGGATGGCCCACCGAACGCTCAAGCGCGTGACCGACGATCACGCCGAGTTCGGCTGGAACACGATGGTCTCGGCGCTGATGGAGCTCAACAACAAGCTCGTCAGGCTGCGCGGCAGCGAGATCGCCGGTGGCGATGCCTGGGACGAGACCGTCCGCCTGACGCTGCTGATGCTGGCGCCGATGGCGCCGCATTTCGCGGAAGAGCTGTGGAGCAGGCGGCTTGCCGCGCGCGGCGAGGAGTGGGCGTCGATCCACACTCAGCGGTGGCCGGAATACGATCCGGCCCTGGTCGCGACCGACCAGGTCGAGCTGCCCGTCCAGGTCAACGGCAAGCTGCGCGACATGATCACGGTCGCGACCGGCACGCCGGCGGCTCAGATCGAGTCGCTGGTTCTTGGGCGCGAGAAGGTGCGCGGCTACCTGGAAGACGCGGAGGTCGTGCGCGTGATCCAGGTGCCGGATCGGCTCGTCAACGTGGTGACCAAACCCAAGTAGGCGGCGGCTCCGCTAGGCCTGGAGCGTCTCGGCGGCGGCCTTCTGCTTCTGGCGCTCGCGGTGGCGCGCGGCCTTGGCGCGATTGCCGCAGGAAGCCATGTCGCACCACTTGCGCCGGCCGGCCGGTGAGTGGTCGTTGAACACCCAGCGGCAGTCGTCGTTGGCGCAGACGCGCAGCCGGCGCGTGTTGTCGCCCGTCAGCTCGCGCGTGACTGCTTCCGAGAGGCGCGCCATGGCACCGCTGATGGGGTCGCCCTCGTGGCGATGGTCGAGCGATACACCGTCCGCGGCGGGCACGAGCTCGATCACGTAGGGCGCGCGCAGGGCGCGATTTACCTCGCGCAGCGCGGCATTCTGGGGCGTCCGTCGCTCGACCGCCGCGTCAAGCAGCTCGCGCAACGCGCCGCGCACCCTGCGGATGCGGGTCAGCAGGCGCTCTTCGCCCTCGGCGTCCTTCGCCTCGGCCAGGATCGCATCGGCCATCTCCCGGTGGAGCAGCGCGTGGTGCTGCAGCCAGGTCACTGCAGTCGGCGCGTCAGTCAAGCCCTCATGGGGCGGCTCATTGCGGTTGTACGAGAGCGTGTTGACGAAGTCGAGACCGTCCGCGAGGGAGGCCTGGTGGCCGTGTCGGCCCTCGTCCTCAGCCTCGTCTGAATGGTGTCCAAGATGTAACGATGTGTCCATGCCGTAACCGATTATGCACGCTTGACAGGTTACGCGCAAGGCCCTATTGTTCGGACTGTAAGTAACCGTTTAAACAGGCGGAAGGAGTTACGGAAGGAATGGCCGCAATGATCGCCCTGGCTCTGATCATCGTCATCGTCGTGCTCGCCGCGGTCGCCGAGAGCTTCGGCTCCGACTCACGCGACTACGAGCCCCGAACTTCCCTTGGAGATATTCGATGATGCTTCTCGACATGGAGCTGATGGCGCGTGAGCGTCACGAGCGGCTGCAGCGTGAGGCCGCGCAGGCCAACTCTGACGCCCGCCAGCTGGCTGCGGGTCGCCCGCAGCAGACCAATCGGCCCGCTCGGTTGAGGTTCCTCAGCCGCCGCTAAGGCCATTCAACACCGGACGCGAGAGTCCGCCAAAACCGTCACCGTCGACCCGCCGGACCTCCTCCCGGCGGGTCGTTCATTATTCCCCGATGACGAACGAACTCCGAATTGGCGCGCTGTGCTGGAACCAGTACAGCGATTGGCCATCGATGCTCGCCGCGGGTGTGCGCGCGGATGAGCTCGGCTTGTACTCGCTCTGGACGTGGGATCACCTGTATCCCATCGTCGGCTCGGACGAGGGACCCATGTTCGAGGGCTACCTCGCCCTGGCGGCGTGGGCCCAGGCGACAAAGCGGGTGAGGGTCGGGCTGATGGTCGGGGCAAACCCATTCCGCAATCCCGCGCTCGTGGCCAAGATGGCAACGACGCTCGACCACATCAGCGGCGGCCGAGCGTATCTCGGCATCGGCTCGGCGTGGAACGAGACCGAGGCGCGCGCCTTCGGCATCGAGTTCGGCGAGTCACCCGGGGAGCGCTTGCGCTGGCTGCGCGAGGCGCTGCCGGTCATGCGCGGGATGTTGCATGGCGAAGGGCCCAGCGCCGCCGGGCCGCGCTACAAGGCAGAGGGCGTTCGCAACGAGCCTGCGCCGCTGCAGAAGCACATGCCGCTGCTGGTGGGTGGCGGCGGTGAGCAGGTCACGCTGCGCCTCGTGGCGCGCTACGCGGACGCGAACAACATCTCGTTCGCGAGCGGCATGGAGAACTTCTCGCGCAAAGAGGCCGCGCTGCGCCGCCACTGCGAGGAGGTGGGGCGTGACCACCGCGAGATCGAGCGCACGCTCAACACCGGTCCGGTCATCATCCGCGATTCGACCGACGACGCAGTCAAAGTCCTCGAGACCACCTACGAGCACAACGGCAAGGCGCTGACCTGGTCGGGCCGCCCGGCCTCCGCGCAACCCACGGGCACGCCCGAGCACCTGGTCGAGCTGCTCGCGCCGTTCGTCGCCGCTGGCTACCGCCACATCGTGTTCGGCTTCCCGGCACCGTACGACCAGGAGACCATGGAGCGATTGGTTGGTGAGGTGAAGCCCAAGCTGGAGGCGATCCCCGCCCCCTGGTGATCGCGCAGCGATGAAAACGTTCGAGATCGAGCCGCGCGGCCCGTTCAGCCTGGCCGCCGCGCAGGACTTCGCCGGTGGCTTCCCTGCGAGCATCGGTGGCGGTGCAGTGGGCGCGACATCGATTGCGATGGCCTTCCCTGTCGAGGGCAGCAATTCGTCCGCCGCAGTCGAGCTTGGTCAGCGTGCCGATGGCGTGGTGATCGGTCGGACCGATGCTCCCGACTCGTTGCTCGACCAGGTTCAGCGCCAGGCCGCGCGGTCTTTGTCGCTCGACCACGACGGCAGCGGCTGGCCGGAAGTTGGCAAGCGCGACCCGGTCATCGGCCGGCTCCAAGAGGCGCACGACTTCCTGCGGCCGGTGTGCTTTTACTCCGCATATGAGGCGGCGACATCGTTCGTGATCGGCCAGCGCATCTCGATGCGCCAGGGCGCGGCCATCAAGAAGCGCCTGGGCTCGGCTTTGGGCGACGAGCCCACCGTCGGCGGCCATCCTTACGTGGCCTTCCCGAGACCGGCGCGGCTGCTCGAGACGCGCGAGCTTGCTGGTCTGCCCGAGCGCAAGGTGGAATGGCTGCACGGCCTGGCACGCGCGGCACTCGACGGCCGGCTCAACACTGACGAGTTGCGTTCTGTGACGCACGATGAGGCAATCGCGCGGCTGCGTTCCATACCTGGCGTGGGGCCGTTCACCGCAGAGGCCGTGCTCTTGCGCGGCTGTGGCGTGATCGACGAGGTCCCAGAGAGTGACGACCTCAGCCTTCGAGCAGCTGCGGATCTTTACGAGCGACCGGGCCTGGACCGCACGGCCTTCCTGGAGCTGGCGGAAATGTGGCGGCCATACCGGATGTGGGCGATCGTGCTGTTGCGCATGGGCTGGAATCGCGAACGCGGTAAGCGCTCGTATCGCCAGGGGCTCTGATGCTCGCGTCTTTATGACTGTGGAAAAGGCCGACCGGGACGAGTAAGGCTCCGATAAGACCTCCCGCCTAAATTCGACGCTGTCGCCCGCTCGACTGCCCGAAGTGCCCCGGGTGGTCGGCGGGCGAAACCCCGCCAAACGCCGATCCGTGACGCGGCCGCCGAGCCGCACTGGGTAGCCCCGCCTCGTTTGCACAGGTGTCCTGCCAGGGAGGCAACGTGGAGCGGGTCGGTGAGTGGCGGGTAATCGATGCTGAGCCGGATGAGGCCGGCCCGGCCAAAGCTGAAGCGGCAACCACGTCGGGATTCAGATCGCACCTGTTGATCGCGGCCGTTGTCGTGGCGGTCCTCGCGGTGGCGGGTGGCGCGATCTGGGCGACGGTGCCTCAGGGCGGGGTCACGCTCGACCTGGCGAAGGGGCCCCGCGCGGACGCCGGTGGCTTCGCTGAGCAAACGCTCGCAGTTGCGGGGGCGACGGCCGGTCCGACGCTTGTTGTTGATGTCGAGGGCGCGGTGGTCGATCCGGGCGTGCATGAAGTGCCTGCGGATAGCCGCGTGGCCGACGCGATCGCCGCGGCCGGTGGCTACAGCACGGAGGTCGACATCGCGGCGGCGGCCGGCGCGCTCAACCTGGCCGAGCACCTGACTGACGGCCAGAAGATCCACGTGCCGGCGCGCGGCGAGGTCGCGACCCTCCCAGATGCAGCTACTGACGCGCCGGGAGCGGCGAGCGGCTTGATCGACATTAACCACGCTACCCAGGAGCAGCTCGAAAGCCTGCCCGGGATCGGCCCGGTGACCGCGGCCAAGATCATCGCCGCGCGACCTTTCGCGACGGTCGACGAGCTTGAGAGCCGCGACGTCGTCGGTCCGTCCGTGATGGCGCAGATCCGCGACCTGATCACCATCACGCCCTGACGCCACGCGATGCAGCGCGGGGCATGGCTCGCCCTGGGGGCGGTTGGCGGGGCGCTGACGATTCAGTCCGGCGTGCCGCTCGCGTTGCAGGTAACCGGCGCGGCCCTGGCCGTCGTGGCGGCGGCTGCAGCAGGGTCGCGTCGACCGGCGGCGGCCGCCATGGCTGCAGGCATCGCACTGATCCTGCTGCGCGGATCGATCGGGGCGATTTCCGGCGGATCCAGCGCGATTGTCGAGGCACCAGGTCGCGGTACCCATGATGCCGTCGTCCTGTCGATCGGCACGCCCACAGACGGCCTCCAGCGAGCGGTAGTCGAGCTGCGATCACCGGACGCACCTCTGCACGTCTATGCCTGGCTGCCGCGTTATCCGCCCATCTACCAGGGCGATGTCGTCCGGATCAGCGGCACGATCGAGCCGGCCCCCACAGACAGCGATTTTGGCGCCTTCCTCGCCCGGAGCGGCATCGGCTACACCGCGCGCAGTCGCTCGCTCGAGCTCGTCGGCAGCGATGGCTCGCCACTGGCCGCGCTCGAGGATCTTCGACGCGCGATCGCCGGGCTGATCGCGACCGCGTTGCCCGAGCCGCAGGCCGGGTTGGCCACCGCGATGGCCATCGGCCTGCGCGATCTAGTGCCGCGCGACGTGGCGGCCGATTTCCGCGCCGCCGGGCTGAGTCACGTCGTGGCCATCAGCGGGTGGCACATCACCCTGGTCGGCGGAATCGCCGCGGGTCTCCTCGGCGCACTCACGCGGCGCCGCCGCAGCGCGGTCGTTCTCGTGATCATCGCGGCGTACGCCATCCTGGCCGGCGCCTCACCGAGCATCCTGCGCGCGGCCGTGATGGCCGGCGTTGTTCTGCTCGCGCGCGAATCCGGTCGGCGCGGCGGCGCCCAGGCGGCATTGGCGCTGACCGTGCTCGGGTTGCTGCTCGTCGAACCAGGGACCATCGGCGACGCCGGCTTTCAACTCTCCGCGGTCGCGACGGCCGGGCTGCTCGCCTGGGCGAGCCGCCTGCGCGACTGGCTGGCCGCACATCTGCCAACGGCGACCCCGGCCTGGCTGCTCGAGGCTTTGGGCGTGTCGCTCGCCGCGCAGGCCGCAACCCTCCCCCTGACGCTGCTCGACTTCGAGCGGGTGTCGCTCGTGGCGCCGCTGGCCAACTTGCTGATCGCGCCGCTGGTCGCGCCGTCGATGCTGCTGACCGGCGTCGCGCTGATCACCGGCGCGCTGATCAGCGCAGGCGTGCCCGGACTGGTGTTCGCGCCGCTGACTCTCGTGTGCGCCCTGGGCATCGGGGCAATGGTCCAGATCGCGCACTTCTGCGCGAGCCTGCCGTTCGCGACGCTCGACGTGGTCGCGCCACTGAACTATGTCGCTGCGGCCGGCACGGCCGCGTTAGTGTTCGTCATATCACGGCGGAAACGACCAGATGGTCAACCCAGGCCGCAGACGAATGCGCCAGAGCAGAGCGGCCCATCACGTCGGTTGGTCGGCGCCGCTGGCTCGGTCAGCCTGTGCCTGCTGCTGGTCGTCGTCAACGGCAGCCGGCCGGATAGTCGGTTGCACGTGACCGTTCTCGATGTCGGCCAGGGCGACGCCATCCTGCTACAGGGACCGGCGGGCGGGCGGATGCTGATCGATGCCGGCCCCGATCCCGACCGCCTCATCATGCTGCTCGACCAGCGCATCCCGACATGGGACCGCCGTCTCGACACGGTCGTTCTCACGCATCCGCACGAGGATCCCGTCGGCGGCCTGGCGCTGCTGCTGACGCGCTACCGAATTGGCACGGTCGCTGAGACTGGCATGCCCGGACCGGGGCCGAGCGACGCGGCCTACCGGGCCGAGCTTGCGGCGCAGGGTCGCGCCACGCGCGTCATCGCCGCCGGCGACACGCTGTGGCTTGACCGTGTCCGTCTCGACGTCGTCTGGCCGCCACCTGGTTCGGTGCCTGCCAGCCCGCCGGGCTCAGGCAAGGAGATCAACGACACGTCGGTCGTGATCGAGCTGCATTTCGGCACGCGCGACATGCTCTTCCCCGGCGATGTCGAGGGGGAGATAGATCCGCAGCTGCTCGCCGCCGGCCTTGCCGAGCGGGTTGGGCCGGAGCTCGATGTGCTCAAGGTCGCGCATCACGGCAGCCGCACTGCGACGACGGCGGCGCTCGTCGAGGCGCTGCAACCGCGCGTTGCGGTGATCAGCGTCGGTGCCGATAACGACTACGGCCATCCAGCGCCCGACACGCTCCTCCGCCTCAAGAGCATTGGCGCGGAGGTCTACCGCACGGATCTGGACGGATCGGTGGAGATCACCACCGATGGATCCGACCTGCTGGCCCATCCCGACCACGGACGACCCCAGCCGACACCGCCACTTGTGCCGCGGCCGTCGCCAGCCGCACTGCTGCCGGCACCGGTCGCAAACCTACAATCGCGCGGATGTCCGTTCCGACGCGTGCGCAAGCTGCAGGGATCCTCGATGGCCTGATCCACAAGCAGAAGCTGATCAACCACCTCTCGGCCACGGCGGAGGTGTGCGCCTTCATGTGCGCGTCCCTCAAGCAACGCGGCGTCAAGCTGAACTCGGATCTCGCGGAGGGCGCGGCCCTACTGCACGACATCGACAAGGGGTTGCCCCTCGACGATCCGTATCGCGCCCTGGGTCATGGCGCCGCCGGCGCGCAGTGGCTCATCGACCACGGCCACGAGGAGCTCGCCGACGCGGTCCGGGACCACCCGGTCAACGTGATCGGCAACGCCCCGAGCTACGAGGAGTGGGCGGCCGCGAACTCCCTTGAGGCAAAGCTGGTCGCCTTTGCCGACAAGCGCTGCCACCAGGACGTCGTGAGTCTCGATGAGCGCTTCGAGCGCTGGTACCGGCGCTATCCCGACAGCCCCATGGAGCCGATCGCGCACGAACGGTTGCGCCGCCTGGAAGCCGAGCTGTGCGAGATGGCCGGCGTCAAACCTCCGAAGGTCTCACGTCTGGCCTGGGTGGACGCGGCCCTGCACGCCGCGCGCGCGGCGTAGGCATGGCGATCACGACCAGCGCACCCCCCCTCGCCTATTTCTGGGGTGAGGACGCGTGGTCCATCGAGCGCGCGGCGCGCGACTACCGCGCGGCGCTCGAGGCCGGCGCCGGCCAGCCATTCGACGTGTGGCGCGCGCCAAGCGGCGATGAGGAAGGCGGCGATGGCGGCGATGGCGGCGGCGCGGCTGATGGCGGCGGCGCCGGCAAGAAGAAGGCGCGTGCCCTCGACGAGATCGCCCAGCACCTGGGGACCGCCACGCTGTTCGGCGGTGGCACCCTGGTCATCGTCCGTCAACCGGGCTGGCTGCTGCGCGAGAGCGCCAGCCGCGAGCGGCTGATGAAGGTGCTGCCCGAGGTCGCGCCAGGCAACGCACTGTGCTTCACCGAGCTGCTGGCACAGGGTGGCAAGGCCACCGCGCCATCAACCGAGATGCGCCACGCCGTTGAGACGCTCGGCGGCCACGTAAGGGAGTTCACGGCGCTCAACGCCGCCCGCATGGACGGCTGGATAACTGAACGCGCGCGCGAGCTGGACGTGACTCTGGGTCCCGGCGCCGCGCGGCTGCTCGCGGAACGCGTCGGCGCCTACGTGCGCGAGGGTGACGTCGATCGCCGGCGCATGAGCGAGCTCGCCAACGCGGAGCTCGAGAAGCTGGCGCTCTACCGGCCGGGCGGCACGGTCACCAAAGACGACATCGAGGCGCTGGTCGCAGAGGCAGTGCCCGGCTCCACCTGGGCCTTTCTCGACGCGCTGGGCAGCCGGAGCACCCAGCTGGCATCCAGCCTCGCCGCGCGACTCATGGATGAAGCGAC
>JAXDLE010000090.1:0-2872 GCA_034666725.1 Chloroflexota bacterium
ATCCGCGAACGGACGAGCGACGTTGCGGACGCCGAAACGCTCGGCTCCCGCAAACCCTCGACTCTGAAGCGCGGCAAGGAATGTCGCGGCCTCGCGCGCGTCCGGAATGCGGGACACCGGAAATTCCGCAACACTGTCACCGTCCGAATCACCATAGGCCTGATCGCTCCACACCCAGAATTCATCGGCATCGGCGACGACTTGGTTGCCAAGCCGGTTCCGCAATACATCGCCAAGCACGTCAAGGCGGAAACTCGGGACGACGTCGTATCCCCCCAGCAGAACGACTCCTTCCGCGCCCGTGGAAGTTCGCACGGCGCGCTGGCATTGATCCAAAAGCGCGGCGCCAGTCCCTGCGACGAGCTCGTGTCCAGCGCTCTCGACAGCTGCCAGCGCCGCGTCAGCGTCCGCAGCGCCGATATTCGCTCTGAGCCTAGCGCGATCCGTCACAAACAATAATTTGGGCAAGGTCCGCCCGCCTCCCAAAGCGACGACCGCACCCGTGGCCGCGGGGCGTCCGGTTATGTGACGAGGTCGCGGGCCGCCGGGATCGCCCGATACCGACCCAGATCCACCGATCGAACGAATGCTGATCTCCACTCCGCCCACCGACATGTCGATGGGCGCGGCCGGAAGATTCACGATGATAATCTGCGGCCCGTTTATCGCCGAGCCCTGCTCGGCCCCTTCCCGGAGCGCTGGCGCGACAGGCGGCTCGAAGCGAACGAGTGGCGCCGGTTCCGGCTCGTCCGGTATCACGTTGGGCTCGAAATTGTTGAGGCGGCCGCGGCTGATCCTGATGGCCCGATCCGGACGAAGGTGCGGTTTCACGGTAATCAGGCCGTTGCGATCGGTTCGGGCAAAGTGGATGCCGGTCTCGCGCTCGAGCATTCGCAGAACCGTGGGATAGGGATGGCTTTCATCCTTGAGGCCGCCGCTGTGGACGATGATCGGCGGGTGGCCAAGATCGGCTAGCAGCGCGCGATCCTGACCGTTATGGCTCGTGTGATGCGTCGTCTTGAAGACCTTATATGGACCTGCGGCGACGACCGCCGCGCGCAAATTTTCAACTTCATCCTCGGCTCCAGCGACTCCGGGTTCAGTGAACTGCATGTCGCCCGCAAGCAGCACCCGCTCGCCGGTCTTGCCGAACGCCAAGGTGATACTCTGACAGTTCATGCCGCTGCCGCGCGGGTTGCGCGCATCGCTTGCGCCGGAGCTCCCGACGATGGACCGGTATAGGCCGACGAGGTCGTCGCGGCTGTCGAGCGCGTAGAGATCGGCGGCGTCGTGCGCTTCCCGATTGGTGGTCCCGATCTGCTCGGCGCAGAAAAGGAGTTGCTCCTCCGACGGGCCAAGCAAAGTTAGTCCCGTGGGCGCAAGTACCCGGGCCAGCCGCGCTGGAAGAGGCTGTCCTCGATAGAATATTGTGTCGACACCGTTGTCCCGCAGGCGATCAATGAAGTCGGCGTAACGCGACTCCACTGTCGCCACGGCATCAATGAAGGCAGCAAGCTCGTCATCGTCGAGATCGCTCGCATCTTCTTCGCGAAGCGCCGCCTCCAACATGCGTTCGGGATGGTTGGAATCGGCGGCTTGCACATCTTCGTCCGGTGTCCGGCCGAAGCCCAGTTTGGGATCCGTAAGGAGCGCAAAGCGAGGTCGAATGACGTCGTGTATCACAAGATCCGGTAAGCAGCCGATATGGTCGGCATGTCCGTGGGTCACCACAATCATGGTTATTTCATAAGGGGGGTCACCACCCAGGATGGCCGCGAGTTGCTCGGGGATCGATTGGTAACCAGGCTGGCCGCGATAGTCATGCACATGGCTGCCGTCGATCAGGATCCTAACATCGCCGAATTGTACCAATATGCAATCGCCATATTGGATGCGCCCGACATCCAGGAAGTGATAGATCCCTGACCCAACCGCATCATTCGATATTTCGACCGTCTCTCCCGCCATGCTGCTGGCCATGAGCTGTTCCCCACAAGACTCGCTCTATTGGCAGTAGAATGACATCGCCTATCCGCCAAGCCAAGCGCCTTCTTCCTGCTTCCAGGAACAACAGCATCAAGTTCCATCTTATTCTTCGTTCATCGTTGCACCCGGGTGGCCCACAAGCACGAGCCAATCGCCCCCGGCATCCGGGATTCGCGAGATCCGACTCGTCCAGCGACGACCAATCGATGCCCCGCGGCCATGGCTGGGCGGATCGTTGGCCTGCGCGCACCGCTGACGCGGCATCGCGGTCGGTCGGCGGGCTTATCCGCGTCTCCGACCCCTCCCCCACTGGCGCGAAAGCGCGCTTTCTGACAGGATCGGACGACACCGACAGCACAGGCGACATACCGCATGGACTTCGACCTTACGGAACGGCAGGCTTTTTACCGCGACCGGGTGCGCGACTTCATCGAGACTCACGTCCGCCCGCGGACCGGCGACTACAAATCGCAGATCGCCGAGGGCGACCGCTGGCAGCCGGTGCCGGTGATCGAAGAGCTCAAGCCGCTCGCCAGGGAAGCGGGTCTCTGGAACCTGTTCATGCCGCCCGGATCGGCCCTGCGCCACGTCGACGAGAGCTTTGAATTCGAGGGCACTCAGCTGACCAACCTCGAATATGCGCTCTGCGCCGAGGAGATGGGGCGGATCATGTGGTCGGCGGAGGTGTTCAACTGCTCCGCGCCCGACACCGGAAACATGGAGGTGCTGCACCGCTACGGCACGCGCGAGCAGAAGGAGCAATGGCTGCGGCCGCTGATGAACGGCGAGATACGCTCCGCGTTCCTGATGACCGAGCCGGCCGTCGCCTCGTCCGACGCGACCAACATACAATGCGAGATCAGGCGCGATGGCGAGGACTATGTGC
>JAXDLE010000091.1:0-34068 GCA_034666725.1 Chloroflexota bacterium
CGAATGGCGGGTAGCGAGAGGGGCAAACGCGACAGGCGCCTGAGCGCGTCGCGCCGCGACGATTGGCGGCCGACCGATCACGCCAGCGCGACGGGCGCTCTGCAGGGTCGAGTCGCGCGCGGCCTGACGTGGACGCTGCTCGACACGTGGGGCAGCCAGGTGCTTGGGCTGGTCGTCTTCGTCCTGCTGGCGCGGCTCCTGACGAAGGACGACTTTGGCCTCGTCGCCTTTGCCGCGATCTTCGTCTCGTTCGCCTCGCTCTTGGTCGACCAGGGCCTGGGCGACGCGGTGGTGCAGCGGCCCACGCTCACGCGGCGCCAGCTCGACACCGCGTTCTGGGCATCGATGGCGGCGGGTGTCGTGATCACGGTGGCGGGCGTCGTCCTGGCCATACCGATCGCCGTCCTGCTCGGCGAACCGCAGCTGGAACCGATCATCCAGGTGCTATCGGTCACGTTCATGCTGACCGCCCTCTCGAGCATCCAGACCGGCCTGCTGCGGCGCGAGATGGCCTTTGGCAGCCTGGCGATCCGGCGCATCGTTGCCGTCGTGGTTGGGGGCGTCGTGGGCGTGGGCATGGCGCTTGCCGGTTACGGTGCCTGGTCGCTGGTCGGCCAGCAGCTCGCCGCCGCGGCGATTTCAGTGGTGATGCTCTGGGCGGTCACGCCGTGGCGACCCAGTCGCGCATTCTCAGGCCAGGACTTCCGCGAGCTGTTCGGCTTCGGCATTCGCGTCGTCGGCGGCGATTTCCTCAACTTCATCAGCCGCAACAGTGACAACCTGCTCGTCGGCGTCTTCCTGGGCAAGATTCCGATCGCGCTCTACACCGTCGCCTACCGCATCCTCGACACGAGCCAAGTCCTGCTCATCAATGCCGCGCGCAAGCTGATCTTCCCGACGTTCTCGCGCCTGCAGCACGATCCAGAGCGCATCCGGCGCGCCTATTCGCGCATCAACCGTGCCAGCAGCGCGCTCACGCTGCCGGGCTACGTCGGGCTGGCGCTGGTGGCCCAGGAAGCCACCGTGACGTTGTTCGGCAACAAATGGGCCGAGAGCGGCCCGGTCGCGGCGGTGCTCTTCCTGATCGGCCCGGTGCTCACGGTCCAGGCATTCAGCGGCGCCCTCTTCAATGCCGTGGGTCATCCCGAGGTGACGCTGCGCTTCCGCCTCGTTACAACGATCACGAACGTCGTCGGGTTTGCCATTGCGGTGCTGGTCTTTCGCGACATCCTCGCCGTGGCCGCAGCCTTCGTCGTCCGCGGCTACCTGCTTCTGCCGCTCAACCTGTACTGGATGCGCAAGTACGGCGGCATACGAATCCGTGAGCACTTCCTCGAGCTGCGCGGCGTCGGCATCGCGACCGCCGTCATGGCAGCCGCGGTGTTGGTCGTCAAGCTCGCCTTGCTGGGCCACGTCGACGATGGGCTGCTGCTGCTGGCCGAGGTCCTTGTCGGCTTCGTCGTGTTCGGTGCGGCGCTGCTGATCGTTGAGCGCAGCCTCGTGGCCGAGATCGTGTCGGTTGCCGCGCAGGCCGTCCCGGGCGGCCTCCGCTTCGCACGGCTGCTCCACCTGCCGATGGCGCCGGCCGGCGGGCGCAAGGCGCGCGCGGCGCAGCAGCGGGAGATCCCGGCCTTGCTCGACACCGAGCCCGACATCGATCCCACCGGCCTGGTCGACGAGCACGAGGACTAGACCGACCAAGCCACGCTTCGCTGCGATGCCTGCGGGCTGCTGCTGCGCGTCCGCCGCTGGCCGCCGCGTGTGCCGCTGCCAAGCGTCGTCCTTGCGGGCTGCCCCGTTATCCTTGCCCAACAGGCGCGCAGCAAGCCGCAGGCCTTGCGGAGGTAGAAGCAATCCGACCCGACTTTTTCGTCGTCGGCGCGTTCAAGAGCGGAAGCACCGCGCTCTACGAAGGACTGCGCCGGCACCCCCAGATCTTCATGCCGTTTCACAAGGAGCCGCTGTATTTCGGCGACGACCTGACGCGACGCTACGGGCGCTACACCGAGGCCGACTACCTCCACCTCTTCGACGCGGCCAAGCCGGGCCAGCGCGTGGGCGAGGCGAGCACCTGGTATCTGTACTCGGTCTCGGCGGCGCGCGAGATCCGCGACTTCTCGCCCGAGGCGCGAATCATTGTCGTGCTGCGCAACCCGGTCGACGTGATGTACGCCCAGCACAACCAGCTCATCTTCAACGTGATCGAGGACATCCCCGATTTCGCCACGGCGCTTGCCGCCGAACCCGATCGGCGTGCCGGGCGGCGCATCCCGCCCGGACCGATCAACATCGAGAATCTCTTCTATCGCCACAGCGTGCGCTTCGCCGAGCAGCTCGAGCGCTACTTCGATGTCTTCGGCCGCGAGCGCGTGCACGTGATGCTCTGGGACGACCTGCGGCGTGATGGCGCGAGCGCAGTTCGCGGCGCGCTCGAGTTTCTCGGCGTCGACGCCTCCCTGGCCGCGGCGCCACCCAATGCCAACGAAAACAAGCGCGTCCGCTCGCCGCTCGTTCAGCGGCTGATCTTCGCGCCGCGCCTGCTGCTGCCGCTTGCGCCCTTCCTGCGGCGCTTCCCGCTGGTGCGCGCAGTGCGGACGCGGATGCTCGACATGAACTCGGAGCCAAGGCCGCGCGCGCCCATGGATCCTGCCCTGCGCCGCCAGCTGCTCGATGAGTTCACGCCACAGATCGAAAGCCTGGGCCGCCTCATCGAGCGCGACCTGTCGGCATGGCTTGAGCGCGACGTCGCCGGCGAGGCCGCTCCGAGCGCGGTGACGAATCCGGCATGAGCTGCCCAGGGTGAAGCGGCCCGACCTGTTCATCGTCGGGGCATTCAAGGCGGGCACCACGTCGCTGTACGAGTACCTGCGCGCCCATCCGGGGATCTTCATGAGCGTGCCCAAGGAGCCGACGTACTTCGGCGCCGACCTGAGCGCACGCTACCGGCGCATGACCGAGGACGAGTACCTGGCCCTGTTCCGCGGCGCGCGGCCGGACCAGCGCGCCGGTGAGGCGACGCCGTGGTACCTGTACTCGACCTCGGCCGCCGCAGAGATCAAGGCCTTCGAGCCACAGGCACGCATCGTGATCATGCTCCGCAACCCGGTCGACGTGATGTTCAGCCAGCATAGTCAGCTGCTGTTCAACCAGCGTGAAGACCTGGTCGATTTCGCTGCGGCCCTCGATGCCGAATCGGACCGCATCGCCGGCCGGCGCATCCCGCCCGGGGCGATCCGGCCGGAGTCGCTCTTCTACCGGCAATCGGTGCGCTTCCCCGAGCAGGTCCGACGCTACCTCCAGGTTTTCGGCCCGGCAGCCGTCCACTTCATCGTCTTCGAGGACCTGGTGGCGGATGCCGCCGCCGTATACCGATCCACCCTCGAGTTCCTGGGCGTCGATCCGACCCATGCGCTGGATCGGACCGTCTACAACGCCAATCGAGGGGTTCGATCGGGCGTCGTGCAGCGGGCGATCTTCGCGCCGCCGCCAGCGCTGCGCGGCCTCTTCGGCCGGTTGCGCCGATTTCCGCTGCTGCACCACCTACGCGACGCGATGGTGAGCGCCAACAGCCGTCCTGCTGAGCGAGAGAAAATGGATCCGGCGCTGCGCGCGGCGCTGACCGCCGAATTCGCGCCGCAGGTCGCCGAGCTGGGCGAGCTCATCGGTCGCGACCTGTCGGCGTGGAGCAGGGCATGAACGACGCTGAGCTCGTCGCGCGCGAGGTCGAGATTCCGCGAACCGGCGTAACCGTGCACGACGTCACGTTCGACGAAGCGGTCGAGCTCATCGTGCGCTGGGCGCGCGAGGGCAGCGGCGGTTACGTCTCCACGCCCAACGTCGATCACCTGGTGCGCGCCCACCGTGAGCCCGCCTTCCAGGCCCTCGTGAAAGCGGCCCGCCTCAGACTGCCCGATGGCATGGGCCTGATCTACGGCATGCGCCTGCGCGGGCGCCGGTTGATCGGCGCGGTCCACGGCCGGCTGCTGCCCGAGGCCATCGTGCGCGCAACCGCGGGCGATTCACCCGCAATCGCGATGATCGGCGGCCGCGACGACGCACCCGAGCGAGCGACCGAGCGGCTGAGATCGCTGGGCGGCAATGTCGTTGCGGCGGTGAACCCGCCGATGGGCTTCGAGATAGGTGGCCCGGCCGACCAGGAAGCGACGCGCGCACTGGTGGCGGCTGACCCCCGGGTGCTGATCGTCGGCTTCGGCGCGCCCAAGCAGGAACGGTGGATGGCGCGCCACGCAGCCGAGTTTCCGCACACCGTGATGCTCGGCCTGGGTCAGACCATCGACGTCCTTGGCGGCCGCGTCCCGACGGCGCCGGCGTGGATGACCCGGGTTGGCCTGGAGTGGGCATTTCGCATGCTGCGCGACCCGGTGCGCATCGGTCGCCGCGTCTTCCTCGACGACCCGCCGTTTTTCCTATGGATGCTCCGAGCCCGAATGAGACGATAATGGGCGGCATGAGGGGGCCCCGTCGTATCGCATTTTCCCTGTCGCTCGTTGTCGTCATGGCTGGCGCCGGCAGCGCGGGACCAGTAGCGGCTCATGTCAGAGAGTTCGACGCGATGCCCTGGCTGGGCCTTGCCGCGCAGATCGCCTCGCCGTTTTTCCCGAGCGCCATCAACAAGGGCAGCGATAACCGCCTGACCGTGATGCTGGTCGGCTCCGACTGGCGGCCGCGTCTGGCAGGCACGGGCGAGCGCACCGACTCGATCATCTTCATGACCATCAACAACGGCCAAATCTCGGCGGTCAGCCTGCCGCGCGATGTGGGCAACGTGCCCATCGGCCCGGGCGTGATCTACAAACCCAAGATCAACGGCCTGTTCAAGTACTACAAGAAGCTCGCCGGCCAGAGCGATCCGATTCTGGCGCGCAACGCCGCGCTCGAGCACATGCGTTCATCGTTCCAGTACACGTTCGGCATCCAGATCGACTACGTGGTTTACACGCGCTTCACCGGCCTCGAACGACTCGTGAGCGAAGTCGATGGCGTCCCCGTGACCGTTCCCCAGGCGATCTATGACAAGAGCATCGTCGATGAGCGCTACCCGGATAAGCAGCACGGCGCCAAATTCCTGTCCCAGTTCACCGTTGAGCGAGGCGCCGACGCACCGGCGTGCTACACAGTGGGCTCGCCGACGATCAACTGGGATCTGACGCCCAACTGCACGCGCGCTCTGGAGTACGTGCGGACTCGCCACGGCCCGGGCAACAACGACTGGGTCCGCGGCCGGCGCCAGCAGAACTTCATCTATGCCTCAATCCGCCGAGTGATTTCGCGCGGCAACGGCGCCGACCTAGCGTCGCTGCGAACGGCCGCACTGAGCAACGGCACAGATTTCTACACGTCGATGCCGACCGGCGCGTCCGATGCACTGGCCATGTTCGCGATGCTCCAGAACGCGACCATGCCCAACCAGGCCGTCCTGCAGCCGTCGAAATATGCGTTCACGGTCCCCGGCACGTACAAGCAGGAGCTCAGGATTGACGTCGTCCGGGAGCTGATGGACTCTTGGTTCGGGCCGCTTAACTGACGGGTCGGAACAGGTAGTTCCAGTGCACGAAACCGGGCGCGGCGACCGATTCGTACTCGGGCAAGAATTCGATCAAACGTCCGACCTGGCGTCGGTCGTGGACCTCCACGATCATCTGTGGCCGACAGGCCCTGATCATCACCAGGGCACCGCGCAGCACCGCTTCCTCCGCGCCCTCGACGTCGATCTTGACGAAGCTGACCGTCGGCCGGCCGGCGCCCTCCCACAGATCGTCGAGAGTCACGCAGGGCACCTTCACGCTGGCATACGAAATCTGACCCATCGGCAGCTCCGTCGCGGTGCTGTGCTGCGCTGAATCCTGCGCCAGCAGGAGCTCGACCTCGCCAGCCACGGCGCCCGCAGCTGCCACCACCACCTCGACGTTACGGCAGCCCTCGTTCTCGAGGTTAGAACGCAGCAGATCGGCCGTGGCACTCAATGGCTCGATCGCGAACACACGCCCAGTCGGCCCCACCGCGCGCGACAAATCAACCGCGAACAGGCCGACATTGGCACCGACGTCGAAGGCCCATGTGCCGGGTGACGCGAGGTGACCAGCGCTGATCAGCTCAGCACGTTCGAAATCGCCCTTCATCCAGAGCGACCAGCCGAGTACTGAGTCGGATGCAAACGACATCTGCACACCGGCCGGGGTACGCGCAACGATCTGCGAGCCGGGCTGGACCGCGGGCCAGGCGATGTGGTGTGCGGCTCGCCCGCAGAGGTAGGCCGCGCGTCGCGTCGCGCGTGCCGGCAGGCTCCGGCCCTTGGGCAGCCAGTCAGCTGACGCTATGGCTCTAAGCGGCAGGGCCACGGTCCAGCGCACGGTCGGCAGCACACCTGATCGGCGCTGCCAGCTCTCGAGGGTCACGCGTCGAACCGTACCCGGGGCCGACGGCAGCGGCAACTCAGCAGGCCAGTCGAGTACCGCGGCTGTATCGTGCCGCGGTGCTGATTCGCCAGTTCGTGATCGAGGGCCTGGGCCACATCAGCGCGCTCGTTGCGGATGACGCACGCGGCGTGGCCGCGGTCATCGACCCGAGGCGCGACGTCGACGTGTACCTCGAGGCCGCGGCCGAGCGCGGCTGGCGCATCAGCCATGTGCTCGAGACCCATCTCCACAACGACTACATCAGCGGCGGTCCGGAGCTGGCCGCGCTGGCCGGCGCGCGCCACGTCATCGGTGCCGGCGCAGAGGCGGCATACGAGCATCAGCCGACACGCGACGGCGACTCGTTCGACGTCGGCTCGCTCCGGCTCACGGCGCTCGACACGCCCGGCCACACACCGGAGCACGTCGCGTACACGCTCGCCGACCGCAGCCGCGCCGATGACCCGCTGGCGGTCTTCAGCGGAGGCTCGCTGCTGGTCGGGGCGGTCGGGCGAACGGATCTGCTGGGTGCCGAGAACGCCGAGCCATACGCGCGCCAGATGTTCCATTCGCTCCACGACAAGCTGCTCGCCCAGCACGACTATGTCAGCGTGTTGCCGACCCACGGCGGCGGCTCGCTCTGCTCCAAGGACATCGCGTCCACGCCGAGCTCGACGGTCGGCTACGAGCGGCGCCACAACGAGCTGCTCACGATCGATGAGATCGAGCCGTTCGTGCGCGCGCTGCTCAACGACCAGCCCGGCTACCCGCGCTATTTCGCCCGCATGCGGCCCATCAACAAGGCGGGCGCCACGCCCCTGGGCTCGATCCCCGGCCCACGCCATCTCGCGGTCCCGGAGGTACAGGCGCTCGTCGCCGATGACGCGCTGGTGATCGATACGCGAGCGCATCCCGACTACGCCGCGGGTCATTTGCCTGGCGCGTTCTCGATCCCCGCGGGTTCGTCCTTCGGCACCTGGTTGGGCTGGGTAGTGCCTCCCGATCGGCCGTTGGTCCTCGTGCTCACATCGGCGGCCGATTGGGACGACCTGCTGCGCCAGGCCCTGCGCATCGGCTACGACAACGTGCGCGGCCATCTCTCGTCCGTGGCCGATTGGAGCGCGGCCGGATTGCCGCTCGCGACCGGTAAGCAGGCCAGCATCCAGGACCTGGCCGCGCGGCTGAACGGTGGCGGGCCGGATGCGCCACTCGTCCTCGACGTCCGCCAGCACTACGAGTGGGTCGAGGGCCACATCCCCGGTAGCGTTCATCTGATGGGTGGCGACCTGCCCGATCGGCTCGCCGAGCTCCCGCGCGACCGGCCGATCATGACCATCTGTCGCACGGCGTATCGAAGCGCGGTCGCGGCCGGAGTGTTGGAGCGTGCCGGCTTCAAGGACGTCACATGGGTTGACAGCGGCGTACCGGCCTGGCGCCGCGCCGGCTACCCGATCGAGCGCGGCGACTAGCGGCGCGGGCGCAGCACCGGCCCCGAGGGGCCGAGTTCGGAGAAGAGCTCTTTGCTGACCTTGCGTGGTGACGGCGCGGGCGGCGCCAGTACCTTCTACATTCTTGACGTGCCTTCGCCGGTCAAAAGACTGACGCAAGTGCGACGTCACCCCCGCGCCGTGTCAGGGCTCCTGGGTGTGTTTGCCTGCGCGTCGCTCATGCTGCCAAGCGTCATTGCCGGGGCTGAGCCGGTCGCGCCCATCGCCGCTCATCACGCGACTGATCGCGTCCTGATCCGCTGGGCCGCGGATGCTGATTCGAGCCTGCGCACACAGGCCCTGGAGGCAGTCAGGGCGATCGCGATCGCCCGTGTGTCGCCCGCCGCCGGCGCGCCCCTCGCGCTCACCCTGCCGCGTGGCATAAGCCCCGCTCTGGCACTCAAGCGCCTGGCCGCGTTGCCCGGCGTAGCCGCCGTGGAGCCGGACTACCTGGTCACTACCGGCGATGTGAGCAACGACCCCAAGTTCACTGGTGGCAACCAGTGGGACATGTACGGCAACGACTCGTCGCCGGGCAACCAGTACGGCTCTGGCGCGGCCGAAGCATGGAGCGCCGGCTACACGGGTTCGCGGGGCGTCGTCGTCGGCGTGATCGACGAGGGCATCCAGTTCAGCCATCCCGACCTGGCGGCAAACATCTGGACCAACCCCTGGGATCCGGTCGACGGCGTCGACAACGACAACAACGGCTATAAGGACGACGTCCACGGCTGGGACTTCTTCAACGACGATGCGTCGGTCTACGACGGCAACGCGCTCGATAGCCAGGACAGCCATGGCACGCACGTCTCCGGCACGATCGGCGGCGTGGGCGGCAACGGCACTGGCATGGCGGGGATCAACTGGCAGGTCACGATCGTGCCGGCCAAGTTCCTTGGGCCGGGCGGCGGCTACGTGTCGGACGCGATCTCGGCGCTCGATTACCTGACCGACCTGCACAACCGCCACGGGCTCGACATCGTCGCAACCAACAACTCGTGGGGCGGCGGCGGCGTCGATCCGTTCCTGCAGTCGGCGATTGAGCGCGCCGGCGACGCCGGCATGCTGTTCGTCGCCGCCGCCGGTAACAGCTCGGCGAACAATGACGGTGGCGATGCGTTCCCCTCGAACATCAGCTGTGCCGAGCATGCCAACGGCACGCCGCGCGGCTACGACTGCCTGATTGCCGTAGCCGCCATCGACAAGTTCGGCGCGTTGTCGTCCTTCTCGAGCTATGGCGCGACCACGGTCGACCTGGGTGCGCCCGGCTCTGATGTCCTTTCGACGATCCCCGTCAATAGCTACCAATCCTGGAACGGCACGTCGATGGCGACGCCGCACGTCACTGGCGCGCTGGCCCTGTGCGCATCGATCGGCGGTCTGCGCGGCGGTGAGCTGCGCGCCGCATTGATGAACTCGGTCAAGGCAACGGCGTCGCTTGCCGGAAAGACGGTCAGCGGCGGCCGGCTCGACATCGGCGCGATCGTCGACGCATGCTCGCCGTCGTCGTCACCGGTCAGTGGTGGCCCAACGACACTCACTGCAAACGCCACAGGGCCGCGCAGCGTCGAACTCGCGTGGACGGACGGCGCCCAGAACGAGACCGCGTTCGAGGTCCAGCGCGCGCCAGGTAACCTCGCCGGCTGCGGCACGTTCGCCGACGCTGGTCAGGCAAGCGCCAACGCCCACACATCCATTGTTGAGGGGCTCGCCCCCGGCACCACGCACTGCTTCCGCGTCCGCGCCACGAACAGCTTCGGCGGTGGCAGCGCATCCGGCTGGTCAAACAGCGCAAGCGCGACAACCCCGACCCTGCCGCTGTACGCCTGCGTGCCGACCACCTATTCGTGGATCGATGCGACGACCACGGGCTATGCGCTCGACGACGAGGAGCAGGTGCGGGTCGATCTGCCCGCGGGCTTCGACTTCGACTTCTACGCCATGCCGGTCACGTGGATCGACATCTCGTCCAACGGCTATCTCGACATTGGCACCGCCAACAACCCGGCACAGGCTTGGGTCAACAGCGCCCTGCCCAGCCCCGATCAGCCCAGCGGCATTGCCGCGGCGTGGTGGGACGATTTCAATCCCGGCGGTGTGACCAACATCTTCACCCAGACCGTGGGCACGGCGCCCCACCGGGTGTTTGCGGTTGAGTGGCTCGACGTCGATCCGTTCACACCCGGCTCGACATCGGGCGTCACCTTCGAGGCGCTGCTCGAAGAGTCGACCGGCGCCATCACCTTCGCCTACAAGGACGTGAGCGCCGGGCTGGCCGGGTTCGACGCAGGCGCCGGCGCGACGGTCGGAGTCGAGGAGCCAATCGGCTCGACAGCGACCCAGATCTCGTACAACCAGGCGACCCTGGCCGCAGGCACGGCCTATCGCTGCACCACCGATGGCTCGAGCAGCCCGCCCGACACCAGCGCGCCGACGGCGGCCTCGCCCATCGCGAGTCTGGTCGCCCCGCAGTCGCTCGGCACGACGGCCACGCTGCACCTGGCGTGGGCGCCATCAGCCGACGCCAGCGGCGTCGTCAGCTACGACCTCCAGTACAGCAAATCGGGCGGTGCCTGGACGACCGTCGGCCTCGCCAGCCCGACACAGACATCGGTCGATTTCGGCGTTGCGCCGGGCAAGGGCTACTCGTTCCGGCTGCGCGCCCACGATGGCGTGGGCAACATCGGGCCGTGGGCGACGAGCGCGGTCAAGGTCAACCTTCTGCAGGATGGCGCATCGAGTGTCAGCTACATCGGCACGTTCAAGCTGTCCAGCCTGACCGGCGCGTCGGGCGGCCACGTGCGCCAGACGGGCGTCTATGGGCGTGTCGCGCGGCTCACGTTCATTGGCTCGAGCGGCGCCTTCGTCAGCACTCTCGGTCCCGCGCGTGGCAAGGTCGACATCTGGCTCGACGGCGTTTTCAAGGGCACGCTGGACCTGTTCTCGCCCATCATCAAGACCAGACGCGTCGTGTGGTCGACGACGACCGGCGCGGGCACGCACAGGCTCGAGATCCGGCCGACGGGGACGCGCAACGTGCTCGCGACGTCCAACCGGGTCGACGTCGACGCCTTCCTCGTGCAGCCCTGACCAACGTCCCCATTTCGGCCGACCGGTGACCCTTGGGTCGGCGGCCACGCAAGGGGGGCGTACTCTGGCTGAGATGCTGAAAGCCCATCGGCCGCGCCATGTACGCAGCGCGGTCGCGCTCACGCTTGTCCTGCTGGGCTCGGTCCTGGCGGGGCCGGTGGACGCCAGCCCGGCCCGTCACGGCCTGCTGTCATGGCTCAATGCCGCCGCGCCCCTATTCAGCCAATTCCCCGCGCTCGGCAGCGGACTGCAATTCCTGGTTGGCCCGAGCTCGCTCGACTACGGCAGCGACGGCCGGCTGACCGTGTTAGTCGTCGGTTCGGACTACCGCTCGACCCGGCCCGGCGAGCGGCTCGATGCGGTCATGGTCGCGACGATCAACCCGCTGACCCACCAGATGGCCGCGGTGAGCATCCCGCGCGACACCGGTGAGCTGCCGCTGCCCGATCCGAACGACACCTACAAGGGCAAGGTCAACAGCCTGTTCCGCCACTACAAGGACCTCGGCAACAACCGCGAGGTGGCCCTGGACCTTATGCGCGCGACGATCGCCTATGCACTCGACATCGAGATCGACAACGTCGCGTATGCCCGATTCACCGGCTTCGACTTCCTCGTCGATCAACTCGGCTACGTCGCGGTCGACACACCGGAGACCATTCGCGACGCGAGCATCGTCGACGACAGGACGAAGCCCCACGGCGCGCTATTTCCAGCGGCTACCGACTACCAGCTCGGGGGAGCGAACGCTACGCAGTGCTATACGAACGGACCGCCGGTCAACTGGCTCACGGCCCCGGCGTGCCATCACGCGCTGCTGTACGTGCGCAGCCGCCACGGTTATGTCGGCACGCAGCACAACAGCAACTACAAGCGCGACAAGCGCCAGCAGAGCTTCCTGATGTCAGCCGTGAGGCGGGTCGTAGCCCTGACGACGGCCAATTCTTCGACCCTGACGACGCTGCGCGACGCGGCGCTGACGCGCACGACCGATTTCTACACGGACCTGCCGATCACCCAGGATGCCGATCTGTTGGCGCTGTACCTGCTCTACAACGGCGCCCAGAATCAGCCCTTCCTGCAGGCGACGCTGAAGCCGCGGGCGTACGCCAAGCTCATACCCGGGACGTCGAAGTACGCGCTCAAGCTGGATGCGGTGCGAACGCTTACCCACGCGTGGTTCGCGCCGGTCCCTTAGCGCCGTAGACTGCCCCGGCAGTGCCGGGAGCCCGCGATCTGATCGCCCAAGTCCCTGACCCGTGGCGTCGCTGGCTGACCGTGCGCCGCGCGCGGCGCTGGCTGCGCGCCGTGCTGTTCGAGCGCCGTCATAACCGGGGCCTGGCCGCGCACGCCCCACGGGCCAGCTTCTTTCCGATGCGCCTCGAGCCCACGGCGGCCGTAGCCCATGCCCTGGCCCGCATTGGCGTGCGGATCACCGGCTTTGGCGCGCGCGCGGACCTGGTAATCGCCTGGGAAACCGGCACTTGGCTGCCGCCGGGAGCAGTCCGGCGGCTGCCTGAATCAGCGATCAACGGCCGATGCACCGACATCTCGAAAACCACCGTTGATCGCGTGTGGACGCAGATCGCCGGCTATTCGATCAGCGTCGATCCGCTGACCTGGGACGGGCCCCTCGTCGTCAAGCCCGACGTCAACGGTGTGCGCGGGGGGCGAATCGTTGCCGGGCCTCTCGCCAGCCGGCGGCCGCATTGGGTGTACCAGCGGCTCATCGACTGCGTCGTGAATGGTCGGGTGCGCACTCTCCGCCCGATGATCTTCGAGGGCCGCATCCTCGCCGTGTACGACAAGTGGCGCGCCGGCGATGACCGGTTCAGCGGGCCCGAGGAGGTCCTGGTACGCACTGCGGACGATGTGTTGTCGCCTGCCGAACAGGGCCAGCTGCTCCAGTTCGCCAATGGTCTGGGCATGGATTACGGCGAGCTCGACGTGCTGCGCGACGAAGGTTCAGGGTTGATCTACGTGGTCGATGCCAACCGCACGCCGATCCGGCCGCGCGGCCTGAAGCGACAGGACGATGACGCCGCGTTCGGAGCGTTGGCGCAGGCGCTCACGGAGCGAATTGGGCGCGGCGGGCCATAATGGCGCCAGTCATTTGAGGGGGTCTGAATGCACCGTGTAAACAAGTTCTCGTTGGCGTCTGTCTCCGCGCTCGTGTTCGCGCTAGCCGGCGGCCTGCCTGGCGCTGCGCCGGTCGCGGCTGCTGCGGTCAACAGCCTGAGCCTGCGCGCCACGTACGACGTGAGCGCGAGCTTCTCGTGGGCGACGCGCGCCGTGAGCGTCCACACGACGGCTCACGTGTTCAACCCAACCGGAGGCGCCGTTTCGACCGTGGCGTTCAACCTGGCGACGCTGCGCACGGGTAACGCGAACGTGGGCCTGGTGACGGTGCGCGGCAGCGCCGTGACCGAGACGATCAGCGACCAAACGGTGCTCGTGCCGTTCAGCCCGGCGCTCGGCGCCGGGAGCAGTGCCGACGTCGTCATGAACTACAACGCGACGCTCGCCGCCAAGGCGGGCGGCTACAAGTGGCAGTTCACGCGCCGCGCCGGCGTCATGACGGCCTACCGCTGGATCCCCTGGCTGTCGCGCACGACTGCGTTCAACAACGTCGGCGGTGGCGAGGCGACCGTCACTAACTCGAGCACCGACGTGCACGTCGTCATCACGACCGATCAGGCAATCACCATCGCCTCGAGCGGCCAGCGCACCGGCGTCAACGGACTGACCCAGACCTTCGACGCCCACAACGTGCGCGACTTCAACTTCAGCTCCGCGCCCGACTACCAGACAGCGTCGCGCGTCACCAACGGCACGACGATCACTTTCTTTTACCGGACTCTGCCGCAGTCGACCGTCCTCGACCGCGCCGTGCAGGCCTTCAACCTGTACACGAACAAGGTGGGCGACTATCCGGCGACCTACATCAACATCGCCGAGGTCGGGCCGTGGTACGGCATGGAGTCGCCCAACCTCTTCTGGATCCCGCGGGATGCCGGCAGCCTGCTCGCCTATGAGGTCGTCCACGAGATGGCGCACGAGTGGTTCTACGGGGTAGTCGGCAACAACCAGGCGCTCGAGCCCTTCGCCGACGAGGGCGTCGCCGAGTTCATGTCGCGCGAGCTGGCCGGAACCTGGACGTCGAGCAAGTGCCCCGGCGCCAATCTCGACCGGACCGTCTACACGACGCCCGGCGATTGCTACGTCGGGGTCGTCTACTACCAGGGCTACAGGTACCTCGACGCCTATCGCGATCACGTGGGTGACACAGCGTTCTGGCAGGGAATGCATAACTACTACCTGGCCAACAAGTTCGGCATCGGTGGCACGCGCAAGCTGCTCGACGCGCTCGACGCAGCGGCGAACTATCACCCCAACCACGCGGCACGCTTCCCGAGCCTCTACCCCTGACGCAGCGTCGGCGCCAGCCGCTCAAGCGCATCCCCGAGCCATGGCGCTCGTGGCTGACCGGGCGCCGCGTGCGCCGGCGCATCGCGGCCTCGCGCAGCGCCGCCCGACACAACGCCCGTCTTTCAACTGACGCGCCGACGCTCAATTTTTGGCCGATGCGGCCGTTCCCGATCGCGCCGATCTACCACATCATCAGCCGACTGGGCTTGCGCGTCGGACATGAGCCGCGCGACGGCCAACCGGCGATCGCCTGGGAAACCGGTACGTGGGTGACCAGCCGTCAGGCCGCACCACTGCCGCACGACGCCATCAACCTGCAGTGTGTCGACATCTCCAAGAGCAAGGTTGAGAGGACCTGGGAAGAGGTCGCAGGCTATCCGCTGGCTGTCGATCCCCTGACGACAGCGGGCAGGCTTGTCGCGAAACCAGAGGAGAACGCGCGTCACGGCGGGCGCATCCTCAGCGGGCCTCTTAAGCGGCGACGCAAAGGTTGGGTCTACGAGCGCCTGGTCGATTGTCTGGTCGACGGCCAGATCTGCACGATGCGGCTGATGACCGCGGGGGGGCATTTAGCAGTCGCGTACGAAAAGTTCCGGCCAGAGCCTCAGTGGTTCGGCGGCACCCGCCTAGCGATCCCGCGGACACCGGATCAGCTCTTCTCTGCGCAAGAGCAGGGGCTCCTCCGACGGTTTGCAGCGGCCATGCACCTGGATTACGGCGAGATGGATGTTCTGCGCGATCAGTCCACCGGCTTGATCTATGTCGTTGACGCCAACCGGACGCCGACACGGCCGCCCGGCCTGGCCGAGAAGGACTGGGCGAGCGTCTACGATCTCCAGGCCGAGGCCTTCAAGGCGCTGCTCCAGCCGTGGGGTCTCGCCTAGGAGTGTCGGTTCAGACCGGGAAAAGCCGGACGTGTTCAGGCGCGACGTGCACCGTCACCTCTGCATCGTTGCTGAGCTCGGTCGCGACACGTGATGGCACTTCGGCGGTGAGCTTGATCTGTCGTCCGTCGACCTCGGCCAGCAGCGCCAAACGGGTCGTCGCGCCGTGGAAGGTCCTGCTGCTGACGATGGCAGGTTGACCTCCGTCCGTCGGCCCGCCCAGCACAACATCCTCAGGTGCGATGAGTGCCATCGCACGGCCGTTTGCGCCCGCAGGCGCGGCAACGTCGAAGGCCGCGCCCAGACTGACCCTGCCGCCGTGAACAGGAAGATCCAGCCGGTTGCGGCCGCCGACAAAGGTTGCGCTGAACAGCGAAGTCGGGTCGCGGTAGACCTCCTCGGGCCGGTCAACCTGCTCGATCCGGCCGTGGTTCATCACTGCCACCCGGTCGGCGATGGCGAGCGCCTCCGACTGATCGTGGGTGACATAGACCGTAGTCGTCCCGACGGACTGCTGGACCTGGCGGATCTCGTCGCGCAATGCCGCGCGGACGATGACGTCAAGCGCCGAGAGCGGCTCGTCGAGCAGCAGCACCTCGGGTCGCGGCGCGAGAGCGCGCGCGAGTGCGCACCGCTGTGCCTGACCGCCCGACACCTGGTGCGGGTAACGCCCCGCCTGCGAGGTCAGCTGCACGAGATCGAGCAGCTCGGCTACTCGCTCGTCGGCCTCAGTGCGCGACACGCCTCGAACGTCGAGCGGGAAGCGGACGTTCTCGGCCACCGTCAGGTTGGGAAAGAGGGCGTATGACTGGAAGACCATGCCGATAGGACGGTTGCGCGCCGGCACACCGGTCACGTCCACAGCGCCGATCCGCACGGTGCCGTGGTCCGGTCGCTCCAGGCCCGCCACGACGCGCAGCAGCGTCGTCTTGCCGCAGCCCGATGGTCCGAGCAGGCACAGCAGCTCACCCGGCTGGACGTCGATGGACAGGTCGTCGAGCGCGCGGACCTGGCCGAACGTTCGGCTGACCCGGTCCAGGCTGATGGCGGTGCTCACGCGTCCTCCACGAAGGCCGCCTCGCGAACCGCGCGGCCGCGCGTGAGCCGGCTGACGACCAGCGCCAGCACCAGCAGCAGGCTGAAGACGCTCAGCGTCACGACAGCCAACGGCGCATAGCCCGGGTCGCCACCGCGCTGTAGTAGCAGGTGCACGCTCCAGACCGGGATTGTCTGGATCGATGAGGCGAGAACGCTGACGAGGGCGTACTCGCCCATGACCGTCGCAAAGGCGAGCAGGGCACCACTGGCAAGTCCGGCCCGGATGTTGGGCAGGACCACCCTCAAGATGATTTGCCGGCGGCGCGCGCCGCACGCCTCGGCCGCCTGGCTGAGCCGTTCGACACCGGCAGCCGCCATAGCGCCGTCGACGGCCCAGTAGACGAATGGGAACGTGATGGCGACATAGCCCGCGAGCAGGAGCGGGTAGGTGCCCTGGAGACCGGGCGCGACCATGCCGCTGAACTGCAGCATCGCCAAGCCGATCACCAGGAACGGCAGCGCAAACGGGATCGCGGCGGCGATCTCGAGCGCTGCGCGCACACGGGGATTGACCGTTCGCGCCCAGTAGACGGCGGGCACCACAAGGACCAGCACGACCAGCGTCGTGAGTGTGCTCAGTGACAGAGAGGTCAGAACCGCCTGAACTGCGCGGTCGTCAGCCCACGTGGTTAGCCAGGTGTTGAGTGTGTAGCCCTCGGGCAGCACGCCGGTGGCCCATCGCGTGGCTACCGAGTACAAGCCGATTGCCGCCAGCGGTAGGCCGAGCAGGCTGCCGACTGCCACGAACAGGCCGCGGCGCAGCCAGTTGCCGCCGCCGCTGGGCCTACGGATGGCCGAGGCGCTGGTCGTCGATGCTTCAGACGGAGCGTGGCCACCGAACCAGCGCAGGCCGCGCCGAACCATGAGTCGGTAAGTGGCCAGCGCGGCCAGGGCCAGGGCGATGAGCAGCACCGAGAGTGCACCTGCGCGCGCCGTGCCGGTCACCGCGTCATCGGCGATCGTCTGGCCGATCTGCAGTGTCAGCAGCCGTGTCGGCGCGGCCGGCGACGTTCCGGCGAGCGCGTAGGCAATGCCATAGATGCCGATCGCCCAGGTGAATGACAGCAGCGCGCCACCGGCAATGAACGGCGCGAGTAGTGGCAGGCCGATGCGCCGCCAGAACTGCCAGCGGGTGGCCGACGCGACCTGCGCCGCCTCCGACCACTCATCGCGCACGATGCCCATCGCCGGCAGCAGCAGCAGTACGAAGAGGGGCACGTTGGCGTATTCGTACGTGATCGCGAGCGCCGCGAATGAGTCGCGTGCCGGCGGCTGAAAGTCGATGCCCACGCCGTGCAGCAGCAGCGTCACCACCCCGAAGACGCCGAACGTGATGACGTAGGCGAAGGCGAGACCGATGCCCCCGAAATGTGCTGCGACATTGAAGATGCCCAGCCACGCCGCGCGCGGCCGCGCCGCGAGACGGCTCGTCAGCCAGGCCAAAGGAGTGCCGATCAGCGTGCTCGCGGCCGCGCACGTTGCGCCGAGGGCGATGCTCGTCAACAGCGCCTTGCGCACCTGGGGGCTATCCAGCAGGCCGCTCCATACATCGAGCGTGAAGCCATCGGCAGTGATGAATGAGCGCATCAGCATGACTGCGATCGGCGCGACGAGGAATAGGCCGACAACGGCCAACAGCAGCAGCGCGCCGAGCCAGCCCGATAGCGCCCGGCCCATGGCGCTCAATGCTCAGCTGCCGCTCAGAACCTGGTTTTCCCAGATGTCGAGGATTTCGTTTGGATCGAGAGTTGTCGCGTCGACCGTCTGCACGTTCGAGTAGTCCGCGTCCGGTAGCCACAAGGCCCGAGCATCATCGGGAACAACCAAGGGGTTATCGCCGACCACCGAACGGATGGGGCGGGCGCCGAACTCGGCGAAGATGACTTGCGCCTCGTCAGTCAATACCCACTCCATGAACATCTTGGCGAAATCCTGGTGGGCCACGTCGTAACGGTTGACTATCAGCGTTTGTGTTGCGTACACCGAACCGTCGGTCGGGACAAAGATCTCGGCGTTGACTCCATGCTCAAGCAATGTCTTAAGGAGGGATGCGTTGTTGAAGTCGCTCCGCACTGAAATCGGCACCTCGCCGCGCTCGAAGGTGTCGACGCTGGCGGCGCTGGTCAGATTTGGCAGGAGCTGCTTGGCGTAGGCGACGCCCGGCTCCCAATTGTCGAGGCTGCCGCCGGCGGCGAGGTTCATGGCGACGAAAGCGAAGGTGCCGCTGCCACCGGTGCCGACTCTGGGAAGGCCGATCATCCCCGCGTAGGCCGGATTGAGCAGGTCAGCCCACGAGTGCGGAATCGGCAGGCCATGCGACTCAAGGAAGCCAACGTTGACCATGATCGTGGGCACGCCTACGAAAACCGCCACCCAGCCAGGTCCGTGGAGGTGGTCGGGCAGCAGCGCGGCGTTCGGTGCCTCGTAATCAGCGAGCGTGTTGACCTGCACTGCCTGCGGGATGAAGGCGATGTTCGCGTCCGCCATGAGCCCGCCGGGATTGTTCTTCTCGGCATCAAATTTCTGGATCTCTTCGGCGGAGAAGAGATCCTCGGCCTGGGACCGCCCGGGCCGATTGCAGTCGAAGCCGAACTCCTGCAGGCAGAACGTTGTGAACTGCTCGCCATAGTTACCAAGCGAGTCCGCCATGCCGTAGGTCACGAACGTACGCGCCTGCTCGGCAGCAGCTGTCTTGTTCGGCGCGCTCGGGCCAATCGTCGTGGGGGCGCCCGCGCAGGCGACCCCGATCAGCGTGATCGCGAGAACGAGCACCACACGTCCAATCGGACGACGAACGAGCAACATCGAGCCCCTCCTCCTGACTCCGCAGACGGCCCGCGGGCCGCTGCTGCGCGCCTTGCTCGAAGCCCCGCTTGCGCGTTGCTCCGACCTCGGCTTGCGCAGGCCGCACAGTATCTCTCACGACACACTGCAACGCGCGGCGCGGCGCGCTGGGTATGATGGGTTCGCCTAAGGGAGGGAGACGACCGTGACTCGCCGTTTGTCGCGCAATTCCACGTTCGCTGTAATGCTGGCTGGCTTGATGACTGGCGCCGCAGGGATGAGCGGCCCGGTTCTGGCCGCGTCAGATGTGCACTTCTCGCCACTGCCATTCGTGAACCTGGCCAACCAGATCTTCGGCAAGGAAGCCGTGCTCGGTGCAGTAGAGGCACTGACCGGCCAGGCCCAGGTGAGCCCCGGCAGCGACGGCCGGATCACCGTGCTGATGGTCGGCTCTGACCATCGCGACGGCAAGCAGAACGGCGAGCGGACCGACACGATCCTGATCATGAGCATCAACACCAACAACAGCCAGGTCTCAGCCGCCAGCATCCCGCGCGACACGGCCCGCGTGCCGCTGGCGCCCGCGCTGGGCGGCGGGACGTTCTCGAACAAGATCAACGGCATGCTCAAGTTCTTCAAGAAGCAGAGTGCTGGCAGCCGGGCGGCGGGCATGGAGAAGCTGCGCGTTGAGATCGAGTACCTGATTGCGACGCCCATCGACTACGTCGCATACATCCGATTCGACGGCTTCGATGCCCTGGTGGACGAGGCCGACGGCATTCCCACGAACATCCCGGCGGAGATCAGGGACCCCGATTACATCGACTACCCGGGCTACCCCACGGGGGCCAAGTTCCTGGCCAGCGCAAGCGCCACGCTTGGGGGCGCCGACGCGCCACGGTGTTACGGCGGCTACCCCAAGCCGGTGACCGACTGGAGCAACAGCAACGTGCCGCCTTGCTATCGCGCACTGGTGTATGTGCGTAGCCGCCACGGGAAGGTGGGCAGCCAGTCCAACAGCGACTTCATGCGCTCGAAGCGCCAGCAGGCGTTCATCTTCGATGCGCTGAAGCGCGTGCGCGCCTCGTACACCCGTGCCCAGAACGTGCGCGAGCTGGCCAACTCGATTCCCACGGACTTCTACACGACCATCCCGATCAGCTCGGCCAGCGATGGCCTGGCGCTGTACAACCTGGTCCAGGATGCGTACATGCCGTCCAGCGCGCAGGTGGTATTCGCGCCCACTACCTACTCGACCCATGTCAACTTGCACTACGAGCTCAAGCTGACCGCCGTCCGCGCGTGGTGCGACTCCTGGATGGGCCCGGTCTAGGGCTCAGATACCAAGCGCTGTTCCTTCCTCGCGCGCGGCGACGTCGCGCGCGAGATGGTTCGAGCGGGTCGCGCGCGCCAGCGCAAGCGCGATCGCGAACGCGCCGAAGAGCAGGTAGATGCGCGGCGATGACTCGTACATCGACGAAGCGAGCGACTCGACCAGCGCGTGCACGAACGTCATCAGCGCTCCGAGCGCGAAGGCGTGGCTGAAGGCGTCGCTCAGCGTCCGCGTCGCCCGCCACACGTTCAGTCCCAGCGCACCGATGTAGATGAGGTAGGCGATCAAGGCCAGGACGCCGGCCTCGCCCAGGATGTGCGGCCAGAAGGTGTCGGCGATGTACGCGGCGTAATGGGGGGTCAGTCCCCAGATGTGATCAAGCCCGTACTGGTGGTAGAGCGGGCTGAAGTCCTCGGGATCGCGGCTGAGCGGGCTGCCATACCGGCCCAGGCCGGCGCCCAGCGGGAAATGGTCGCGCGCGATAACGGCCGACGTGGTGTACAGCAGGACTCGCGGATTGCCGGGGATGTAGTAGGCGAGATCCCACGGGTCGGTCGGCAGGCTTGGATCGAGCAGGTCTGGCAGCGGCCGGCCGTAGTCGTAGATGGTCGCGCGTCCCAGGTCGTACAGCCCGGGGGCAAAGACGATAACCACGGCGAAGGCGATGCCCGCGATTGGCAGCCAGAGCCGCAGCACGGCACGGCGCGCCACGCCCAGCCGCAGCTGGGTCAGCGCAGCGGCGACGAGGCCGACGGCGAGACCGAGGATCGCCCGGCGGCGGCCTGCCAGAAACGCTCCGGCGCCAAACGCAAGGCCCGCAAGGAGCAGCCAGAGGCGGCGGTAGACCAGGTAATAGGCGAACAGGAAAAGCGACACGAAAGCCATGAACCACGAGAAGACCGTGACGAACAGGATGACCGACGAGATGCCCGGCAGCATGCCGCGCACATCGGCCAAGCGAGGCAGGCCGATCCAGTCCTTCAACGATGCCCCAACGACTGCCTCGACCAGGCCGATGGCCAGCACGGCCGACGCGAACGCGAAGACCGTCGTCAGCGCGCGGCGGACATCGACGATGGGCCACTCATGCCACAACACGACGTGCAGGAATGCGAATGACTTGAGGAGCAGCGCCAGGCTGATCACCCAAGTGCTGGTGCCTACGCCGTTTGCCAGGCTCGATATCACGGCCAGCACGACCACAACCGCGAATGCCCCATCACGCACGGGCTCGAACACCCCCCGGCGCCACGGCCGCTGACGCAGCCCCGCAAGCAGCACCAGTCCGGGCACCGCGACCTCGTCAACGTAGTCGACTCCGCTCCCGATCCACAGCGCGAACGAATCGGCCAGGAGCATGAACAGGGCGAACACCACGAGCGTCGGGCGAGGCCAGCGCAGGAACGCGAGCAGCACGACAGCCGCGCCGGCACCACCCGTCGCCGCCTCCCGGACGCTCGCCGGTGCGAGCATGTGAGCCGCAGCGAGCCCTGCGACCAGGGCAACCCCGATACCGAGGGGCAGGCTTATGTCGCGCGCCGCCTGGCGCAGCGTGATGAGCACTAGCGGCCCTGCTGGGCGAGGATGGCCGGCAAGGAGCGCGCCATGATCTTGAGATCGAGCCAGAGCGACCAGCGATCGATGTACTCGAGATCGATCGCGACCCACCGGTCGAACTCCACTTCGCGTCGCGCACTGACCTGCCACAGCCCCGTGATGCCGGGTTTCATCGATAGCCGCCGGCGATGCCACACGTCGTAGGCCTTCACCTCGTTGGGCAGCGGCGGTCGCGGCCCGACCAGGCTCATGTCGCCGCGCAGCACGTTCCATAGCTGGGGCAGCTCGTCCAGCCCGGTCCGGCGCAGGAACGGGCCGCTCTTGCTCAGCCGCGGATCGTTCGTCAGCTTGAAGGCGCGACCGCGCACCTCGTTGAGATGCTCGACCTCGCCCAGGCGCTTCTCGGCGTCGGGCAGCATGGTCCGGAACTTGTAAAGGGTGAAGCGCCGGCCGTTGAGCCCGACGCGCGTCTGGCGGAAGAGCACCGGGCTGCCGTCACGCCGGCGGATGTACAGTGCCAACGCGACGAAGAGCGGGCTGAGAACGACCAGGAAGACGCCGGCGAGTAGGGCGTCAACGGCGCGCTTCAGGAAAAGCGCGACGGCACGATCCGGGCCATACACGAGCGAAGTGACGGTCAAGCCCTCGAAGTCCTCTGTCCGGGCGCCGGCCACCGTGGGGCCGCGACCGTCACCGGGAATGCGCACTGCGCGGCCCTCGCCGGCGCACAGCCGAGTCACCGGCTCGACCATGTCCCAGCGCTCGACCGGCAGGCAGATCGCGACCTCGTCGACAACGTGCTCATGCAGGACGCGTTCGATGTCGTCGAGCGTCCCGATCACCGGGCGTGTCAGGCGCGGATCGACATCGTCCGCCGAGAGATGTCCGACCGCGACCAGACCGAGATCGGCGTGGCGCTCGATCCGGTCGGCGAAGTCTTGGGCGGCGGCGTTGGCCCCGATCACGAGCATGAACCGGGTCATGTAGCCGCGCCGCCGTGCCATCGCCAGGATGAGTCGCAACGCCACGCGCGACACCACAGCCAGACCGGCCATTGAGGCGAGCAGCAGGCCGATCAACAGCCGGCTGGCGTCAGACACGTGAATGACGAAGAGCAGCGTGATCAGCGCCACGGCGAGCAGGCCGGTTGCGCGCAAAAGACTCACGGCATCGGCGCGGAGCGACCAGCGGGCGCGCAGCCGGTACAGGCCGCCCAGCCAGACGAGCGTGACCCAGGCCGCGCCATAGGCGAGCGCGGCGAGGCGCCCGTCGAGCCCCAGGCGCGCCCACTCGTTGATCCAGTCGGGCCCGTAGCGCGCCACCGACACGAGGGCGAACAACAGCGTCGCCGCGGCAAAGTCGATGGCCATGAGCAGGGCGCGCAGCGCGGTCGTGTGACGCCGGATCATGTGTTCGCGAGTGTACGGGCAGCGCAAGCGACGGGGACTGCACCGACGCCTCGTCGGGGCCGGACCACTGTCGCGCGCAGCACGGGCCGAATGCCCGCGGCGGAGGAAAGTGATGGCCCGCGGTCCTCGCGCCCGTATGCTGGCGCGCATGGAGCAGGGCTGGCGGCCGACCTCAATGCCGGGCGTGATGCGCCGCTCGCTCGTGCCCCACGACGACCCACGCGGCACGTTGCGCGAGGCGTGGCGCGCGTCCTGGCTCGCCGACCTTCAGCTCGACTCGCTGGCCCAGGCCAACCACACGGTCAGCCGCGCGGGCGCGTTGCGCGGAGTGCACTTCCATCTGCGCCAGACGGATATCTGGGTCCTGCTCGACGGGCGCGGCGACGTGGGCCTGGCTGACATCCGCGACCTCCTCGCCGGTGGCAGTGGACCGGCGCCGACGCTCAACCTGGAGCTGACGAGCGGCGACTGCCTGGTAATCCCGGTCGGTGTCGCGCACGGGTTGTGGGCGCTGACCGGCGTCAGCCTGCTATACCTCGTGACGGCCGAATACGACGCCACCGATGAGCACGGCTTTGCCTGGAACGACCCGGCAGCCGCCATCCCCTGGCGTTCCGGCACGCCGATCCTGTCCGAACGAGACAGATCAGCGCCGGCTCTTGCCGATGCGGTCGCGCGAGCGCGCGCCGCGCGCTAGCTCGTAGGCGGGCTGGGGCAGAGCGCCTCGAGGTAGTCCGCGAGCGCATCGGTCCATGGGCGTATGGAGATGCCCAGCGCCTCCGAGCGAGTGCTGTCCAACACAGCCCAACGCGGCACGGTCGCGGGGCGCTCGTACTCCGCGTGGCTCACCGGACGCAGCCCGACCCCGGGGCGGCAGCGGCGCAATACGCGCTCGGCCCAGTCATAGCGCGTTGCCTGGCCGCCGTTGGCGAGGTGAATCACGCCCGGCGGTGCGACGCTCGGCAGCTCGACGAGCACGGCCGCCAGGTCGGTGCTGTACGTCGGTCGGCCCGTCTCGTCGGCGACCATCGCCAGCAGCTCGCCGGCAGGCAGACTGTCGGCCGCCGCCAGCACCTTATCCGGGAAGTCGCCGCCCGGCGCGCCGAAGAGCCACGAGATGCGCGCGATCCAGGCATTGGTCCGGCTGCCCCAGTACGCGTCCTGCACAGCATGCTCACCAGCCAGCTTGCTGGCGCCGTACGCATTGGTGGGCGCGGTCGCGTCGTCCTCGGCGTAGCCGCGCCCGTCGACACGCCGGCCATCGAAGACGGCGTTTGTTGACACGTATACGAGCCCCGCGCCGGCCGCGACGCAGGCGCGCGCGAGATCTGCGGTCGCCTTTCCGTTGAGCCGCTCCGCGCGCGCTGGGTCCAGAGCGCAGCCGTCGACGTCCGTCCAGGCCGCGGCGTGGTAGACGAGCGTCGGTCTATCTCGCGCCACGAGGCGCTCCGCTGACGCCCCATCCTCCAGGTCGTATTCCGGCCGGCTCCACGTGACGACCTCGCGGCCCTGCGCGCGCAGCAATTCCACAAGGGCGCGGCCGAGGCGGCCTCCGGCCCCGGTCACCGCGACACAATCACGCGCACTCATCTCCGCCCTAGTATCCCCTGCCTGGTGACTGCCGGAACGAGGGCGGGCCCCCAAGGCGATGCAGTGCCGCGGCCTGTTGACTAAGCGGGCGTCGACTCCGCGAGCCGCCGGCCGTACAGGCGCTCGTAGTAGTCGGCCCACCCGGGACCGCGTGCGCGCTGCCACCAGGCGCGGTTAGCCGAATACCACGCGACCGTATGGGCCATGCCATCGGCAAAGGTGACGCGCGACTGCCAGCCAAGTGCGGCCAATCGGTCACCGGTCATCGCGTACCGCCGATCGTGGCCGGGCCGGTCGGCGACGCTGCGCAATAGGTCCGCCGATCTCCCGGTCGCGGCCAGGATCACGTCGGCAACGTCGCGATTGATGCGCTCGTCGCCACCGGTGACGTTGTAGACACCGCCCGGCGCGGCGCGATCGAGCAACAGCGCTATGGCGTCGGCGTGATCGTCGACGAACAGCCAGTCGCGGCGCTGCCGCCCGTCGCCATACAACGGCAGCGGCTCGCCCTCGAGTGCGTTGGTGATGAACAGCGGCACGAGCTTTTCCGGGTGCTGACGCGGGCCGTAGGTATTCGCCCCGCGGCTGATGACCACGTCCGTGCCGTGGGTCACGTGATAGGCCAGGCACAGCAGGTCGCCCGCGGCCTTGGCAGCCGCATACGGGCTGCGCGGTCTCAGGGGCGCGTCCTCGTCCGCGGCGCCAGATTCGATCGTGCCGTAGACCTCGTCGGTCGACACCTGGACCAGGCGTGGCGCGGCGTCAGGCCGTGCCTCGGCCGCCCTGCGGACCGCTTCGAGCAGCACGTGCACGCCCGTGACACCGGTGCGCAGGAAGTCATCCGCCGCGGCGATGGAGCGATCGACATGTGTTTCGGCCGCGAAGTTCACCACTGCGTCAGCCTCGGCGAGCAGCGACCCAACGATGTCCGCGTCGCAGATGTCGCCCTGCACGAAGCGGAGCCGCGGTCCCAGGTTGGCGTCAGCCTCGATCTCAGCCAGGTTCTCGCGCGAGCCCGCATAGGTCAGCTTGTCGAGGACCACGATCGAATCGGCGCTGGCCGCGAGGCGGCGCGCGACGAAAGTTGAGCCGATGAAGCCGGCGCCGCCGGCCACGAGCAGGCGCATCAGTCCTGTTCGGCCCTGAGGCGCGCGGCGTGGAGCAGCGACTCGTGCGTGCCCGCGTCCGACCAGTGGCCGTCGTAGTAATGGCTCGCCAGGCGATCCTGGCGGGCAAAATGGTTGAGCAGCTCGGTGATCTCGAGTTCGCCGCGCGCGGAAGGCCTGAGCGTGTCGATCACCTCAAAGGCGTCCGGTCGGAGGAAGTAGACGCCGATCGGGATGACGTCGCTCTTGGGGTTGTCCGGCTTTTCTTCGAACGCCACGACGCGGCCCGACGCGTCCAGCTCGGCGACGCCGAAACGCCGCGCGTCATCGACTCGGTAGAGGACGCAGCCCGCGCCGGCGCTGCCGGCCTCGAACGCCGCGGCTACCGCGCGCAGCGACTCGCCGCGCAGGATGTTGTCGCCGAGAACGATGCAACATGCGTCATCCCCGACGAAGTCACGCGCCAGGCCGATCGCCTGGGCGATGCCCAGCGCCTCGCGCTGGTAGCGGTACGTCAGGCTCAGACCGAACTCGCTGCCGTCACCGAGCAGCTCGACTATGTCGCCGATGCTCTTGCCGCCCAGAACGACCATCACCTCGGTCACGCCCATATCGCGCAGCGTGTCGAGCGGATAGAAGATCATCGGCCGGTCGTAGATGGGCAGCAGGTGCTTGTTGGTGACACGCGTCAGCGGATCGAGGCGCGAACCACTGCCGCCGGCGAGGACGATGCCTTTCACGGCGACCGATGGTAGCCCGCAAGGAGGCACAGCGACATCCGCGCCCCAGCGGAGGTCGGCAGCCGACGCGCAGCAGCGGCCAGCAGGCCGGCTGCGGAGGAAAGTCGGTTAGCCCAGAGCAAGCGGCAGAGTCCGATGCAGGTCGAGGTCGGTCCGCAATAGCTGCTGCGCGGCCTCGACCATGCGCAGCCGGCGCGGCTCGTCGGCGAGCAGGTCGCGCGCCGCCCGCGCCAGGTCGGCTGCTTCTGCCTCGACATAGTGCACGCCGGCCACGAGCGGCGCGGGCTTGATGAGCGGCTCGGTCAGCAGCGCTGCCCCGGCGGCGGAGGCCAGGATGAAGTTGTAGAGCGGATAGCCGCCCGGGATCCGGTGGATATCGATCGAGACGCGCGCTCGTTCCAGGGCGCTGCGCCGAGCGGCGCCGTAGACATGCCCGCTGATCCGGGACACCTTGATGTTCGACCGGCTGAGCTCGTCCTCGAGCGCGGTGAGGATGCGCAGGCGCCGGGCGATGGGCGATACGTTGCCCATGGCAACGATTTCGATATCGCGCTGCCCGCTCGCGCCGATCGGCCCCGCCCACGTGGAGTGGTAGCCGAACGGGACCACCTCCACATGCAGGCCTGCCTCGAACGCGCCCTCGGCTCGGGAGTGGGCATCGATCACGATGCGGTCGAACGCAGCGGCATGGTGGCGTAGCTGAGCCAGATTGGTGAGTGGCTCACGCACGTTCGCGGCCTGCTCGCGCCAGCACCGCCACGCGGCGCTTCGTTCGAGTGACGGCAGTGCAGCGCGGGAAATGTCGAGAATTCGGCCTGTCGGCAGCCATTGATGAACGCCACTGCGCGAGGGTGCCGTGGTGCGCGGCAGTGGCTCGGTGTGCCACAGGATGCGTCGTGCGGAGCGCGGTCGCGCCACGAGGTCGGGGTAGAGATGGACGCTGCCGATGGCCAGCACGAGGTCCACCCCTGCCTCGTCGTCAGCGCTATCGACGTCGCGCGCGTCACGGCCGCTCTCGCGGGCGATGTCCATCACCGCCTCGCCCAACTCCCGCAGAAAGCCAAAACAGGTCTCGTGGGCGATGCCGATACGCGCCGGCAACCCGGCCACGTCTTGCCTACTGAGCGCCGACAAGGCTGTCGAGCGCCTCGAGCGCCGTAAGGAAGCGCATCCGCGACACGGCCGGGTGGCGTTGCAATGCGTCGAGCTTGCCCATGGTGTGGCGCGCCGGCTCGGCGTCGAACAGGGCGCTGGAGCGGGCGGCGAGCAGGAGATACGGCTGCGGCAGTTCGTGTGCGGCTGCGAGGGCGAGGTCCCAGAATCCAGCCGGGTCCTGGGGTGTCCAGAGCTGCGCCGGGCGGTAACGGGCCTGGCCAAAGAAGCGCACGCGCCGCGCCACCTGGCGCCACGCCGGGATGAGCCGCTGCGGGTCGAACGCCGAGTGAGGCAGCATCCAGAGCCCCGCGCCGGGCGGCAATGAATCGATCGCGGCGGGCTGGAACGGATCGTCTGGGTCGGGTCGATAGGGCTGACGCGGCACGCCGCGCTGGTCGGGCACGATGCCCGTCGACTCCGTCTTCACGTCCAGCGTACGCAGGGGAGGCGTGCCCGGCTCGAGCGTCGTGTCAACGCGAACACCATGCGCGATAAGCCAGTGCACGATGGCTGCTGTCAAGAACCGCGAGCCAAAGCGGTGAGCACGCGCGGGCTGGCCGAATGCCGCCGCGAAACGCCCGAAGCCGGTCTCGAGGACATGCTCCACCCAGGCCGGATCGGCGTTGTCGTGCAACCAGCGAGCTCGGCCGGCATCCCAGCGCCATGCATGCGGGTGGATGGCGATCTCGTCGCCCGCGGCACGCAGGGCGTCGAAACCCTGCGAGTAGCGATCGGCAGCCCATGCCGCATCGCCATAAATATCAGCGATCTGTGGATCGCAGCGCACAAACCACGCGAAATGCACCGGTGCTCCGGTGAGCTTCTCCAGCTTCCCGCGCAGCTCGGGCATGACTTCGAGCCAGCGCTCGAAACCGCGCCACGGTCGCGCGTCGCGCCACGTCCCGCCACCGGGCTCGGGTTCGACGTCCACTGCGAGGACCACCGGCATGACGCGCTCGTCAGGCGGCTGGGCACTCATCACAGTCCTTCCAGCCAGCTCTCGTATTCGGCGGCGATCGAGTCCCAGTCGTACCTCTCGCGCGCCCGATCGGTCGCGCGCGTACGCATGGCCGTCGCCAGCACCGGATCGTCAAGCAGCCGCTGCAGCGCGTCGGTCAGCGCCGGGGCTCCGCGGTAATACAGCCCAGCCTCGCCCAGCACCTCGCGATGCTCGGGCACGTCGTTTGCCGCGATAGCGTTGCCAAAGCCCATGGCCTCGACCAGCGCGGGATGCGTGCCGCCGACCTCGGTCGCCTGGACGTATGCCGCCGCATGCGAGCGCAGCACTTGGTACTCGCTGCCGTAGTGCGCCCCGAGCAGTCTCACTCGCGGGTCGCGCGTCGCTGCGTCGCGCAGTCGAGCGATGAAATCACCGGCGTACGGCGCATCGCCGACCAGGGCCAGCGGCAGATCGGTCCGGACGTTCGCGTAGGCAGCGACCACAAGATCGGCATTGTTCTCCGGCTCGAGGCGGCTCACGTAGAGGACGTAGCGCCCTGGTTCGAGGCCGAGCCTGGCCAGCGTGCCGTCGTCCGTGACAGGGCTGAGGCTGGTGCCGTAGGCGAAGTAGTCGCTCGTCCGGTTGTAGTGGCGCTGCCAGTAGCCCTGGATGACATGCGCGTCGGTGACGATGTGGACCGGCAGATGGGCCGCCAGCCAGGCGCAGAAGCGGTAGTAGCTGCGCCCGAGCAGGCCCCATTTGGCGCGCTGCCATTCGAGCCCATCGACGTTGAGCACGACCTTCTTGCGCGCCGCCAGCAGGACCAGCACGGCCGGCGCGTTGGCGACGTTGCACACGTAGATCACGTCGTAGCGCCGCGGCGCAACGGCGAATGCTGCGAAGAGCGTGTGGACGACGGTCTCGAGGTATTTCGAGCGCGGCGCGGGCAGGCGTCTGATCTCCATGCCGCGGTGGTGCTTGATGCCGCGCAGCACCCACTGGTTCCGGCCATACACGGTCACTTGGTGGCCGCGCGCCGCGAGGCGGGCGCCCAGCTCTTCGGCAAAGGTCTCGAACCCGCCATACCGCGCAGGCACTCCGCGCGTGCCGAGGATGGCGATTCTCACCGGCGCGCAACAGCTGCAGCGCTCGACGGGGCGCTCGACGTGGCGCTCCACCGCGCCGGCGCGCATAACATCGGCCAGATGCTAGCGCCTGCCGGGGCCTCGCCTGCCGGGGCCCCGCCTGCCGGGGCCGCGCTGGCCGCCGCGCCCCTTGCGGCCGAGCGGCCCATCCGCGTCGCCTTCGACGCGCACACCGTTGGGCGGCGTCTCACCGGCAACGAGCGCTACGCGATCGAGCTCGCGAATGCCCTCGCGGCGCGGGCCGACATGGAAGTCCTTGCCTACGTCGATCGCGGCGTCACCTGGCCGGCGGGTTCCGAGCACGTCCCGGGGATACGCGAGCTGCGAACGCGGATCCCCCAGCTGCGCATCCCGTTCGAACTGCCGTGGCGCGCCGGGCGCGACGGCGCGCAGGTCCTGCAGGTGAGCTATGTCGGTCCGCCGGTCGGTGGCCCGCCGCTCGTCACGACAGTCCACGACGTGTCGTTCGAGGATCAGCCGCAGCTGTTCCGGCTGCCAACACGACTGCGCCTGCAGTGGCTCGTCAGGCTGTCGGTCCGCCGGTCGGCAGCCGTGACGGCGGTCTCCGAGTTCACGCGCCAGCGGCTTATCGAGCTGTATCACCTGCCTCCGGCCAAAGTGCATGTCGTCCACGACGGCGTGGCTTCCCACTGGCGCCCGACAAGCACGATGGAAGCCGCTGCGGCATTGGCCGGCCAGCATCTGCCGCCGCGTTTCGTGCTCTTCGTTGGCACCAGCCACGAGCGAAAGAACCTGCCCCGCCTGATCGCGGCCGTCCGGGCGCTGCGCGATGACGGCCGTCCTGACGTTGGTCTTGTGCTCGCCGGCCCGCACGGCGCGACCAACGATGCGGTCGACGCGGCGATCGCCGCGAACCAGGCGACGGATTGGGTCCATCGCCTGGGCTACGTCACCGATGATGTCCTGCGCGCGCTGTACGGGACGGCCGCGGCGGTCGCGTACGTGTCGCTCTACGAGGGCTTCGGGCTGCCGGTCGTGGAGGCGTTGGCATCGGGCGCAATCGTCGTGGCCAGCAACACGACCGGCGTCGCTGAGGCGGCGGGGGACGCGTGCATCCTGGTCGACCCGACTGACGTCGACGCGATCACCGCCGCGTTGCGCTCTGCGCTAGACGACGTGCGCTTGCGCGACGAGCTGCGCGGGCGAGCTCCGGACCACCTGGCAAGGTTCACCTGGACTCGCGCCGCCGAGGCGATGGCGCGGGTCTATCGCACCGTGGCGCGGACCTAGGGCTGCGTTCGCTCGGGCGCCGGCTCGGCAATTGCGATCAGGACGCTCGTCAGGCCGAACAGCCGCTGGCGCTCGATGCGGACGATGGTCCCCGTGGGGAACAGTCCGGCCAGGTCGCGTCCTGACAACGGGTTGAGCATCGACTCGCTTGCCCAATGGGCGTTTCCAGTCGAGCGCAGGACCGCATACCACCAGGGCCGCGGCAGCCAATGCACGAATGGCAGCAGCGTGTGCGGGTCGATTGGGAAGCCGCGGTTGGGCGTGCACAGGAACACCCTGCGGCTGGTGCGCACGATCTCCTCCACAAAACGGCGCTGGTCGTCACGCGACCCGACGTGTTCGATGACCGCGTTCGAGTAGCCGATGTCGAATTCGGCGTCAGCGAATGGAAGCGCGCGGCCGTCAGCCTTCATGAGCAACACGCCGGGGAATGCGGCGCTGAATGCCGGCGCCGCGTCCGGCGCCACGGCGGTGATCTGGCGCGGCCAGGGGTAATGCGCCTCGAGGAAGTTGCTCGACCGCCATTCCTTGTTCGTGATGCCGACGTCAAGGACGCGCTCGCCCTCGCGCGGCGCCATCAGCGCCATGAATCTCTCGAACCTGCGCCGGCGTGACCGCTCCGTGAGCGGTGCTGTGAGACGCCAGGCCGGACCCGCGACCGTCCCTTCCGCGTCCGCGACACCGCGTTGCCAGTGGATGGTTGCGCCGAGCGCGCCGCCGAAGATCAGCCACGTGACCGCGAAATGCAGCGCGGTCGTGGCCAGGTAGGCAACGAGGAGCACCATGACCGCGCCGGCATAGGCAGCGGCCGTGGGGCCGCGCGCCGAATCGCCGGCCGTGCGCCAAAGGCGCAGACCGAGCAGCCCGAGCAGGGCGAGCAACCCGCCCATGCCGATGACGCCCGTGTCATGCAGCACCAACACCGGCCACGACGCGATGACGTCCTGGCGGTGCGAGAAGTCCTCGTGACGCTGTCCGAATGAGTAGGCGCCGAGGCCTATCAATGGGCTCTCCCGCCATTCATCGAGGCCGAGGCGCAGTCGGATGAGCCGGTATTCAAAGGTCTGCAGCTCGTCCGCGGGCGCGGCTGTCGGAGGTGGTCCGCCTGTCGGGGTTGGCCCGCCGGTCGGAAGTGGTCCGCCCGACGGCGGCGGTTGGGCGATCAAGCCCGAATGGTGGCTATCGAGCAGCAGCTTGGGCATGAACAGGCCCACGCCACCAGCCAGCAGTACCAGGATTGCCATGGCGCGCAGTCCGGCCGATTGCTTCGCGCGCAGCCAGGTCAACCCGAACAGCACGATCAAGCCGGCCGCGAGCCCGATGTAGGCGCCGCGGGTCACTCCGAGGCCGATGGCCAAAAGCAGCACCAGTGCGACGGCGAGCGCGGCCAGCGAGGGTCGGGCGCGCCAGCGTTCGAGCGCCAGCGGAATGGCCGCGCCGAGGAGGCTGGCATACAGGTTGGGCTCGAGCGTGAACGCGAATATGCGCGGCGACTCCGTGTCCGCATCGCCGACCCACGGAAAGCCGAGCGCGAACAGTAAGTAGCCGATAGCCGAGAGCAGGCCCACGGTCGCGATTACCGCGGCGGGCCCGCTGAACGACGGCAGCGCTCGCGCCGCCCGGCCCGCCAGGAGCAGTGCCACACAGAGGCCGCCCGTCATCGACAACGCCGTCCAAGCGACGAGGCGCAGGCTTGCGCCCGGGTCCTGCGCCACAAAGGCAGATGAGAGGGTCAGCGTCGCGAGGTATACGAGACCGGCGACGATGATCGGCAGCAGGGGTCGGATTGGCGGCAGCTCCAGCGCCCGGCGGTGCCAAATCGTGAGCGCGATCAACCCGGCAAGCGCCGGCTGCTCGAGGCGCATCGTGCCCACCGGCAGATCGAGGACGATGCCCGAGGGCACCGCGAGCATGAAGACGACACCGACTGCCGCGAGCGGACGACGCGGCATGAGCCAGGCCACGGCTAGTAGGCCGAGCAGGGCCAGTGCGGCAATCACGATGTCAAGCAGCGACAGCTTGGCGTGCCTCTTCCCAGAGTGCGGCCGCAGTCGCGGCCCAGGTGTACTGCGCCGCGACCTTGGGACCCTCGGTGCGCAGTCTGCTGCGCAGGTTCGAGTCCGTTGCGAGTCGCGTCACCAGGGCGGCCAGCGCCTCCGCGTCGTCGGGCTCGAAGGACATGGCCCCGTCGCCTGTTACCTCGGGCAGCGCGCCCGCTGTCGATACGGCCGTCGGGACGCCGCGCGCCATCGCCTCGAGGGGTGGAAAGCCAAAGCCCTCGCCGAGCGACGGGAACAGGAACAGCCGCGCGTCCTGGTAGGCCCGCGCCAGGGCCGCATCGTCGAGCCGGCCGGTGAAATGGACGCGTGTGCGCAGCTCGGCCGCGCCCGCCATGCGGCGTAGTCGCTCGTCGTCGCGGCCGGCCGGGCCGCAGATCACCAGGTGCAGGTCGGCGGGTACGCCGGCGCGCCAGGCGTCGAGCAGCAGGCCCACGTTCTTGTGCGGCTCGGTCTGGCCGACAAATAGCGCATAGCGCTCGGGCAGATCAAGGTCCCTCGCCGCCGGTTCGATGCTGCCCAGGTGGTCGGCGCCCGGATACACGACCGCGACCCGCGCAGGATCGACGCCGAGTCGCGCCACCACCTCGTCGCGCG